>NC_020054.1:1707030-2038697 GCF_000331105.1 Fibrella aestuarina BUZ 2 | reverse complement strand
CGAAGAAAAACGAAGAACTGATTGGCCTCTCCTACGAGCAGTTCGTGAAGTCGATTGTGCTGGCGCAGGGGGCTTTCGACCAGTTTTTGAAAGCCAAAGCCGCCGAACGGAGTAAGATGCTGGAGAAAATTACCGGCACCGAAATCTACCGGCAACTCAGTCGGAAGGCGTTTGAGCATCATAAATTCCTGGAAGAACAGATCAGCCACAAAAAGCAGTCGATTGCGGGCATCCGGATGCTGAGCGACGAACGGCTGGCCGAACTGACCGAGCAGATTACGCAGGCCGACGAACGCCTCGACGAGTTGGCCAAGGCCATAAAAACGTTTGATGCCGAAAAAAAGTGGGCCGAAGCCGCCGAACAGGCCGAAAACGAACTGGCTAAAGCAGCACGTACCCAGGAAAAACTGACCGACAAACAAGCCGCCTTTGCCGATGATCGTGAACGCCTCCGGCAGCATGACGAGGTGACGCCCCTTGCCGGACTACTGACCGAACTGGCGGGCAGCGAACGCACCCTGCGCAAAGCCCGGCAGGATCAGGCCGACATCACGACCGAACTGAACCGGCTAACCGATCAGTTCGACGCGTTGCTAGCCGATGCAACCCAGTTTACCGGCGCAGCCAAACTGACCGAAACGACCGTCGGGCCCGCCATCGAAGCCTTCCGTGACCGACTGAAGGCGATGCAGGATCGGATTGTGGCCGAGCAAAATGTGGCCGCGCCGCTGACGCAGGCCATCCGGCAGCAACTGGCCAACGCCCCGGCGCATTTTAGTGTACCGGCATTCTCGCCCAATCAGGTCGACGAGGCGGTGGAAACGCTGGTGGCGCAACAGCGGACGGTAACGCAGCAACTCGACCTGTTGCAGGATACGTACCCAGACGTAACGCCCGCCACCCTCGACCAACGCCTCGATCAGCTCACGGTTCGGCAGCAGGTGCTGGGCGAACTGGCGCTGCTGGAAGAGGAGCAGCAGAAGCGGATTCTGGAAGGGCAGCAACTAGCCGAGCCGATTACAAAGTTCAGACAGCAACTAGCCGAGAACGAACCGCTTTTACTCGCGGCGATGGAGCGCGAACGGACTGCGCAGGAGGCCGTGCAACGGATCGAAGCCGACCAACGACGACTCAGCCAGGAAGCCGACCTGAACCAGTTGCGTGACGCGCTGATTGCCGACGAGCCCTGCCCGCTATGTGGGTCGCGGGAGCACCCGTATGCGACCCATTATGTCAACCAGTTGGGGACGGTGGCCGCAGCCCTACTGCTGGCCAAAGACGAGCAGAAGCAGGCCCAAACCGCCGCCCGAACGCTCGCCGACACCCAGCTTAGCCTGACGGCAAAAGTGCAGGAGGCGGAACGTACCCAGGCCGAATTACGCAGCCTTTACCGTGAAAAGCGTGATTACATCGATGGCCTTCGTTTGGCCAACCAGATCGATGCCGACATGGGGCCGGCGCTGATGCGGGCTGAACAGCACGAACTCGCTCAGACGCAAACGCGGCTCCACACGCTACGCAACGCCTGGGAACAACACCGCCTGCTCACGACGCTAATGACGCAGTTGACCGATCTTCAACGGAGTCAGCGCAAGTTGGATGAGTTATTGATCGAGCGAAACGAGCTATATGCGGGCGACGATTGGGCGCAACGGGCCAATACCCTGCTGCGCACCACCGCCGATTTGCAGGGCCGCATTGGTACGCAAACCGAATTGCTCCAGAAAGCCGAAGCCGACGAACAGGCGGCTCTGGCCGATGAGCGCCGCATCCTGACGGCTCTGAAGCCACTCTTCAAGAAACGAAATCTGATTGACGCGGCTACCGCGCGGGCGCTGCTGCTGGATGCGCCGACGGTGCAGAAACTACGTACCCAGCAGGAAGCCCTCGACCGCGAACGCATCGAACTGGACCAACGGACCGCCGACGAACAACGCCGCCTCGCCGACGCCCAGAAAAACCGCAAAACCGAGCTTCCCCTCGCCGAGGTACGCCGCGAACTGGACACGCTCCGCCGCGAACAACAAAAGGTGTTGTCGGCATCGGGCCATGCGCGGGGCGAAATGGATGCCAACCGCAAGAGTTTGCAGGCGCATCAGAAGGGAATAAGTGAACTGGGGCAGTTAGAAGCGGCCATTATCCCCTGGCGTGAATTGAAGAAGTTGATCGGCAGCGCCACGGGCGATTCGTTCAGCAAGTTTGCCCAAAGCCTCACGCTCTCGCAGTTGATCGGGCTGGCCAATCGGCGCCTCACCGACCTCACCGACCGCTACCTGCTCCTGCCGCCGCGCGACGATCAGGACGATCTGTTTGTGGTGGATCTGTATCAGGGGCAGGCCGAGCGTACGATTACGAGTCTGTCGGGTGGCGAGACGTTTACGCTGAGTCTGGCACTGGCGCTGGGGTTATCCGATCTGGCGTCGCGCAATGTGCAGATCGACAGCCTGTTTATCGACGAGGGCTTCGGCACGCTCGACCCCGACGCGCTGGATACGGCCATCGTGATGCTGGAAAAGCTTCAGCAGGACAGCCAGAAAACGATTGGTATTATCTCGCACCGGCACGAAATCAAGGAGCGGATTTCCGTGCAAATCCAGGTCGAGAAAGGCAACGACGGCAATAGCCGGGTGAAGGTGGTTAGTGAGTGAACGGAATGTACAATGCACAATGAATGATGTACAATGGGCTTGCCAGTGAGTAAGCACCTCATCTGGCTATCAAACCCATTGTACATTATTCATCGTACATCATACATTCTCCTCTACAAACTCTCCATTACTTCCTGCGAGACGCCGGTTGAGACGAAGCCACCGTCGTGGAAGAGGTTCTGCATCGTCACCATGCGGGTGAAGTCGGAGAAGAGGGTGAGGCAGTAATCGGCGCACTGATCGGCCGAGGCGTTGCCCAGTGGCGCAATTTTGTCGGCAAATCCATAGAATTTATCGAACCCGCCAATGCCGCTGCCGGCCGTGGTTACCGTGGGCGACTGCGACACGGTGTTGACCCGCACTTTGCGGAACTTGCCATAGTGGTAGCCGAAGCTGCGCGTGATTGATTCCAGCATCGCCTTGGCCTCGGCCATATCCGTGTAGAACGGGAATGTCCGCTGCGCCGCCATGTACGTGAGGGCTACTACTGAACCCCACTCGGCGATAGCGTCCTGCTTGTAGGCAACCTGCAACATCTTGTGCAGCGACATAGCCGACACGTCGAGGCTTTGTTTGAACCACTCGTAATTAAGGTCGGTGTAGGCGCGGCCTTTGCGGATGTTAGGGCTCATGCCGATGCTGTGCAGCACGAAGTCGATCTTACCACCCAGCACCTCCTGCGACTGCGTAAAGAGCTTCTCGAGGTCTTCGACCGAAGTAGCGTCGGCGGGGATGATTTCGGCACTGCATTGCTCGGCCAACCGATTGATCTCGCCCATGCGCATGGCGATGGGTGCGTTGGTGAGCACAAACGATGCGCCTTCTTCTTTAGCCTTCAACGCCACTTTCCAGGCGATTGATTGCTCGTTTAAGGCACCCGAAATGATGCCGCGCTTTCCATTCAGTAATCCGTAAGCCATTCAAAAAAGAGTTTGCAGTTTGAGGTTTGAGGTTTGCAGTTCACGACGTAAACGAGTCATCCACTTAATAATCAATCAGTTGACAACTTAAACCCGCAAACTAAAAACGATGTAAGTGCGCAAAAATAAGCCTATTCGGCGGGTTTTAGCCTTACTTTCTCACGGAGAAACTGCTCCGTAGCCCGATATACGCCCGGCAAATCGCCCGAGGTGAAGTGCGAGGCAATGACGTGTTCGCCCGCTTTCGGGAAAGCCACCTGCTCCTTCTGGCCGGGCAACGTACCCAGCTGATCAAACATGGTGCGCATGGCGGCTACCGATACCGTTTTGTCCTGATTGGCCTCATCCTTGTAATAATAACCCAGAAACAGCGGCTGCTTCACCCGCGCAAACAACTCGGGCGTCATATAGGTGTCCAGCATGGTTTGCAGCGTAAGCAGGCCGTTGGTATGGTAGCGGGTGAGCCAGTAGCGGGCGCGGTCGGGTTTGTAGTGGGTGATAGTAACGTGTTCATCAGGCATCACCGTGTTCAGTATCTGTTGGCCCCAGGGTCCGGTCGTTAGCATCAGTGCCGGATTGGCCACCTCGATGCAGGGCGAATACAGCACGACCGCCGCTAGTTCGGGATGCTCGGCCGCCAGGCAAAGCGATAACATGCCGCCCGCCGACGTACCCATAAGAATCACCTTATCACCCAGCGCCTGCCCAATGGCCAGTGCCCGCTCCGCCGAGGCAACGTACCTGGCCGGTGTCAGGGCCTTCATGGCGTCGGGGGAGCGCAGGCCATGTTCCGCGGGGCGGGCCAAGTACAGGTTACAACCAAACCGGCGGGCTAGTTGCTTATGCACCGGATCGCCCTCGGCCCAGCTCGCGCCAAAACCGGGGATGTACACAATGCTGTAGGCCGTTTTCTGCCGGTGCGCACTATCGGCCCAGACGATCCGCGCCTCGTTATCGGGTTTCAGACCGGCTTTGGCTTCTGATTCGGCTAGCAACCGTTCCAAGTTGGCCAGATCGGCAGGATTCGCCGTTTTGGCTAGCTTGATGGCTTCGCGCCTGACGGGATCGAATCGATGACGTGGGCCAAACGCATAGACCAGCGCCAGCCCAGCCAGCAATCCGGCGAGTATAAGCAGTATACGTTTCATAGCTGTAGAAAGGTTGGGGGTTACGGAGCTTGTTGGCCCACAGGGCGGGTGTTGGCGCCCTGTCGCTGTTGCAGTTCATCGCCCAGATCGGCCCGGGCTTCATCGGCCAGTTTTTGTAACGATTGCACTATATCGGGGTGCTGAGCCTGCACATCGTAGCGCTCGCCTGGGTCATGCGCCAGGTCATAGAGCGCCGTCGGGAAATTGAAATTTTCCGTACTGGGTCCCGGCTGTCCGTTGCGACCCAGCGGGAAGCCTTCGTAGGTACGTCCCGGATGGGCAAACACGAGTTTCCAGTCGCCTTTGCGCACTGCTTCGAGGTTATTTTTTCGGTAATAATAATAAAACCGATCGCGGGGAGTCTGGGTATCATCGCCTTTCAGCAGGGCCGTCCAGTCGACGCCATCGATGGGACGTTTGGGTTGCCGGGCACCGCACAGTTTCGCTACGGTAGGCAGCACGTCCATCGTCGTCAGCAGTTTGTTGCTCACCCGGCCCGCCGGTACTACGCCCGGCCAACGCACCAGACAGGGCACCCGGTTACCGCCTTCGTAGGTCGTGCCTTTGCCCTCGCGCAACCCGGCTGTCGATCCGGCATGATCGCCGTAATTGAGCCAGGGGCCGTTGTCGCCCATAAACAGCACGAGCGTGTTTTTGTCGAGCCCCTGCGCCTTCAGTTCCTGCATCACCTGCCCCACCGACCAGTCCAGTTCCATCAGCACGTCGCCGAACAGACCGCGCCTGCTCTTTCCCCGAAACTGCGGCGACGCAGCCAGCGGCACGTGGGGCAACGGATGCGGGATGTACAGAAAAAACGGGGCCTTCCGGTGCTGACGGATAAACGAAACAGCCCGATCGGTAATGGCGGCAGTAAGTTCGCCCGCGTCGGTCAGATACTTTACCTCGTTGGTTGGCTGGTTCCCCTCGATCAGGTATAGCGGCGGGTACTTGGCATGCGCCTGATCGGGGTGGTGGGGCCACATGTCGTGCGAGTAGGGCACCCCGAAATACTCGTCAAACCCGTGTTGAAGCGGCAAAAAAGCCTGTTTGCTGCCCAAGTGCCATTTGCCAAAAATGCCGGTGGCGTAGCCCTGCTCTTTCAGCAGCTCGGCCAGGGTCTCTTCATCGGGATTCAGTCCGACGGTGGAGGAGGGTCCGTATGCCCCGGCGATGCCGATCCGGTTGGGGTAGCAGCCCGTCAGCAACGACGCCCGCGACGCCGTACAAACGGGTTGTGCCGCCAGAAAATTGGTAAATCGGGTACCCTCGGCGGCCATGCGGTCCAGGTTGGGCGTCAGGTAACCCATCGCGCCCGTACACGACAGATCGCCGTAGCCGAGATCGTCCATAAAAAACAGCACGACGTTCGGTTTTTGGGCCGCAGGAACCGGGGCGCTCGTCTGGGCGCCAGTGACCAACCACCCGACACCGACCATCAGGCAGGCGATAAGGATAGAGAAAAGGCGGGGTTGCTTCATAGACGCCGGTTGGGTTGCGTTGGGGTATTGGCCGCCAATCTACTGCATTATCGCTACACGCTGAGTAAGGAGGCCCGTCTGGTCTACTTATAAACCCAGTCAAGCTGATTGTTAACTCTACGAACACTGGCCGGGCCGGTGGTTTACTCATGTGTTTCCGTTTCTTCTCTTCGCTGTTACTACTTGGCGTATCCATCGCATCGACCCATGCGCAGGTGCTCACCGATTCCATTCGGGTCGAGGGCAATTACCGCGTTTTCCACTACAATAAGCCGACCAAACCGCTGGCCAATCCGGCGCTGGTTTTCGTGATGCACGGTTCGGGGGGCGACGGGCTCGGCATGATGCGGGCGGCCACGAAAATGGATCAGCAGGCGGGCGACGAAAACACGCTGGTGGTGTATCCCGACGGCTACAAACGCTACTGGAACGAGTGCCGAAAAGCGTCGCCCGCCCAGGCCAACAAGGAAGACGTCAACGAGCAGGCGTTTTTTACCGGCATGGTCACCTATTTTCAGCAACGCTACCAGATCGACCCGAAGGCAGTTTTTGCGGTGGGTACGTCGGGCGGTGGGCACATGGCCTACAAACTGGCGCTGACCATGCCGGGTACGTTCCGGGCCGTCACGGCCATTATCGCCAACCTCCCCGGCGACGACAATCTGGACTGTGTGCCGTCGGGCAAACCCGTGGCGATTATGATCATTAACGGCACCGATGACCCTGTTAACCCTTATAAGGGCGGCCCGGTCATTCTGGGCCAGAACATGAACATGGGCGTGGTACGGTCGACGGAGCAGACGCTGGCGTATTGGGCTAACCTGGCTCGTTACCAGGGCCAACCCACCCACGACAACGTACCTGACCGCGACCCGGCCGACGGCAAAACCATTGAGCGTTTTACGTATCGGGCCAAGGGCAAGCCCGACGTGGTACTGCTGAAAGTGAACGGCGGCAAACACGATTATCCCAACGACATCGACGTGCATCTGGAAGCGCTGACGTTCTTCCAGCAACAGCGCAAACGTCAATAGAAAAGGGGGATCCAATCACCGCCAACTAACCAACTCTGTTGCCATTTTCTCACTAACTCTTACCCCGATCAGTCGATGAAAACGCCTTTCGTTACCCTCGGTTTCCTGTCGTTGCTGGGGCTGGTACTGGCTTTCAAACCCACGCCGCCCAACCGGCATAAGGCTACCAAGCCCAAGAACATCATCTTCATCCTGTCCGACGATCATCGGTACGATTTTATGGGATTCACCGGCAAAGTGGCGGGTCTGAAAACGCCCAACCTCGACCGGCTGGCGCGCGATGGGGTTCATGTTCGGAATGCGTTTGTCAGTACGGCGCTGTGTTCGCCCAGCCGGGCCAGCATTCTGTCGGGGCAATACGCGCATACACACCGGGTGGTCGACAATTTTGCGCCCCTTCAGAAGGGACTTAAGTTCTTCCCGCAGTATTTGCAGGAGGCCGGCTACAAAACGGCGTTTCTGGGCAAATGGCACATGGGCGATGCCGACGACGCGCCGCAACCGGGATTCAACCACTGGGTGAGCTTCCGGGGGCAGGGCGTGTATTACAACCCTACGCTCAACGTCAATGGCAAGCAGGTGCCCTACACCGACAGCAGCTACACCACCGACCTGCTCACCGATTATGCCCTGAACTGGCTCAATTCGCTCAACAAAAGCCAGGGGCAGTCGTCGCAGCCGTTTTGCCTGTACCTCTCGCATAAGGCCGTTCATGCCGAGTTCCAGCCCGCCAAACGCCACCGGGGTATGTACCGCAACATGCCCATTAACTACCCGCAGAGTATGTTCCTGACCGCCACCGACAGCAGCAAAAACTGGCCGGCGCTGGCGGGCAACGGGCAAACGCGCCGCAACCCCGAAACCGGCGCCATGAAGGCCAATCTGGCCGATATGCCCAACTGGGTGAAGCAGCAACGCTACAGTTGGCATGGCGTCGATTACATGTATCACGGGCAGATCGGTTTCAACGATTTTTACCGGCAATACTGCGAAACACTCATGGGCGTGGACGACAGCGTGGGGCGGGTGTTGAAATGGCTGGCAGACAACGGCCAACTCGAAAACACGCTCGTCGTGTACATGGGCGATAACGGCTTCAGCTTCGGCGAGCGCGGGCTGATCGACAAACGGCACATGTATGAAGAGTCGATGCGGGTGCCGCTACTAGTGCATTGCCCGGCGCTCACGAAAGGCGGCACCAAACTGGAGCAGGTGGTGCAGAATGTCGACATTGCCCCTACCCTGCTCGCCTACGCCGGCCTGGCCAAACCTGCTCAGATGCAGGGCAATTCGTTTTTGCCGCTTTTACAGGGCAAACCCACCGACCGCCCCTGGCGCGAGCAGGCCTTCTACGAATATTACTGGGAAGCTGATTTCCCGCAGACACCCACCATGTTTGGCGTGCGGACGGATCGCTACAAGTACATTTTTAATCACGGCGTCTGGGATGCGAACGAGCTCTACGACCTGCAAACCGACCCGGAGGAAGTGAACAACCTCATCCGCAGCCCGCAGCATCAGGAGATTGCCAAGAATCTGCGCAATCAGGTATTCGACTGGCTCGAACAGTCGGGAGGCCTTCAGATTCCCCTGCACCCCGTCCGGCAAAAGCGGTTCGACCATCGGTACAAAGGGACGTATTGAGTACTCCACCCCAACCCCTCCCCTTAAAAAAAGGGAGGGGCTAAGACAGTCGGAACAGCTCTTGTGAGAAGCAAAGACAGGGCTAAAGATTACTATTGTTGCTACCTGCGGACGAGCCCCTGAGCAGCGATAACTAGCTAGTCGTTTGCCCCTTCCCTTAAACCAAGGGGAGGGGTTGGGATGGGGTACCGTGGGGTCAAAACTCTGGAATGTCCATGCGGATGCGCCACTCCTTAGGCAGGTAGTTGTTGACGCGGTTGCCGAGGCCTTTGAGCCAGCCCAGCGGCAGGCCCTGGTATCGGGCCAATAGCCAGCCTTTGGGTACGTTGGTGGCGGTCAGGTTTTCTTTTTTGAAGTAGCGCAGGGCATCGTCGCGATCCAGATCGAGGCCGGGCAGGTCGGGCGTGAGTTCGGTGCTCAGGGCCAAGGCGTGGTCGGGCAGGAAGTCGGTGCCTTTAAATTGGCCCATCGCAATGCCGAACCCTTTGTTGCGGAGGGCGCTGTCGATCAATACCAGGTCTTTTTCGAGCGCAACGGGTACGGCAATCAGCTCGTCGTTGGGCTTCTGCCAGTACGAAAAGGCGTCGGGGTCACGCAGGTACGTGCGCAACGTACCCAGCTGTTTGTGGTGCACCGGCCGGGCCGATTTCAGTCCCCGCCCTTTACTGATCGGTGCCGATTCACCGCCAAGTTTCTTGCGGAATACGCTGATAAAAAAGCCTTCGCCACGTACCTGATGCGGGTAGCACTGATAGCCCACGCTCCCCTCGGTTGTGCGGGTTACCACGCCCCAGTCATCGGGCAGCGCGAGGGGTACGTTCTCAAAACCCTGTTGGGTCAGGAACCGCACATTGTCGAGGTTTTCGGCGTCGTTGTAGGTGCAGGTACTGTAGATAAGCCAGCCCCGCTCGGCTACCAGCGGTGCCGCCGCCGACAGGATGCGTTTCTGCCGCGCCGAACACAACTGCACGTGATCGGGCGACCATTCATCCACCGCCCGCGGGTCTTTCCGAAACAGGCCTTCCCCTGAACAGGGCGCATCGACCATGACCAGGTCGAAAAAGCCGGTCAGTGGCGCAAAGTCGTCGGGATCGTGGTTGGCAACGACCACATTGGCGTACCCCCATTTATCGATGTTTTCGCGCAGAATCGGCACCCGGCTCCGAATCACCTCGTTGCAGACCAGCAGGCTATCGAGCGGCAGGACCGACGCCATCAGCGTAGTTTTGCCACCCGGCGCCGCGCACAGATCGAGCGCCCGCACATGGGGTTGGCCGGTGTAGGGTTTACGAGCGCCCACCGTTTGCCGGATCGCCTCCGCCAGCAACATCGACGACGCTTCCTGCACGTAGTAAGCCCCCGCCTGAAAGAGCGGATCGAGCGTAAAAACGGGTCGCTCGGGTAGGTAAAAACCATCGGCGCACCACGGAACGGGCAGCAGGCCAGCGGTATCAAAAGCTGGTTTTCGCCCATTCAGGCGGATGCTGACCGGCGGTAACGTACCCAGCGCGTCGGCGAAAGCGGGGTAATCGGCAGCCAGCAGGTGCTGCATCTGTTGCTGAAAAGCGGCGGGTAGTTGGGGCATAGAAGGCAAACGGGTTCTTCTTCCGAACCATTGCCACCCTCACTTTAGTGCCCTAAGCCGTTTCAACGCGAGCAGATGCGCCAGCAAAACCGTCGGTACGATCACGGCAGGCAGCAGCGTGAAGGGGAACGACAGAATGGCGACGTTAGGCTGATCGAAGGCCAGTTGCTGTATGGGCGACGGTGCCGAGAGGATGGCCGTCAGCACGATAATCGCCAGCAGCAGCAGGCCCAGCCAGTTCCAGACCCGAACCAGAGTCGGCGGCAACTCGCGCTTTGTCAGAAGCGTATACGCCAGCAGCCCCAGCGCCGACAGCCCGCTGAGGATGTCAAAATTCCAGCTCTCGAACGTCATAAAGACGGGTACTTGCTTCTGCTCATAAAGCCCATGCAGCCCCAATTCGACTGGCAACCGCAGGCCGTGAATCGCCAGCAGCCAGGCCGTGGGTACGTTCCGGGCATACAGCGTTCGGTACAGGTACGTCACCAGCGCCGCGGCCGGAATGAGCACAAAAATCAGCCGGGGCGGAAAAGCCGTAGTAACCTGAAAGAAGCCGGTGTAAGCCAGCAGGCTCACGATAACGATCCAGCCGGTGTACAGCCAACCGATGCGCCGGTCGCGCCGGGTAGCCAGCCAGATGAACCCAAAGGCAAGCAGCGTAATCGCCACAAAAAGAACCGATAACCAGACCATACAGACACGTCGCCTGTGGGACTGATGAACGGCACAGGCTGGGCCAAAACTAGCCCGCGCCCGTGGCCCGGCACTTGCCCTATGGTAAGAAAGTACGAGTGGCCCTTATTCGTGCGCCAATTCGTTGCGGATCCGGCTGAGCGAGGTGGCCGTAATGCCCAGGTACGTGGCCAATTGCTTCAGCGGTACGTGCTGCACCAGTTGGGGTCGCTCGGCCAGCAACTGCCGGTACCGTTCTTTGGCCGGATCGGCAATGAGCGAAAGGCGATGCTGCTGCAAGGCAAAATAGCTGGTCACCAACCGCCGCCGCCCCGCCTCCCGGAAGGCTTCGATCGAATGAAACAACTGCTGAAAATGCACGTAATCGACCTGCCAGCACACGCAGGGTGTCAGCGCCTGCATGCTTTCGCGGGCGGGTTTGCGCAGGAAAAGCGACGGCCAGTCGATGACGGCGTCGCCCGCCGTGTAAAAGTTCGTGCTGATGTCGTTGCCCGCCACGTCGATCACAAACGAACGCACCACGCCCTGTTCCAGAAACCAGTAATGTCCAGCCGTTTGGCCGGCGTTCAGCAGGTAATCATGCCGACGAAACTCGACCCGGCTGAACGCCGCCAGGATGGTCGTCTGCTCGGCAGCGCTGAACGTGGGCTGGCTAAACACCTGCGCCAGAAAATGGACATTGCTCATGCTGTAAAGTAACTGTTTCTTTGTGGCATGACTGCACTAACAGACCGGTTCAAACAGATCAGAACCTTTATCTTCGATGTCGACGGCGTCTTTACCGACGGCAGCGTCAATGCACTGGCGTCGGGCGAAATGTACCGCACCTTCAATATCCGCGACGGGTATGCCATCGAGAAGGCCATTCAGAACGGCTACCGAGTGGCGGTGGTGTCGGCGGGCAATCAGGACGGGGTTCGGAAACGGCTGGCGTTCCTCGGCATCAAAGACGTGTTTATGGGCGGCCCCACCGACCAGAAAGTGAACGCCTACCTCGGTTACCTCAACCGCGATGCCCTCAACGAGGCCGAAGTCCTCTACATGGGCGACGACCTGCCCGACTACGCCATTCTGAGCCGCACGGCCCTGCTGAGCACCTGCCCCGCCGACGCCGCCGACGAGATTCAGGCGGTTTGCGACTACATTTCACCCAAACCCGGCGGGCGTGGGGCTATCCGCGACGTGATCGAGCAGGTGCTGAAAGCGCAGGGCGTCTGGGCGAGCTGGCTCTGATCGGTCGGGCTGTCGAGTATCCGTTGCGTCAAACCAGTAGCCTAACGTGCCTGTCTATATGTTCACGCTATCACAGCTTATACTGGCCGCGGCGGCGGTCTGCACCGCCCTGATCGCCGGGCTTTTTTACGCCTATTCCTGCTCGGTGAATCCGGGTCTGGGGCGATTGCCCGATGCGCCATACCTGGCCGCCATGCAGTCGATCAACCGGGCCATTTTAAACCCGGTCTTTTTCGTCAGCTTCATGGGTACGTTGGTTCTGCTACCGATCAGCACGTGGCTGCACTATGCTCAGCCCCTTTCTAGCCGGTTCTGGCTGCTGCTGGCGGCCACGATCTTGTACGGAACCGCTGTGTTTGGCGTAACGGCGATGGGCAACGTGCCGCTCAATGAGGCGTTGGACACCGTGGCCTTGTCGGCGGCTACCGACTCGGAACTGGCGACCGCCCGAACGGCTTTCGAACAACCCTGGAACCGACTGCATACCATCCGAACGGTTGCGGCGGTGGCTACCCTCGTGCTGGTTGTGCTGGCCTGCCTTCAGCCCGCCAAACTCGTTGACGCATAGCCTTGTTTGGCCGTTTCATCCGTACATTACTGTACCCATTGCCTGCACTGCATCAATCAAAAAACCGAATAACCTTATGATTATGAATTACTTCGGCGAATTTATTTCACAAATAACGGGTAAACTCATCCACCTGATCCCTAACCGGTCAGCCCTCGGTTTGAGCGTGCCACCGTCCTATCTGTCGGCGGCGGCAATAGCCTTGCTGGTAGGGCATTTGCCTGCTCAGGCACAGGACACGCCCCCGGCCGACTACAGCCAGAAGATCACCCTCGTCATTCACGGCGGGGCAGGCACGATTACCCGGCAAAACATGACCCCGGAGAAGGAGAAAGCCTACAAAGCCGTGCTGAATCAGGCGCTGCAAACGGGCTACGCCATTTTGAAACGGGGCGGCACCAGCCTCGACGCCATCGAAGCCACCATCCGGGTGATGGAAGACTCGCCGCTGTTCAATGCGGGCAAAGGCGCGGTGTTTACGCACGAAGGCAAAAACGAACTTGACGCCAGCATTATGGATGGCAGCAACCTCAAAGCCGGGGCCATTGCCGGGGTGACCGTCATCCGCAACCCCATCAGCACCGCCCGCCGGGTGATGGAGCATTCGGAACACGTGATGATGATGGGGCGTGGGGCCGAAGCCTTCGCCAAAGCGCAGGGCATGGAACTGGTCGACCCGAAGTATTTCTACACGGAAGCGCGCTGGAACGGGCTTCAGAAAGCGCTGGCCGAAGAAAAAGTCCAACTCGATCATTCAGAGCCAGCCCCCAAACCCGACAAAACGCAGGCACCGGCCAAAACGCCCAAAGCTCGCCCCATCAAGACGAGTTGGGCACCCGACCCGACCATTTTCGACGAAGGCAAGAAGTACGGAACAGTCGGCTGCGTGGCGCTGGATCGGTTTGGGAACCTGGCGGCGGGTACCTCTACGGGCGGCATGACCAACAAACGGTATGGCCGCGTGGGCGATGCCCCCATCATCGGGGCCGGTACATACGCCAACAACGCGACCTGCGCCGTATCGGCTACGGGCCACGGCGAATACTTTATCCGGTCGGTGGTGGGTTACGACATTTCGGCCCTGATGGAGTATAAAGGTCTGAGCGTGACCGACGCTGCCAACGAAGTGGTGATGCGCAAACTGGTGCAGCGCGGTGGCGAAGGCGGCGTAATTGCCCTCGATCGCAACGGCAATGTTGCCATGCCCTTCAACTCGGAAGGGATGTATCGCGGCTACATCAAGGCCGACGGCAGCAGTGAGGTGCTCATCTACAAAGATTAGGTCGGCACAACACAAAACGCAGGGTACACAGTTTATTCGATTGGGCGCTTCCGGGCGCCCTTTTCATTGTTGCACGCGTTTATGAAGACATTACTGCACACGCTCGTCGGTACGTGGTTCATCTGTGGAACCAACTTCCCCATGTGGCTCAGAGGCGATAAAACCGAACCCACGTTTACCTATTCACTCACCACGAAACGCAATGGCACGACGGTTCTGCTCGATGAGGTCAGGTACGTGAAAAACGGGCGCTCCCACACCATAACGGGCTTTGATTACCCTGATCCACGCGACAGCGCGGCGTTTATCTGGCGGGGCAAAGGCCTGCTAAGCGTGTTGCGTAGTCATTGGCGGGTGGCGTTGCAGGACCCCAACGGGCAATGGGCCGTCATCTGGTTTTCCAAGACGCTCTTCACGCCGGAGGGCGTCGACATCATCAGTCGGCAACGGCAGTTATCGCCCGCCGACATCGACCACATCAACAGCCTGATCCGGCAAGATGCCCGCCTGAGCCCGCACCTGGCTACGCTGCGACTATTGAGTACCCCGCAGCGGTAAGCCCGGCGGCCTGGGCGGCGTTACCACTTTTTTGTGAGCGCCCTGAATCGACTGAGCAGTTCGCGGGAGATGGGGCCGGGCTTGCCATCACCAATGATCAGGTCATCGACCTGCACGATGGGCAACACCTGTTTGGTACTGCTCGTGGTAAAGGCCTCGTCGGCATCCTGTAAATCGGTCAGCATCACGGCGCGCTCATCGACGCTGAAATCGGGGCGGGCCAGATCGATCACCACGCGGCGCGTGATGCCGTACAGAATGTGCTGATTGGGCGTGATGAGTTGATTGCCTTTCACGATGAAAAAGTTACTGCGGCTCAGTTCGCTGATTTCCCCGTCTTTCTGGTAGAGGATATCGCTGGCGTTGGCTTTACGCATGGCACCGGCCAGCAGGATCACCCGCTTGTAGTCGGTGGTTTTGACCTCGGCCATTTCGCGCACATAATCATCAACCATCACCCGGATACCTTCCTCATACTGCTCGTCGGGTACGTTGTGGATTGGCTCCGTCAGGATGATAAAATTGGGCTGCACAATGCTGATGCTGTCGGGCGCATAACCGCCGGTCAGCAAGAATCGGAAAGCTACATCGGGCTGCCCTGAGCGGCGGATCAGGTCCATCAGAATGGCATACACTTCGTCTTTCCCGATGGGCAGTTGCAGGGTCATGCGCCGGGCCGAATTAGCGAAGCGCTCCCAGTACCCGTCCCACTGAAAGGGCCGTCCGTTGTAGGTCAGAAAATAGTCGAATAACCCGAATCCACGCAGCAGGGCCAGATCAGTAACGCCCACGCCAATCTGTTCTACGGGTTGGATAGTACCGTTGAAATAGCCATAGTAAGGCATAAAATGCAGTATAATGGTTTACCGGGATTGATATTTCGTTGCCTTACAGTGAGGGCAAACAAACGCAGCCGTCAAGCTACGAACATCGGGCTTATGTTGCGGGCACTAATCGCCGGGAAATTCGCATTTACGGGCATTTGCTTAGCATCTGGCCAGCCAAACGGAGGCTTTTCAACCGGCGCCATACTGCTGCATGAACTGATCGACGTAGCTGTTTCCGATCGGAAGTTCCTGCTTCCCCACCATCAGCCGGGTACGTTGAAACGAGGTGATTTTGCCCAGCGATACGATGAACGACTTATGAATCCGGCTGAACAAGGCAGCGGGTAATTTGTCTTCGATGGCTTTAAGCGTAAGTCGGCTCAGGATAGGCCGGGCCTGCCGGGTGGTGTAGATTTTGACGTAATCTTTCAGCCCTTCGATGTAGAGCACTTCGTCGTACTCGATGCGGATTTCCTGGTATTCCGAAAACACGAAGAAGTAGGTACGTTGCGGCTCGGCTTCTACTGGCTCGGGCGCAACTAACCCCGGCCGGGCTTCGGTCGGGGTCAGGCGTCCCTGCCGCAGCAGAAACAGGTCGTAGGCTTTGGTGACGGCTTTCAGGAACCGGTCGAACGGAATAGGCTTGAGCAGGTAATCGACCACATCAAACGCGTAGCCGTCGAGCGCATACTGGTCGTAGGCGGTAGTCAGGATCACCATTGGTGGCTGCTTGAGCGTTTGCAGGAATTGCAGCCCCGACAGCGTGGGCATCTGAATGTCCAGAAACAGCAGATCAACCTGCCCGCGCCGGACGGGGTCGTAGGCGTCGATCGGGTTGCTCACCTGCCCAATCAGGTCCAGGAAAGGCACTTTCTGAATATCGTCGGCCAGCAATTCGAGCGCAAACGGCTCGTCGTCGACGGCCAGGCAGCGCAGTTTAGGTTCATTCGTCATCAGCGATCGGTCGGTAGTCAGCAAAGAAACGGCGCCGTACCGATTTCCTAATGGCGCGGCCCCTTTCCTAGTTCACGCTGCCGCCGAGCGACGTCCGCTTGCTGACGGTCCGACCCGGCCCTTTGTTCGACACGCTACCGCCCACCGATGCCTTCCCGAACAGTTCTTTCTGGGCGTTGACCCGCACACTCGCGCCGCTGCCGGCATCCGCATCAACCACGTCCGCCACCAGATCGCCCGCGTTGACGCTGGCACCCGACCCCGCCGAAATACTGACCGACCGCGCCGTTCCCGACAGGTCGATGGTGGCCCCGCTGTTGGTGTTGACCGTCAGATCGCGCACGTTGAGCGCCAGCGCAACCGTGGCCCCGGCCTTGCTGCTCAGCTCGAACCGGTCGGCCTCAAACGTGCTTTCGCCTTTCACGGTGGCCCCCGCCGACGCCGAAACGCCCCGCAGTTGACGAACGGTGAGGTAAGCTTTCACGGAACGGCGCACTTTTTTGTCGAGTGACGCTTCGAGACCGAGCTTCAGAATCAGTTCGTCGCCGTCCTGCTCGATCAGGATTTTGTCTTCGGGAATGTTTCGGGCTTCGATGTGCAGCGATTCGGTTTCGCCCAGCCGCACTACGGTTTCGATACCCATGCTGGCCCGCAGCCGGGTGATACCCGAGATGGTACGGGTTTTCTTTACATCCTGGGCAACGGCGGCCTGTGCCAGCAGCAACGTGCCCAGCGCGCTTATGTAGATGAGGAGTTGTTTCATAACCTGTTTGTGTCGTTAGTCTTCGTTGATATCACCGCCGCCCGATTCTTTCCGGGCCATCACGCGGCCCGGCCCCCGGTAGGTGACGTCGCCGCCACCCGAGGCGCGCAGGTAGAGCTCTTTGGCGCCATAGACCCGGGCATCGGCCCCACCCGATGCTTCGGCGTAACAAATGTCGGCCCGGAGCTGATCGGCCTTGAGGTCGGCCCCACCCGAGGCGGCAGCCGTTAGCTTGCCCACCGAACCACTCAGGTTGGCATCGGCCCCGCTGCTGACCGTTATCGTCAGGGTTTGGGCGTTTACCCGCAGGGTCATGTCGGCGCCGCTGCTCACCTTAACCGTCAGGTTATCGGCGCGCAGGTCGGTCTCGCCTTCCAGATCCGAGCCCGATGATAGCTCGATGTTGGCCAGTTGGCGCACCGTTACATAGGCTTTGATGTATTGACTCCGGCCGAAGCTGAACCCGTTTATGCCGCTCCGCTGCCGCCGGCTTAGGTTGAGTTGTCCGTCGCGCACCTCGGCAATCACCTCGTCTTCGTCGAACCCTTTCACGTCGAGCGTCAGGGATTCGGTGTTGCCCTGCCGCAGGAACACGTCGACGCCCGCACTCGCGCGCAGGCTGCTGATGTTGGCGACGGGCCGGTTCTGTTTCCAGCTTTGGGCCAACAGGGGAGCTGTGGCCAGGCTGATGGTCAAAAGAGTGAGTAGTGTTTTCATAGCAGTCTGATTACGCACAAGATGCAGCGGTTGGGTAAAAGGTTGCATGAGATAGTGATAAACGGTTTCTGGCAAGGCTGTACCTTTGTAGTGGCATTCGACCATCCTGCCGAGCCATCCTTATCGATCATGACGCTTTCCCGAAATACCAAAATCGGTCTTTACGTAGCTTTCACGGTACTTTTCGTTTCGTTTTCGTTCTACACCTGGCAGCTCATCAAAACGCCGAACCTGAACACCCGCGCCGACAAAGACAGCGCGGCCGAGTCGTTCTCGCTTTATATTCCGAAAGGGGCCATCTACGAATCGGTGATCGACTCGCTGAAGGCGCACAAGATGCTCGACAACGAAATGTCGTTTCGGTTTGTGGCGAAGCTGATGAAATACCCCGAGCGGGTCAAAGCAGGCCATTACCGCATCAGACCGGATATGGGCAACTACGACGCCATTGCCAAACTTCGCAGCGGCAGCCAGGACCCTATCACCTTGACGTTCAACAATATCCGCCTGAAGAATGACCTGATAGAAAAAGTCGGCAGCCGGTTTGCCTTTGGTCCCGAAGGCCTCCGCCCGATTCTGAACAATGCCGATTCGTGCCAGAAATACGGGTTCGATACCACCACCATCGTCTGTCTGTTCATCCCGAATTCGTATGAACTGTTCTGGACGGTGAAACCAGCCGCGTTTATGGATCGGATGGCGACCGAATACAAAAAATTCTGGACGGCCGACCGGAAAGCCAAAGCCGCCGCCCTGGGGCTGTCGCAAACGCAGGTGCAGACGCTGGCGTCGATTGTGCGGGCCGAGACCATCAAGTCCGACGAGCAGCCGCGCGTGGCGGGCGTGTACCTCAACCGGCTGGAACGCGGAATCAAGCTCGAAGCGGACCCTACCGTTGTCTTTGCCAACAATGATTTTACCATCCGTCGTGTGCTCAACAAGCACCTGGCCTTCGACAGCCCCTACAATACGTACCGTTACGCAGGTTTGCCGCCGGGCCCGATTAACCTGCCGCCGCCCAGCGCCATCGACGCGGTACTGAATCCCGAAAAGCACGATTACCTGTTTTTCGTCGCCAAAGCTGATTTCTCAGGCTACCACACGTTCTCGCGCAACATGACCGAGCACCTGGCCAACGCCCGCATCTACCAGCAAGCGCTGAACCAACGAAAAATCATGAAATAGGGAGGAATGGTAGAAAGGAAGAGAGGGAGGATGGAGAAGGAATTACCTGCCCCCTTCCTCCCTCTCCTCCTTTCTACCATTCCTCCCTATTCTCCTTTCCCCCTCTCCCCCATGTTCACGTTCCTTGTTCCACCGTTTCGGGTACGTTATGCCGATACCGACCAGATGGGGTACGTGTATTACGGCAACTATGCCCGTTTTTACGAGATCGGCCGGGTCGAGGCGCTGCGTAGTCTGGGGTTTGCCTACAAGGCACTTGAAGCCACGGGCGTACTGATGCCGGTATACGAAAACACCTCGCGCTACCTGAAGCCCGCCCGGTACGACGACCTGCTGACGGTGGAGGTGACCATCCCCGAATTGCCCCGCGCCCGCATTATTTTTCAGTACGCCATCCGCAATGAGGCCGGCGAATTGTTACATACTGGACAGACCACCCTGGTGTTTCAGCGGGCCGATACCGGGCGCCTGTGTGCCGCCCCGCCGGGCCTGCTCGAACACCTGAAACCGTTTTTCGAGCATGAAATTAATCAAGCGGCACAGACCTAGCGCTGCTCCCAACCTGTTTGAGCAGCTGATGAGCCTGTCGGCGTTGAAAGGAACCCGCACCCGGCTGAAAAACAGCACCGCCCTGAATTCTAAAAACAGCTGGTACGAGTTCCTGTGCCGGCTGGTCGACAAAATCCTGGATAACGATACGGCCGAGCGGGCCTCTTCGGTGGCCTTCAACCTGATGCTCGCCGTCTTTCCGACGTTTATTTTTCTGTTTACGCTGATCCCCTACATGCCCAGCATCAATGAGCAGGAGATCATGGATTTCTTCGCGGAAGTGCTGCCGGGGGGTACGTTCGACACCGTAGGCGCTACCATCCAAGACATCATCAGCCGCCCCCGCAGCGGCGTGCTGTCGTTTGGCTTTCTGCTGGCGTTGTATTCGGCTACCAGTGGCATGGTGGCGCTTATGAACGCCTTCAACTCATCGCATGAAATCGACGAGGAGCGCACCTTCCTGAGCAAGCGGCTCGTGGCTGTTGGGCTCACCATCACGCTCGCTCTGGCCCTGTTTCTGGCCATTACGCTGCTGGTCGTGGGCGGGGTCATCATCGAATACCTGGCTCAGTACGGTTTTTTCAGCAACGAGATCGTGTATTTCGTGCTCAAAATCGCCCGCTACCTGCTGGTGTTTGCCGTGTTCGTGGGCGTATTGCTGATCATCTATCGGTATGGCCCCGACGTGCACATGAAGTGGGCCTTTATCACACCCGGCTCCGTTACCGCCTCGGTGCTGATCGTGCTGACGACGCTCGGCTTTTCCTATTACGTTTCCAATTTTGGGTCATACAACAAGGTGTACGGTTCCATTGGCACGCTCATCGCCCTGATGATCTGGATCAACCTGGTGTCGCTGCTGCTGATTATCGGGTTTGAAATCAACGTTTGTCTGTATGACCTGGAAGGCGACCGAAACCCCTCTGTGACGCAGAAAACAACAAACGCCACCTCCAACTCGTGAAGTGGCGTTTGCAAACCCTAACCCATAAATGTGAAATAGGAGCTAGGCCGGAAACCGGACTGGCTATCCTGCCCGCTTCCTGGGTAGCTGAATAACCAAAAACTGGGCCAATTATGAGTAGCCCTCCGAAAAAGGGGTAAAATTTTCCGGTTGCTCAAAAATACCTTCATATAACCCGGTAGGCCGCTAGATTTATGTATACGTAATCAACAGTGCGCCCTACTTTCTATGACGCCTCAACGTCTTTCCGAACCGGCTGTCGCTATCCCGATGGCGACGTTTCTGAATCAGCATATGCCGTGGGTCAGTGTCATTTGCACCTGTTACAACCACGTCAATTATGTCAACGACTGCCTGCAATCGGTCGCCGCGCAGACCTACGCCAATCTGGAGTTAATTATCATCGACAACGGCAGTTCAGACGGCTCAGGGGCTGTTATCCGGAATTTCTGCAAGCAATATCCCCGCGCACACTTTATCCAGAACACCAGCAATCGGGGCTTGTGCCAGGCGTTTAATCAGGGGCTGCGCCGGTCGACGGGGCAGTTTATTATCGATCTAGCTGCCGACGACGTGCTTCTGCCCGATCGGGTTGCCAAGCAGGTCGAGCAGTTTCGATCCCTGCCCGATTACTATGGCGTTGTGTTTTCAAACGCGGCCTACATCGACGAGCAGGGCAGGCAAACCGGGCTCCATTTTCCCGTTGGGCCAGATGGGCATACCACGCAATTTGTGCCTACGGGCGACGTGTTCCGGGAGGTATTGAGCCGCTATTTCATCAACACGCCCACCATGATGATGCGCCGCGATTTGCTGACGACCCTGGGTGGGTATGACGAGTCACTGGCCTACGAAGATTTCGATTTCTGGGTACGTTCGGCCCGGACGCACCGGTACGCCTACCTCGACGAAGTGCTGACTTACAAGCGCCGCCTGCCCAATTCGCTCGGCGCACAGGTGACCAAACGGGGCAATCAACTGCTCGAATCGACCTACCGGGTTTGCCAGAAAGCGCTGGGCCTGTGCCGGTCGTCGGATGAACTGGCGGCGTTGGCCAGCCGGATTCGGCAGTTCATTCGGAAAAGTTTTTACGCTGAACAATACGAGCTGGCCCGGCGTTTCGGTAGACTACTAGCGCAAATTGAACCCCTCGATTACCTCACCAAAGGCTTGTTGCTGTTGTGCCGGCTTCGCCTGCCGCTCAACACGGTTTATCGCCGGTATCGGCTGGCTTTTGAGTCCTAATCGTTAACTAATCCGCTTGTAGTCAACGTCATGAAGCCAACCGAAGAAACCGAACAAGACCTGCCCGATAGCAACACGCTGGGCGGCACAACCAGTACCGGCGCCGGGCCTGACGGCCAAAATGGCCCCACGCCCCTCCCCGAGACTCCCGGCCTCGATCTCCCCGATGCCGATGACGTAGCGCAGCGTATCCGCGAGCGCAACGAAAACCACCAAGGTTAACCGTCTTCCGAGCTACTTAGGAGTTGGTCTCCCGGTCAGTCGCTCGAAAGACGCTCTCTTTAGAAAGAAAGCGGTCAAGTACACGAGCCTCCCACTATCTTGTCGGTCGATAACTCATTTTTTGGGAAACATTTGCCTTTCGTTCGTTTCACCTAAACCGGCTCGCACCGGGGGTTATCTCCCGGCCTAGTTACCTCCTCATCGGGATAGGCGAAACCGGTAACTGACAAAGCATTGGCTCAACTACCTATGGAGAAAAAACTGTCCTGCGTTTTATTGATCGACGACGATCCCGACGATAATTATATTCACCAACTAGTCATTAACGACTGGGGGCGTTGCGATGCCGTCCGTGTGGCCGAAAGTGGCCCCGACGCGCTGGCTTATCTCAACAACACAGCATCGCCCGACTACATCCGTCCCGAAGTGATTCTGCTCGACATCAATATGCCCGGCATGAATGGGTTTGAGTTTTTGGAAGAATACCATCAGCTGCCCGAAAACCTGAAAAGCAACGTGGTAGTGATGATGCTGACTACATCGCTTAACCCGGCCGACGTGAACCGGGCGGGGCAATACAACGAAGTAACGGGTTACCGAAACAAACCCCTGACGAAAGCGATGCTCGAAGATGTACTGGAGCAGCATTTTGCGTAATTTAGGTTGCCAGTCAACAGTTGGCGCTCAGGCCTGATCCGTTCGTAGAACGGGCTGGCGAGGCAGCGTCGGCAAGCCTGTTAAACTGGCTTCGTCATGCACATTTTTCTGTCCACTCCCATCGGTACGGCCCGTATAACCGGCGATAAATCAGGCGTCACGGCGATCTCTGTTCTCGACGAGCCCCTGCCTGATTTGCCGCTGGTCAGGAACTTACCCGACCCGCTTCAGGCGGCCTACGATCAGCTCACAGCCTATTTCAACGGTGAGCGCCAATCATTCGACTTTGTCATCAATCCGATCGGTACGGAGTTTCAGCGACGGGTCTGGGATGCTCTGCGCGAGGTTCCCTACGGCCAAACCATGTCGTATCTGGCCCTGTCCCGGCAGTTGGGCGACGAAAAGGCCATTCGGGCTGTAGCCGCCGCCAACGGACGCAATCCGCTGTGGGTGGTCGTACCCTGCCACCGGATCATCGGGACCAACGGCAACCTCACGGGCTACGCGGGCGGCCTCTGGCGCAAGCAATGGCTTCTGGAGCACGAAGGATCGCGCCGAAATCCCACCGAAGGCCAGTTAAGCCTCTTTTGACCCCAACGTGCCAGTTTCCAGGCCGATCAGTTCAGCGCGCACGGGGCATCAGTTCGAGCTTTGCAAAGAAATCATCAAACAACAAGCGAGTGTCGAGGCGGGTATAGACGCGGATCGAACGCCCCCGCTGATTATAGACGTAGCCCCCCGCCGGGCTGATGCCGGGTGCCTGTTTGACGACGTAGTCACTGGACGCCGGATCGGCCTCGAACGATGATTGCAGCGCGGTCAGCAGCACCAGCGGGCTGTCGCCCAGCACGTAGGTTTCGCCGATGTTGTAAAACGGCTGGATCCGGCGCATCAGCTCCTCCAGCGCAGTCGTGAGGTACTGACCAACGGGGCCCATCGGCTTCACCTTTGTCAGCAACTGCGCATATGACACCAGACACTGCCGGTAGGCGTTCCGGGGCACCTGCCATAGCGGTATGGTAGAGCGGTTGAAAATTACGCGGGCCGCCGCTATGTCGATGTTCAGGTTATACTCCGGGTCGGAATAGTTGGGCGGCGGCAGAGCCAGATCAGCGTATTCGGGACCACCGATCCAGATCAACGTCAATTTGCTGGCCAGTTGCGGGTTAACCAGCATGGCCGAGGCGATTTCGGTAAGCCCCGCTCCGCACAACACATACAGCGGCTGCTTGGTGTCGGTTCGCGCGGCCTCCCGGAGAATCAGTTCAACCGCTTCGTTTCGGATAGGCGTACTGTCGTTGGGCAAGGCCGTATTGGAGCCAGCCAGCACGGGTATCGTGCTTTTCACGCCCAGTAGTTGGATGAGTTCGCCCGCTTTGCGAGCCGCATTGTCGGCCTGCGTAGTCGACCTATCGAAGCCATCACCCACCTTCAGATGAGAGCCGATGATACCTCGTATGTCAACCGAGGGCGACAGCAACAGATGGGCCAATTGAAACAGGCCATCTGGATCACCGCTGAAATCATTATCGACGATCACCCGCATTCTGGGCACGACGGCGCTTTTGGGGGCCGTTGGTTGGGCGGCCGCGCTTAGGCCAACGGCTATAATGAAACAAAAACAACTGATAAAACGGGACAGGGTTGGCATCTTAAAACGGGTCGTTTCTGGCTACTAGCAGAAAATACGGGTGGCCAGAGCGTCTACCCTATTCGTCTCGGTACTTCTGCGCTACAGCCAGTCGTTTCGACGGCGACTTTTTCCGTTTCATGGCATTTGTCATTCCCTACGCAACCGCCACCCGGCAACTTTGGCAGCGTAACCAACAACGACGAATGAACCATGACCAAGTTGTATGCCCTGCTGTTCGGACTGCTGCTTACTGCCCTGTCGGTAGGTTGTAAAAAAGAGGCCGACGTCGTCGCTCCCGACGTACCCAACGTACCGGAACAGCCCCAAACGCGCCCCGGCAAAGTGTGCCCCGTGGGTACGTTGCTGGGCGAAGCCACCACTGCCACCATCGGCCCGGCGGGTGGCAACCTGACCTCCCCTGACGAACGCCTGACCATCAACGTCCCGGCGGGGGCTGTCGAACGTAGTCAGGCGTTTAGTGCCCAGCCAATCACCAATACCGGCCCGCAAGGGCTGGGCACGGGTTTCCGGCTGGCACCGCACGGCATCACGTTCAAAAAGCCCGTTACGATCCGTGTTCGTTATGATCCCGAAACCCTGGATGGCACCGTTGCCGAAGCGTTGGCGCTGGCTTATCAAAGCGATAAAGGCATCTGGCGACTGGCCGCTAAAAGCAAGGTGGATACGGTTACCCATACGGTGAGCGTTGAAACGACCCACTTCAGCGATTGGGCGTTACTGGAACGGGCGTTGCTGACGCCCAACGTCGGTTTTGTGAAACCGGGTGATAACCTGAGGCTAGAGGTAAGTTTGCTTGATGCGGCCGTTACGATACCGCCGGTTCAGGATACCGACGTACCTGAGCCTTTTGAACCGCTCTCAAGTGTTATTGATTATAACAGCTGGAAACTTGTTGGGGCAGGGCTGTTGAACCCGCTTAAGTGGGAAGCGCTGTACTATGCGCCCTCTACGCCTCCAGCCCGGAACCCCGTTGCCGTGACGGTCAAACTCAAGGGGCCGACGGTCGGCGATGATGGCAATATGTATAAAGAACTCTGGCTGGTATCGAACATCTACATCGGCGATGAGGGTATTACCTACCGCATTAATGGCGGTCCCTGGGTCAACGTGAAAGTGTCGCAGGGAGGCCAGCTCCTGTCTGATCCCAAAGAGCCGGCGAAAGGAACGATGTTTATGATGACGGGCGGGGGCATAGACAATGGAAATCCCGTAGGTGTCACCATCACGCAGCACAATCCGCCCTTCGACAAAAGTCACGACCTTGACTTTGTACTAACTGGTGGTGTCAGCCAGGCATGGCGCACCGACGATACCGGGCCTGTGTTCCAGCTATCCGCCCAGGGTGGGGCGTTGGTATACGTGCACTATTACCGCGTCGGTAGAAACGCCTATCCCAGCCCTGGCCACCTCACCCTTAGTCAGTTTGGCCAGGTTGGCAAGCTGGTGACGGGTAAATTTGATCTGGCCAAAGCGGGTATTATGCGCCCTGGCGAAGACTTCAGCGGAACAGCCCATATCGAGGGATTTTTCCGCGTTACCCGAACGAAGTAGTTGACGTTGGCAGGTACGTGTCGGACACGTACCTGCCAACGTACTTGTGTTCAGAACGTACCCAGATAGCCCCGCTTTTTCAGGATGGGTGCCACCACCGTGTTGGCCAGTTCGACGGCGTTGGCCGATGACTTGGTGATCTCGATCCGCACGCAAGTGACGGTTTTCGACTTACCATCGGGTGTGGGGGCGAAGAAGACATACCAGCCGTCGTTGATCTTCTCGCCCAGCAGAATACGCTCGGGCGTACCCGTCTTGCCCGCCACTTTAGCGTCGGTGATTTTGGCCCGCCCGCCGGGGTTCGACTGCTCGATCATGAACGCCTGCAAGGTTTCGGCGTAGCTCGGCTGTTTGGCGATGGCCACGCCTGCTTCGGCAGGTACGTTGCGCCCCGCCCGTTTTACCACGTATTTCGACGGCTGCATGACACCGCCGTTGGCAATGGCACCGGCCATCCGCGCCAGCGCCATCGGGGTGCTGGTGAGTTGCCCCTGCCCCCAGGCCAGTCCCGAAAATTCGCCCCGATAGCGGCGCGGATACCGAATCTGCTGATACAGTTTGCGCCGCACCACAAACGACGAATCGTGCCAGTGCTTGAGGATTTCTTTCCGTTCGGTGGCGGTATGCGGGTCTGTAAACGAATAGCCCCCCACGTAGTCGACGTTCATACCGGTAGCCAGGTACAGATCAGCCATTTCGTTATCCAGGCCCAGTTCGTTGGCCAGCCGGATGAAGTACACGTTGCTCGACCGGACGATGGCCGTGCGCATGTCGACGTACCCACCGCAGGGCTCGCTTTCGGCCACACCCCGCCGGATGATTTCGCCGCAGCTAATGGCAAATTTGGTTTGTACGCCGTCGATACCCAGCCGGTTGAGTCCCGCGGTGGCCGTCAGTATCTTGGCCGTTGAACCGGGAGCCGTTGGGTACGTCATGGCCAGGTCGCGCTCCGTCACCAGATAGGGCAGCTGTAGCCGGTCACGGTCGGGTAGGCTCATCTCTTCGGGGCGCGTCAGGTCGGGGAGCGGGTGTAGGGCCGAGGCCAGCACTTCGCCTGATTTGCTGTCCATCACCACCACCGACAGCCGATGGCCATTGTACTTCGATTCGGCGAGTGCCTTCTGCAATTCGACCTGCAAGCTTGCGTCGACGCTCAGGTACAGATCGCGGTTGCGGGCCCGCCGCTCGGCCACTTCGCGGCTTTCCAGCCCACCCCGAATGGCCGGAGCCAGCTCGCTGTAGTCGTAGAGGGGCAGGGTGAGCTGACGCGGCACGGCGGGCGTAAACCGGTCGGCGCGGTAGTCGGTGGTCAGCAGCGGCATTTTACGCGGGCGGTTGTCGAAACCACGCAGGTCACTAAGATGGCTGGCTTCGGCAAAAAAGCCGTTCTGCTGCCCCCAGAACAATTTCGTGTTGGCATCGCCCACCCAGAAAAACATGTGGTTGCCAAACGGATAATAGCGTTCGGCGCGCCGGTTGGAGAGCATCGTCATGCGGCGCGTGTCGAGCCCCACCTGCCGGAGTTTGGGCAGATTGCGCTGCACCGTATCGGGCGAACTCGTAGCCAGGACCAGCCCTTTCCGGTCATACAACGTACCCGCCGCCAGCGCATCGGTGAGCCGCCCAATGCGCGGGTTGTAGCTGTACACTGGCAGACCATTGCGCCCCACCACGCGCGCGGGCCGAACAATGTAGTTGTCCCAGCGGATGAGCGCCACGTCGGCCGCTTTGCCAGCCAGCACCAACGTACCCGCCAGAAAACCCGCGATCCCCGTAGCCAGCACGGGGTCGTAATGTTGCTCAAGATACGCGTGTTGCAGCGCCTGCCCCGGCCGGCTGGCAATGGCAAACACCACGCCCATCGCCGTCAGGTTGATGATCATCGACACCTTGCCGTAGCTCAGAAACGGCACCGAAATGCCCGTCAGGGGCAGCAGGCCCAGCGACCCACCCGCGATGATCAGAAACTGCACGCCCGTAGCCAGCGCGATACCGGCGGCCAAATAAAAACTGAACGGCTGCCCGGCCCGGCGGGCGTGCAGCAACGTGCGGTGGAGCAGCACGAACAGCAGCAGGCAGACCGATACCAGCCCCGCCCAACCCATCTCTTCGGCCAGCGAGGGCAGAATCATGTCGGTATGGGCGGCGGGCATCGCGTTGGCATAACCCCGCCCCATCCCCTGCCCGGTCCAGCCACCGGTGGCCATTGTCCAGAAGCTGTGCGCCAGGTGATCGCCACCGTAGACGTCGTTGTTCCAGGGGCTGAGCCACATGGCTTTCCGGTCGGCCAGGCGGTCGCCCACCACTGGCAACAGATCACCAAAAGCAAAGGCCGCAATGACCAGAATGAGCAGCATCGGCCCCTCGGCCAACAAGGCCAGCCAGCCGAGCGCCGTCGTCGAGCGGGCGTGTCCCTGCCAGATGAGCAAGGCCAGTGCCACCACAATACCCACCAGCGTAGCCAGTGCGCCCGGCAGAAACGCCAGCGCCAGCCCGTAGGCCGCGCCAGTGACCAGGGTAATACCCAGCGTGTTCCGGGCAATGGTATAAAAGAGCAGAAAGGTGAAACCCACCACCAGCGCCGGGCCCATGTCGCCCAGCAGCAAATAAATCGCCATCAATGTACCTGTCGCCAGAAACGCGCCGACATTGACCCGGAACCGCCAGCGGATGTCGGGCAGGTTACGAAGCTGCTCTTCGTGCGCCGCGAAGAAGCCCGCCAGGAACAGGATAATCACGTATTTGATCAGTTCCGACGGCTGGAAGAGCAGCCCCCCAATGCGCAGATTGACCCGGACGCCGCTCCCTTCCGGCCCGGTACCAATGGCCAGCACCACCAGCGCCAGCCCCACCCCCACAATGAGCCAGGTCCAGCCCGTGAGGCGGAAGGTGGCCCGACTGCGGAAGGTCACGAGCGGATCGAACCACCATTTGGTATACAGTTTCCCTACGTTGAGTTGCGACAAAAAGGCCAGCCCGAGCAAACCCAGCGCGACACCCTGCACGGCTTCGGCTCCGTAGAAGGTGTCCTGCAATGGGTCCTGAATCGAGAGCAGCGTCAGCACCGAGATGCCCGTCAGTAGCAGCAAAACGGGCAGCAATAGCGCGTCGGGGTGAAAGCGGCGGTAGGTCCAGAAGAAATGAACGAGCCAGAACGACACCAGAAACGCCCCAACGACACCCCAGAAAAACAGCCGGAACTCGCCCGGCGTCCGCACCGTGAAGGCGTGGTCTTCTTTCAGTTGTCCATACACCACCGCCCCGATTGGCCGCAGCGTGTGGGTACGTCCCGTAAACGTAAACTCCGTAGAACCGGTCAGGTTGGGCGAGCCTCGGCGGGCGCCAAACTCAAAGCCGGGCCGCAGCGGCAGCACACTGTAGCCCGAGCCGGGGGCCAGCCCACCGAAACTAAAGCGGCCGTTGGCGTCGGTACGGGCGTAGGTACGTTCGTCGCGGTCGACTTCTTCCGCCGTTGGGTCGGCGTTACTGTCGCCCGGCCGATGCCGCCGCAGTTGCACCAGCACATCGGCCATCGGGCGGGGCTCGTCGGCGTTATCCTGCACGATGCCCGACAGCGTCAGGCCACCCGTTCCGACCGTTGATGCGTAGGGCTTGGGGCGGCGCAGTTCGGTTACGTACAATACCGAATCGAAGCCCATCTGATAACGCGACAGCCGCAGCCGACTGTTAAAATCGGTGCCGCCGATGGGTGACTGCCAGGCGCGGGGCACGGCAATGGCAAAACCGCGCTTGTTGATGGCGCCCACGTTGTCGAGCCGGTCGGTACCTTCGCGTTGGGCCTGTTGCAGCTTGGCTGGAAGCGAATCGGCGATCAGCTCCACGTCGCGGGGGTCGGCATAATAGCGCCCCGACGTGAGCAGGCTACGGATAGGCCCGCTTTTCACCCCCGCCCGCAAATTGAGCGCCGAGCCGTTGGTATACGCATCGGCAGTCTGGTTGAGCGTCGGTTGCAGGTTAAAAAAAAGTCGTATAAACAGCACCAGCAGCAACAGGGTCGCCGCCAGCAGGTAAACGCGTTCGTGGTGAAAAGAGGGATTTTTCATAGAGAATGGCATTGAATAAGCGAGCAGACAACGCCCCGCTATAGAGACTAGTCTGCCGTTGGGCGCGGAACGCTGCGGTTGCGTCTCTACGGCCGGGCACTATTCCGTTGAGTCGGCCCCCATCGTAGCCGCCGAATCGAGTTCGGGCGTGACGGTGGGCGTTTGCTGCGGGGTGGGCGATACGGTTTCTTCCTCCACCATCGTTGACGCCTCCGGTTCGGTCGATTCCGATTCGGTTGCGCTGGTGTCTGGTACGGTCTGGGTGGGCCGGAACAGCATCGAGGAATCGATGGGTGTCGTTACCGCCGTCGAATCGGTTTTGGTCGGGAACGGATCTGTTGGTCGATTCTGGTTGATCAACACGAACATCAGTACACCGATCGCTACCACGCCAACGCCACCCAAAAACCACCAGGTAGTGCGGTCGGGCGACTCCTCGTCTTCATAAATCGGTGCGGGCGTTTCGTCGTAAATCGGTGGGGCAGGCGGCGGGGTCGCCACAGCCCAGCCGGGCGACGTACCCAGCGTAGCCGCCGGAGGAGCAGCGGCCGGGCGACTAAACTGCGCGTTGTTGGCCCGCAACAGTTCGACTTTGGCCTGCTCGAGCAGCAATTCCAGTTCATCGGCCCGGTCGAGCCGTTGCGCCGGGTTCTTCGCCAGCATCTGCCGAAGCGCTTCCGTCAGGCTGGGCGGTACATACTGGCCGTCGGGCAGGTAAGGAGGTGCGGGCGGGGCCGTCAGCACTTGATTCATGAACTGCGCCAGCCCGGCGTCGTTGTGCAACACAAACGGCACCTGCCCCGTCAGGGCTTCGTAGAGCACCACGCCCAGGCCATAGAAATCGGTCGCGACGTTTACCTGCCGAGGATCGTCGAACTGCTCAGGAGCGGCGTATTCGTAGGTCATCAACGACTGCCCGGTACGCGTCCGGGTGCTTTCGTCGGCCCGGATTTTGGCGATGCCGAAGTCGGTCAGCAGAAAGTGCAGTTCGCCGCTGACGAGGCGCCGGTACAGGATATTTTCGGGCTTGATGTCACGGTGTACAACTCCCCGGCTGTGGATCACCTTGAAGGCCTCGGCCATCTGCAACCCCAGCCGAATGAGCGTGGTGAGCGTCAGCCGACCTTCCGCACGCAACAGCCCGCGCAGGTCGCCGCCTTCCACAAACTCCATCACCAGGTAGGGCATAGCCGCTTCCAGTTGAATCTCGCGCACCCGCACAATGTTGGGATGCTCGATACCCGTCATGATGTCGGATTCGCGGGCAAACCGGCGGAGCGTATCGGGATCGGTGTTGAGCGCAAACTGTTTGATGGCCACCAGATCGCCCGTGGGGCGGTGGCGGGCTTTCAACACGCGGGCGTTGCCCCGCCCCAGTTCGCTGATGATTTCGTAGTCGGGGAAATTGACGTTAAAGCTGACTGTCGACATCGGCATCTGGGGTAGTCGGTGGATGAAGATCAGGGATATCGGGCGAGTCGTAGGCGGTAATTTTTACGCGCACTTTAGTGCCTCGAGAGGTATCAGGTGCCCTTCGGATAAGCTCCGAGTAAGGCCCCATATTAGCGAAATACATAGTTTCTTCTTTAAAAACGCCGCCACCCTCCTTAATGTAGGTAACCACGACGCGTACCCGTGTAAACGTCAGCGTCGTTGGGTTTTCGACCCGGATTTTCAGGTCGCTGATCCCGCCAAACAGGCCAGTCTTGAACCCCATCACCTGCGCGTTGAGCAGTTTGGCAGCCTTCACGTTCTCCTGCCGACGCTGTTCGGCGGCCTTCGCAGCAGCCAGTTGGCGCTCAGCCTCGGTTGAATCGCGACGGACGGGTTTGATCGTGGCGGAATCGACCGCTGTTGAGTCTTCTTCGTCGACGCCCATCAACTGCTCCAATACTGAGGGGGGCTCCGGTGCTGGTTGTTGCCCCGTCGCAACGGGTTTGGGTGGGCTACTTTGCCGGTCCCAGACAATCAACGCCGCCCCAACCAGTGCCGCCACCACCAACGAAGCCAGCACGATCGTCCAGGTACGTCGGCTCGACGGCCGGTCCGGTGAGGGCTCAACAACGGGCGCCGTATAGGCCTGGGTCGGTGCCGGGCGGGCAGCGGTGCGCCGGCTGGCGGGCGAAGGCGGTGTGGCCGGGTCGGTTTGCACGACCGCCTGCGTGGCGGCCGGGTTTACCTGCTCGGCCAGCAACTGCTCCAGTTCGGCCTGCTTCAGGGCCACTTTTACGGCGTCGGGCTGGCGGATGCGCTCGGGGGCGTTTTTGGTCAATAGACCCGTCAGCAACGTACCCAGACTCTTCGGAATCGACATACCCAGCGTGGCCACCGCTTCGGCGGGAGAGGCGTTCAGTACCGTGTTCATGAACGTCACAATGCCCACGCCTTCGTTCATCGCAAACGGAACGTGACCACTCAGGCATTCAAACAGCACCACGCCCAGCGAATAATAATCGGTCGCGGCGTCGACGTTACGGGGGTTTTCAAACTGCTCCGGCGAGGCATATTCATAGGTCATCAGCGACTGCCCCGTTACGGTGGCGGGCTGTTCGCGCAGGCGGGCGATGCCAAAATCCGTTAGCAAAAAATGCAGCTCACCGCTGGGTAGCTGGCGATACAGGATGTTTTCGGGCTTGACATCGCGATGCACCACCTCCTGCCCGTGGATGACCCGAAAGGCTTCGATCATCTGCAAACCGAGCCGGACCGTTTGGGCGATGGGCAGCGTTTTTTGCTCGTTGAGCAGTTGCCGCACGCTACCGCCTTCTACCAGCTCCATCACCAGGTAAGGCAGCGGCGCATCGAGCCGGATCTCGCGCACCTGCACAATGTTTGGGTGGCGCAGGCGGGTCATAATTTCCGACTCCTGCTGGAATCGGTGCAGGGTTTGCGCGTCGGTGTTCAGGGCAAAGTGTTTGATCGCCACCAGCTCGCCCGTGGCGTCGTGACGGGCTTTCAGCACCCGCGCGTTGCCCCGCCCCAGCTCGCCCAGCACGGTATACCCCGGAAAATGTGTATTGAAACTGACGGTCGCCATGTACGCGCGTTCTTCGATAACGTATTGTTGTTCAGACAAAACCCAGCGCTCTTTATGGCAGCGCTACGCTCGTCATCCTGCATTTAACTTTATAGGCCACTCAGCCAATAGATGATCAGACCCAAAGCCAGCGCCAGCACGATCAGCAGCCACCACCGATTACCCACCTGCCCGGAAACTACAGGCTCGGGCATTGCTGGCGGCGGGCTTATTGGCGTAACCAATGGCGGCAGCGGGCCTGTCGGCGTCGCTTTATAGACAGCCTCGACGGGCTCCACCGTCACGGGTTCTACGCTAATAACGTCACTGGCAGCCGAATCGGCGGTATGTAACGCCAGAACAACCGTTATATTATCCTGACCGCCCACGTCGTTGGCTTGCCGGATCAGTTCGGTAATCTGTTCGTCAGGCGGTGTTTCGGTGTTCAATACGGTCACGACCTCGGCCGATGTTAGCATGTCGGTGAGGCCATCGCTACAGAGCAGCAGCCCCTCGCCCGCCCCAAAATCCGACTCACCCGATTCCAGGAAATCGGCGTCGTCGACCCGATGCAGCGCCGAACCCACTGTTCGCAGCACCTCGTTGCGGCGGGGGTGTCGCATGGCCTGCGCCTCGGTCAGTTGATTGGCATCTTCGCGCACGCCCACCACCGAATGGTCGCTCGTCAGCTTTTGCAGATGACCCGTATCGAGGCGGATTCGGTACAGCCGCGTGTCGCCGACATGCGCAAACCACACCTTTTGCTGGCGAACGTCGGCAATAGCGGCCGTCAGCACGCAGCACATCATCGACAAACCCGGATCGGACCGGCGGCGCTGATCGATCTGATTATTGGCATACACGACGGCTTCGCGCAGCATCGTCAGCGGGTCGCCGGTGGGTTCAGTCATGTAGTGGCGGATCGCGTCACGGGCGATGTTGGCGGCGATGTCACCACCTGCATAACCACCCACGCCGTCGATAACGGCCAGCAGCGCCGTGTCGTCGGTCCAGATGGGTTCACAGATAAATGCGTCTTGATTGTCGCGCCGTTGCCGCCCTACGTCGGTTTGCCCGGCGATACGAAGTGTTTCCATTCGTTGTTGTTACGCAGCGCGGGCGTTGGTCCACACCAACCCGACCCCGCCGACATCCTGTCTATCGTGGCAAATGTTGAAAGTGCCGAACCAGCAACAGCCCGACAAATCCAAAGAGAACAAACGCGAGAATAGCATCCATAGAATTAATGTATAATGTACAATGTATAATGAATGATGTACGATGGACTGGTGAATGACGTGAGCATTACGCAGCGTCCATTATACATTATCCATCATTCATTAGCCATTCCTTCCTGTGCACTGAACTGAAGCGTTACGACGCCGTTGAGCAGGATCTGCGACGGGCTCGGCAGGGGCACCCACTGCGGCTGTCCCGGATCGCTGCGGGCAACGACCTGCTCATTAATGCGCGTCTCGTTGCGACTGAACGACGCCAGTTCAAACGACTGGGTGGTGTCGTTGAACCGAATCCGGGCGTGCGGATTCGACACGTAGGGCGAGTTGAGGCGGATGTAGTTGGGAAACGCTTCGTTGTCGGGCTCCCGGCGGGCCAATACCACCTCGCGGTCCTGCATCCAGTAGGTTTCTTCCGTGTTCAAATCGGCCATGTAGCAGTCGATCCGGGCAAAAGCCTGGGGTTGTGGGCCCGGGGCCGGTCGGCTTTGTGGTGAGGCCGGCATCGGCGCGGCTGGTACGTTGGCCGGAGCCTGAGGCTGTGCGGCGGGTTGGGGCACGGGCGGCGCAAACTGGCTCAGATCAATATCGACGGCAAACGCGCCTGACTCCCGAAAATCGATATGGCTAAACGCCTGCCGGTTAGTGTCAAGCGTATCGAACACATTGGTGTTCTGCACTTTGCGCGTCACCTTGTTGCCACCCCGCTGCGCTACCGGACGCGGACTCTCCCCCACCGATTGCCCCGACAGCGACCCGACCACTTTCAGGTCACCGACGCCGATGGCTTCGCCATTGTATTCAGTGCCGGGGCCGAATTTGAAAAACCAGTGCGACGACACGGGCATCACCTGATCGTGCGGTCCTTTGCGCTGCCGAAGGTGATCGATAAACAACCGCACGGCTTCATCGACAATAGCGGGTAGCGCGGCCAGCCGTTGTTCGTAGGCCGTGGGGTGCAGCACAATCAGGTAGTGCGCGTTGAACAGCAGCTTGTTGCCGATGCTTTCACGCTCCAATGACGCATCGAATGAGGCCAGTAGCGCGTGCAAAATCTGTTCGCTCGACACCGGTTTGGCTTCGTCGTCATCGACAGCTTTGGGAACAAGCAGGTTATTTAATTTTTGTAAAAACCGGTTCGGTTTATCCATCAACAAGAGAAAGGAATGGCGCTTTTCGCAACAATAACGCCATTCCTTGCCAGATGTTGAGTTAAAGTGTGTCAATGGAGCGGGCCATTGCCAAATCAGGCAGTGGCTTTCACACCAGCTCGTTCGCGCAGCTTTTCAGTAGGCCGGAAGCGCTCGCCGTACTGATCGGCCAGGCGGTCGAGCGTACTAACGAACGTACCTACGCCCACGAAGTCGACAAACGCCAACGCCCCACCCGTATACGCCGGGAACCCCCACGCTAGAATGGAGCCGAGGTTGGCATCGAGTTGGGTACGTATCACGCCTTCCTCGTAGCAACGTACCGCCTCAATGGCCTGCCGATAGAGCAGCCGGGTCTTCACCTCGTCGAGACTCGGTTGTTGGTCGGCCAGCGGGAACAGTTTGGCCAGGTCCGGCCAGAGTTGTTTGGGGCTGCCATCGTCGGGGTAGTCGTAAAAACCAGCTTTAGCCTTTTTACCCAGTCGGCCCAACCCGACAAACTGTTTAGCGACCTGATAGCTTGTATCGGTCTCGCTCAGGACGCCGTCCTTGATGCTTTGTCCCGAAATCTTGTACACCAGATCGAGCGCCACTTCGTCGGTCACGGCCAGCGGACCCACGGGCATCCCGGCGGCTTTGCCCGCGTTTTCGATCAGGATCGGGTTGACACCATCGCGCAGCAGTTCCATACCTTCAGCCGTGTAGGTACCAAAACAGCGCGACGTGTAGAAACCCCGACTGTCATTGACGACGATAGGCGTTTTGCGGATTTTGCGCGTGTAGTCCATCGCCACGGCCAGCGCGTACTCCGACGTTTGTTTGCCCACGATGATCTCCACCAGCATCATCTTGTCGACGGGCGAGAAGAAGTGGATGCCTATGAAGTTGGCCGGGTTCTGCGACGCCTCGGCCAGGCCGGTAATGGGTAGCGTGGATGTATTAGAGCCAAAAACGCTGTTGTCGGCCAGCATCGGCTCGGCTTCTTTCGTGACGGTGGCTTTCAGGTCGCGGTTTTCGAAGACGGCCTCGATGATCAGGTCGCACCCCTGCATGTCGGCGTAATCGGCGGAGGGTTTGATGCGGTTCAACGTGGCGTCGACGCTCAACGGATCGACTTTGCCGCGCTCGACGCCTTTCTTCAGTAGGTTCCGCGAATAGTCTTTCCCCTTCTCCGCCGCCTCGACCGACACATCTTTCAGCACCACCTCGATTCCCGCCAGCGCCGACACGTAGGCGATGCCCGCGCCCATCATGCCCGCGCCCAGGATACCGAGTTTCTTCACGTCGGTTCTCAGAACGTCTTTGGGGCGGCTTGCGCCTTTGTTGGCCTCGTTCATGCCCAGGAACATCGTCCCGATCAGGTTCTTGGCCACTTTCGAGGTCGCTACTTTCACAAAATGCCGCGCTTCGATGGCCAGTGCCCGGTCGATGTTGACTTGCAAACCTTCGTACACGCAGGCCATAATTTCGAGCGGGGCGGGGTAATTGCCTTTGGTTTTGTCCATCAGCATGGCCGTGCCCGCCGCGAAGGTCTGCGCCCCCACCGGACTTTGCACGTTGCCCCCCGGCACTTTGAAATTATCGCGGGCCGCGATCCTGCCCGTTTTCTTATCGATCTGATCCCACGGTTTGACGGGCTGCGGATTGGCCAGTATCCAAGCGCGAGCCTTGTCCATCATCGTCGTGGGCGTTTCGGCAATATCATCGACCAGGCCGGCTTTCAGCGCATCCTGCACGTTCAGCTTTTTGCCTTCTACCAGTAACGGCAACGCGGCCTGCATCCCGATCATGCGCGGCAGGCGTTGGGTGCCGCCCGCACCCGGCAGCAGCCCGATCGTCACCTCGACCAGCCCGATCTGGGTTTTGGGGTTGTTGAGTGCGACGCGGTAGTGGCAGGCCAGGCAAATCTCATAACCGCCGCCCAGCGCCGTACCGTTGATGGCCGCCACGGCGGGTTTGCCGCTTGTTTCGATGCCACGGAAAATCCGGTTCAGTTCCGCCGATACCTTTAGCATCTCAGCGGGATCTTTATCGTTGTTGCGCAGGATCATTTTCAGATCGGCACCAGCGACGAACTCCGGTTTGTCGCTGGTGATAATGATGCCTTTGACGGCCTCGTCGGCGTAGGCGCGGTTGAGGGCTTCCTCGAATTGCGGGATCGATTCGTCGTTCAGCACGTTCATCGGGCTGCTGGTGAGGTTCCAGCGGATGACCGCAACGTTTTGCTCGACCGTGTAGTTAATCATTAGAAAATTCGTTTAGTAGATTTACCAAAAAACGGGGTACACAATGACAGCTATTCGATTGATTCAAAAGCCAGTAGACGGCAAGATCATCTTCGACGTACCTGAGGAGATGCGGGACGAAACAATTGTTATTGATTTTCGCCCGGCCAGCGAAGCGCAGGAAATGGCTCTTCCCGAGCGCTCACGTGAACTGCTTCAACGTTTGCCAAACCCCACTCCTAATCTTGATTGGAACCAATTGAATGTTTACGAGCAATAGGCTATTTATCGACAGTTCTATCCTGATCGAATAGGCTAAAAAAGCTAAAATCGACTTGTTTGATCACCTGATGGATAACCAGACCATCGAGATGTGCGTCAGTGAAACGGTCCTCAGCGAATTTGCTTTTTACTGGATAGCTATTGCTGGCGAGAAGGCCCCTGCTACGCTCAAACGAGATGGCACCATTGGATCAATACTTACGACCTACAGTCCGAGACCAATTCTCGACCAGCTGACTTTTCTGGCCAGCAGCCCAACCATCGTTCCGCTTTACCTTCGCTACATGCAGCAGTACAACCTGTTGCCCAACGATGCGCTCATCCTGGCGACCTGCAAACTGCACCGCATCAGCCGACTTGCCAGCTACGACGCCGACTTCGGCACAGCCTGTGCGGGTGAGGGCATTCAACTCATCCAGCAGATCGCCGATCTGACCGCCTAGTTCAGCCGCTCGAAGATGGTGGCGATGCCCATGCCGCCCCCGATGCAGAGCGTCGACAAGCCAAATTGCTTGTTGGTGCGTTCCAGTTCGTCAAGCAGCGTGGCCGAAATGATGGCACCCGTTGCGCCCAGCGGATGACCCAGCGCAATAGCCCCACCGCTCACGTTGACCTGACTGTGGTCGACGCCAAACTCGTCCATAAACAGCATCGGCACGGCGGCAAACGCTTCATTCACTTCAAACAGGTCGATGTCGCTGATTTGCATACCCGCTTTTTTCAGCACCTTGTGGGTGGCTGGTACAGGCCCCGTCAGCATGATCGTCGGCTCTGAGCCCACGATGGCGAAAGCCACGATGCGGGCGCGGGGTTTAAGGCCCGCCGCCTGCCCGAAGGCCTCGCTGCCCACCAGCACACCCGCCGCCCCGTCGACAATCTGCGACGAATTCCCGGCATGGTGCACGTGATTGATCTGGCTAACATGGGCGTATTTGAGCAGCGCCAGCGCGTCGAGGCCCATCTGCCCCATCGCTTCAAAAGCGGGTTTCAGTTTACCCAGACTCTCGGCGGTAGTGCCGGGCCGAACGCCTTCGTCGCGGTCGAGCACGGTCACGCCGATATCGTCTTTCAGCGGCACCAGCGTTTTCTGGAACCGGTTTTCGCGCTGCGCCACTTCCGCCCGCCGGTACGATTCGGCCGCGAAGGCATCGACGTCGCTCCGGCTGTAACCCTGCCGGGTGGCGATCAGGTCGGCCGAAATGCCCTGCGGCACGATGTTGTGCTGCGCCACAATCTGCGGGTTCATGAAAAGCGCGCCGCCATCGGAGCCCATCGGCACCCGCGACATCGACTCCACGCCGCCCGCAATGACCGCATCAACCTGCCCCGACATCACGTACGCCGCCGCTTGATTGATGGCCTCCAGCCCCGACGAACAGAACCGGTTGAGTTGCACACCCGCCACCGACTCAGCATAACCCGCTTCCAACACCGCCGTGCGGGCTATGTCGGCTCCCTGTTCGCCAATGGGCGTTACGCAACCCATAATCACGTCGTCGACCAGGCGGGTATCGAGGTTATTGCGGTCGCGCAGGTTTTTCAGCACGCTGGTCAGCAACGTGATCGGTTGCATGTCGTGGAGCGACCCGTCGCTTTTGCCGCGCCCGCGTGGGGTTCTGACGGCGTCGTAGATGAAGGCGTTAGCCATATTTAGTTTGAGGTTTGGCGTTTTTGAGGTTTGGCGTGGCTGCGCAAATTAAATTAGTATGCATGCATACGATCCAACAAATGTAAGCAAGGCGGGATAAAGTTGTACGGTGGGGCGATAGGTGCCCGTTAGCCAACACATGAGCAAGCAAGTATATCTAATCCGATAGATTGCCTACAGGTGATATAGGAATGCGTTAACTTGCCATTGACAGCCTGATTATCTCTAGCAGTTTTTTTAAGCCTTCTCTACCCACAACCTCCCATTGAAGTCATGAAAGAAGAAATAAAACGAGAACTGTCGAGGCTCGAAAAGCAGCACGATATCAAAATTTTGTACGCCGTTGAAAGCGGGAGTCGTGCCTGGGGTTTTGCATCAACCGACAGCGACTGGGATGTTCGCTACATCTATGTACACAAATTAGACTGGTATCTGGAAATTGACAGTAAGCGAGATAACCAGGAAGAAATTCTGCCTAACGACATCGATCTAGCAGGCTGGGAATTGAAAAAAGCCCTGCGCCTTTTCAGGAAGTCAAATCCGCCGATGCTGGAATGGCTCCGAAGCCCATTGGTCTATTTGCAGCAATCTTCAACGGCCGACAAGCTGCGTGATTTAGTAGAGGAATATTTCAGCCCTAGAGCTTGTTTGCATCACTACCTACATATGGCAGAACGGAACTTTCAAGCCTATTTGCTCAAAGAACGAGTAAGAGTCAAAAAGTACTTCTACGTGCTACGCCCTCTACTTGCCTGCGACTGGATTTGGCACACGAACACAATGGCCCCAATGGAATTTCATAGGCTCGTAGACAGTCAGGTAGCAGATGCATCCATAAAAACCTTAATTCAGGAATTATTGACAAGAAAGATGGCGGGTGAAGAGCTTGGCGAAGAGCCCAAAAACCAATTGCTCAATGATTTTCTAGAGGAGAAAATTATATTCTACAATCAATGCATTAAATCACTAGGTCCTGTTGAACAACCAGATACAACTCGACTCAACAAATTGTTCAAGGAAACCCTTTATGAAGCTTGGGGCAATGATGACAGTTGCTAAACTTAATCTGCAATAGACAGTCCAGAGGTTCGTAAGCGACATTCTACGGCTGAGCTTTTCATCGTCAAGATCCACCGGGATATCAATGATCTAAATTCGCCCACATTAGGCAGACCGTACAGTATCAATCAACTAAAAACAGCACAAGTCACCGTTTGCCTTGATTTTTAGTGAGATGGCCAGTAGCTTTCGCGCTCCCACCGACCGCTACATATCTTGACTTTACGCCATTATCTACCCGCCTTAGTGGGGTGTTTGCTGCCCGTTGCTGTTGTCGCGCAGGCATCCACTCCCAGACCGATGGTTCCCCTGACGCCGGCTCGTACTGACGATGCGCTGAATCAGCTTTTTCAGGAGTTATTTCCGACGCAGGCCGAGGGCATCGATTACCAAACGCTGTTCGACAATCTGGCGCAGCTCTACAGCAATCCCCTCGACCTGAACACGGCCACCCGCGATGAACTGGCAGCCACGTACCTGCTTAGCGAGCGCCAACTTACCAGCCTGCTCACCTACCGCGCCGCCAATGGGCCGCTGCTCGACATAGCCGAGCTACAGACCATACCTGATTTCGACGTATCTACCATTCAGCGGATACGGGCGTTCGTGACGGTGCGCACGGCGACGCTCATCGCTAACCTACCCAGCCCGTCGGATCACTACGTACTGACCCGCTACGAGCGTGTCCTGGAAACGCAGAAAGGCTTTTCGGAAGCCATACCCAGCAAGAACGGCACGCTGCCGACGCGCTACCTGGGCAGTCCCGGCGGGTGGTATGCGCGCTACCGAAACAGCCGCCCCGGCACCTACAGCATCGGACTAACGCTGGAACAGGATCCCGGCGAGGTGTTTCGCTGGAGCCCGGCCATGCGCCAATACGGTCCCGACTTTGTTTCGTTTCATGCGCAGATTCAGCGTCGGGGGCGTTGGAAGAATATCATTCTCGGTGATTTCCAGCAGCAGATTGGGCAGGGCCTGATGCTGTCGGCGGGGTTTTCGCTGGGCAAAAACGCCGAAACAATCCTGACCGTGCGGCGGCCCACGCTGGGGGCCAGGCCATACACCTCGCTGAGTGAGTACGGTTATCTGCGGGGCTTGTCGGCAACTTACGCGCTAACCCCATACCTCGACCTGACGCTCTTTGCGGCCCGCAACCGGCGGGATGCCAACGTAGCACTGGGTAAAACGCCGACTGATGCCGATGTGGTTACGTCATTTCTGACGTCGGGTCTGCACCAAACGTCGGGCGATCTGCTCGATCTGCGGGCGGTGGCGGAAACCAATCTGGGCGGGCACCTGCACTTCCAGCGAAACAGCTTGCAACTGGGCCTGACGTACCTACAAACGACGTTCGACAAACCCATTCAGAAGCGCGATTTACCCTACAACAACTATGAGTTCAGCGGCACGCAGAACCGCCTCGTTGGGCTACATGGTGGGTACGTCTGGCGCAACGTCAATCTGTTTAGCGAAATGGCCTACAGCAGCGGCTCCCTCACCGACAGTGGCGGGCTGGGCGCCGTGCTGGGTACGTTGGTGGGCATCAGCCGACGCCTCGACCTGGCCGTACTGGCGCGGCACTACGACCGGAATTTTCACAGTTTTTACGCCAATTCATTCAGCGAAAGCAGCCGACCCATCAACGAAACAGGCCTGTATGGCGGGTTCAAGTACAGCGTCTACCGGAAACTGACGCTCAGTGGTTTCTTCGATGGGTTCCGGTTTCCGTGGTGGAAATACCTTGTCGATGGACCGTCGGGTGGGTTCGATTACCTGCTATCGGCCACGTATGCCCCCAATCGGCAAACCCGATTGGCGCTTATTTTCCATGACGAACACAAACAGAAAAACAGCCCCGATAGCAAAACCTCACCGAAGGCTCTGACCGAAACTACCCGCCGCAATCTGGCCCTAACGGCCGACTACAGCCTAATGCCTTACCTGACGATGCGGTCTCGGCTACAGGCGGGTACGTTTGGGTATGCGTCGGCAGCCAGCAGTTCACGGGGCTTTGCGCTAGTGCAGGACGCCACCTACGAACGCGGCCGCTGGAGCCTGAGCGGGCGCATAGCTCTGTTCGGCACCGACGATTACGACAGTCGCCAGTACGTATATGAGCGCGATGTGCTGTATGCGTTTTCGTTTCCGGCCTATTTCGATCGGGGCATCCGACATTACCTCCTCGCCCGCTACACGGCCAGCAAACACCTCGACCTCTGGTTTCGCTACGCCCGAACCGATCTGACCAACCAGCCCGACATCGGCTCTGACCTCGACCTGATTTCCGCACCCCACAAAACCGAACTGAAACTACAGGCCCGCTGGCGATTCTAATTTTCAGCGACGCCAGCGGGTTCTGGCCAGCAACACATCTTTGCCGGTTTCGGCCAGCGCGAGGCGGTGATGGAACGTACCTGCGTCGTCGGCCTGATGCTGCACCAGCACCCGTTCGTGCCAGTGAGTTTCGTTGCGGTATACCACATCGAGTTCGGCCAGTTCCTGCGTTTGCAGCACGGCATCTGGCAATTGTTCGAGCAGCCACCGGATGTAGACGACATTGTTGACGTGCTGATTACTGTCGATGTCAAACCAGCCCACCGTAACGGCCTGAGCTTCCTCTGCAACCTCAACCGATGGATAATTGGGCTTGAGCGGTAAGCGCGGCGATGGCTGGTCGACGTCGGGGCAAACCAGTGAACGGATAAAATCGGGCGTGGGTACCATCGTGCGCTTATGGCTATCGAACACCAGCCAGGTGCTGGTCGCTTCGGCCAATAACACCGCATCGGCATATACCCGAAAATCGCGATAGACAAAGAACTTCTCCACACCCGTTGGGTACGTTACAATCCGGATCGTCTGCCCACTGCGCGGGTAGTGGTGCATCACCAGCCCAAAGCGCATCAGCATCCAGCCCAGCCCGTTGGCTTGCAGGGTTTCGCTATCGATTCCGTAATCGTAGGCGTTGCGATTGGCCGATTCCTGCATCAGGTTCATCAGCGCGGGGATGCTCAGTCGGCCGGCGGCGTCGCACTCGTAGTTACGCAGCGTATAGGCGTCTGTCTGGATAAAAGCCATGCCCGCAAACTTACGGCGCAATGCGTTCGGGAATGCCGCCAAGTACGTTTATAAGGCAAACAGCTGAATCAGCACGCCCCCCACCGCCGCACCAATCAGCGGACCGGCTACGGGTATCCAGGCATAGGCCCAGTCCGACGATCCTTTGCCCGGGATGGGTAACAACGCATGCGCCACGCGCGGCCCCAAATCACGGGCCGGGTTGATGGCGTAGCCCGTGGGGCCACCCAGCGACAAGCCGATGCTCCAGACCAGTACCCCCACCAGGTAGGGGCCAACGCCCGTTGCCAACACACCCAGCGCTTTGGACGAGATGCCCGACAAACCCAGAATAAACACCGTCGTGGCGATGGCTTCACTCAGCAGGTTAGGCCCCGTTTTGCGGATGGCGGGGCTGTTGCAGAAAACGGCCAGCTTATCGCCCGGATCGGGCGTGACGGCCCAGTGCGGCAGGTAGAGCAGCCACACCAGTATGCCGCCCAGCACGCCACCCAGCATCTGAGCCGTAAAAAAAGGAATGACATGGCTGTAATCATTGGTGGCAACGGCAAACGCCAGCGTGACGGCCGGGTTCAGATGGGCGTCGATACTGCCAAAGGCTTTGGCCACAAAAATGGCGATGGTCACCGCGAAAGCCCAGCCCGTGGTGATGACGATCCAGCCGCCGCTATTGCCTTTTGTTTGCTTCAGTACCACGTTGGCCACAACGCCGTCGCCGAGTAGCAGCAGCACCATAGTACCAATAAGTTCACCTAAGAATGGAGAGGTTTGCATGTAAATGAACGAGTTTAGGAAAGCCGCACGTCACGAGCGACCGGGTAGGGGGATTCAATTTGTCAATTGTAACAAATATTCGTGCAATTTCCCGACAAACATAGTCACCCGTCGTGGGTTGCTATGGGAACAACCACCGCCATTCGGCCCAGACCATCTTCTATCAACCAACGCGCTCTGACCCGTGCGTTGTCCTGTTTATCATGAAAACTATTCAGTTTGACCGAACCGGCAAACCCGCCGATATCCTCGCCGTTGTCGAGAAAGACCTGCCACAACCCGGCCCGGGTGAGGTACGTATCAAAGTCATTGCCAGCCCCATCAATCCGTCCGACATCATGTTCGTGCAGAACCTGTACGGAATCCGCCCCCAGCTCCCGTCGGGTGCCGGTTTCGAGGGCATGGGCGTGATCGACGCGGTAGGCGACGGCGTTACCCTGCCAGTGGGTCAGCGCGTTAGCTTTACGGGCGTGGGTACGTGGAGCGAATACGCCATCGCTCATCATAAGGGGTTGATCCCCGTTCCCGACGCCATTCCTGATGAAGTGGCCGCCCAGCTCTTCGTTAATCCGTTCACGGCCTTCGCGATGGTGGAAGCCTCAGGCGTGCAGGCCGACGGTTGGCTGATGCTTACCGCCGCGGGTTCGGCTTTCGGAAAAATGGTCATCCAGCTTTGCCAGCAACGGGGCATCAAAACCATCGGTACGGTGCGGCGCGACGACCTGAACGACGAACTTAAAAAACTCGGCCTGACGGAGGTAATCAACACCGAAACCGACGACATGGCGACCCGCGTCAAACAGATTACCGACGGGCAGGGCGTGCTGTGCGTACTCGATGCGGTAGGCGGCCACACAGCTACCGAAGCCATGAAATGCCTGGGCCGAGGGGGCACGATGCTCATCTACGGCCTGCTGAGCCGGCAAGACCCGATGCTCAACGCCGGCCTGATGATTTTCCGCGAACTGACGATCAAAGGTTTCTGGCTCACCGACTGGATGCGCCGCGCCACCCCCGAAGCCCGTCAACGGGTAAGTCGTGAAGTCATTGAAGCGCTTTCGTCGGGAAAAATTCAACTGCCCGTCGAAGCCAGCTACGGCCTGGACGACATCAAAAAGGCTGTCGGACATGCCGACGCACCCGGTCGCTGGGGTAAGATTTTGGTGAAGCCGTAGCAGAATTACGCCTTCCAACCAACAGGAAAGCCCGCTATAGCTATAGCGGGCTTTCCTGTTGGTTGGAAACTAAGCGAGCCTATTTCTTAGCCGTAATAATTACCCGCACGCCGTTGTCTGTTGCATCGATGCTCAAATTCGTCCCGTCAGCCGTTCCGATTTTTGTTGCGCCGTCATAGAGGTCTGACCCTTTCACCTCGGCAGTGCCAAGGTCGGTAGTGTCATCGGCTTGGCCAGTCGTTTTGACCGTTAACGACAGCGAAACGCTTGATTCGTTCTGTCGTGTTATCACCAATTGACCCGACTGGGTAACGTTTACACCGTTTATCGTACCTGAACGAGGCAACGTCGCGTCGAAGTCATTAGCGCCTGACCCCGACAAGGCAAAGCGAGAGACCGTATACGTACCCGCAATTTTAGCCGCTGCATCGGGGGCCACGGTGTCATTTTTCTTGCCGCATGCTGCAATGAGCACTACTATAGCTACGTATAGTATTTTTTTCATAGTCACATCTGATTTTAGCGTTGCTTCTCCAAGGTAGCTGTGGATATAGGATACATTACAGCTAATTGATTAACTGGCCCCATAAGCACCTTTTCACATCTCGCCGTAACCCTTTTGCTCACTTCCCGTTTACTATTGCATATGCACGACGTGATCATCATTGGTGGTGGGTTGGCGGGACTGGTTGGCGCGCTCGAACTGAGGCGGGCGGGCTTCGATGTGCTGCTGATCGAGCGCAAAACCTACCCCTTTCACAAAGTCTGCGGCGAATATGTCTCCAACGAAGTGCGGCCTTACCTAACGGCGCTGGGTATTGATCTCGACGCGCTGGGTGCCGCCCGCATCAGTCAGTTCTGGCTGTCGGCACCGTCGGGGCGGGTGCTCACGGCGCCGCTCGATCTGGGCGGATTTGGCATCAGCCGCTACACGCTTGATGATGAACTCTATCACCTGGGGCTCGCGGCGGGTGTGCAGTTTCGGCTGGCGCAAACCGTCACCGACGTGCAGTTTGCCGACGACCAATTCACGGTATTGCTGGGTAACGGCGAAATAAGCACTGCCCGACTCGTGCTGGGTACGTTCGGCAAACGAACCAAACTCGATAAAACCCTCGACCGGGCGTTTATGCAGGCCCCGTCGCCCTACGTGGGGGTGAAATACCACATCAGCGGCATTGATTTCCCGAAAGATGTGATTGCACTCCACAACTTCCCGGATGGCTACTGCGGCATGTCGGCGATCGAAGACGACAAGTACTGCCTTTGCTACCTGACGACCCGCACCAACGTGCGCACCCATGGCAGCATCGATGCGATGGAACAGGCTGTCTTGTGCCAAAACCCGCACCTGCGGGCCGTTTTTGAACAGGCCACCTTTCTTTACGACCGGCCCGAAGTAATCAACGAAGTGTCGTTTGCGCCGAAACAGGCCGTTGAAAACCACATACTAATGGCGGGCGATGCCGCCGGGCTGATTACGCCGCTCTGCGGCAATGGTATGGCGATGGCCATTCACGGCGCCAAGCTGGTAAGCGGCCTTTCGGCGCGCTTTCTACGAAACGAACTGGATCGGCCCACCCTCGAACGTACCTACCAAACCGACTGGTCGCGGTTGTTTGGGCGGCGGCTGTGGGTGGGGCGCACGGTGCAGCAACTCTTCGGCCGGGCCTGGCTGAGCGAGGCCGCCGTCGCTACCTTCGGGTTGCTCAAACCCGCCCTGCGCACGGTCATGAAACAGACACACGGGGAGGTGATAGCCGTAAAGTAGTGCGCTGTTTACTATGAACTCCGTCAAACCGGCACGACGGTTGTGTTTTTTACCTCGGCCATCACGAAGAAACTACTGATGTGGACGATACCCGGAATGACCGAAAACTGGTCCTGATAAAAGCGGTTGTAGTCATCCATATCCATTACGATCAACTTGATCAGGTAATCGAACGCCCCCGATACCCGGCAGCAGTCGAGCACCTCGGGTAGCGTGGCAATCGCTACGTCAAAGGCGTCGAAGCTGTCGCGGTTCTGTTTGTCGAGCGTGACCTGGCAGTAAATCTGCAACCGGTTGCCCAGCTTCTTTTTATTCAACACCGTCACGTAGCGATCGATAATCCCTTCGCGCTCAAGCCGTTTGATGCGTTCATGCACGGGCGTCTTCGACAGGTTGATCTGCTGCCCGATCTCCTGAATGGTGAGTTGGGCGTTTGCCTGTAACAAGGCCAAAATAGCCCGATCGATTTTATCAAGTTCCATAAACTGCCGCCGCTGGGGCCGAAAGAAAACTGTTCTGCGAACAGCCGTTCAACTTACCGTTTTCAGAACAAATTCCTGACAAAACAATCGAATAATGGCGTTTGTCCCAAATTTCAGGCAAACACAATCCTTCTATTCTAACCCCCTACTTTTGTACTACTTCTTGTTCCCAACAAACGAATCAGCCATATCATCATGGTCATTGGTGTTCCCAAAGAGATTAAAAACAACGAGAACCGCGTAGCCCTTACGCCCGCGGGTGTTGCTGAACTGCGTAAGCACGGTCATACGGTCTACGTACAGGTCAACGCCGGAGTCGGCAGCGGGTTTGAAGACGGCGAATACATTGCAGCAGGTGCGCAGATGCTCCCTACCATCGAAGACGTCTACGGCATCGCCGAGATGATCATGAAGGTGAAGGAACCCATCGCGCAGGAGTACAACCTCATCAAGGAGAACCAACTGCTGTTCACGTATTTCCACTTTGCTTCGTCGGAGGAACTGACCCACGCCATGATCGAGCGCAAGGCGATTTGCCTGGCTTACGAAACGGTCGAAAAAACGGATCGGAGCCTGCCGTTGCTGGTGCCGATGTCGGAAGTAGCCGGCCGGATGGCGATTCAGGAAGGAGCTAAATACCTCGAGAAACCCCAAAAAGGTCGGGGGATCCTGCTGGGCGGCGTTCCGGGCGTAAAACCCGCGAAAGTGCTCGTGCTCGGCGGCGGGATTGTGGGCACGCAAGCCGCCCGCATGGCTGCTGGTTTGGGCGCCCATGTGACACTGATGGACATCAGCCTGCCCCGCCTGCGTTACCTCGCCGACGTGATGCCCGCCAACGTCGACACGATGATGTCGAACGATTATAACATCCGGGAAGAAGTGCAGCAGGCCGACCTAATCGTGGGAGCCGTGCTGATTCCCGGTGCCAAAGCGCCGCACCTCGTTACCCGCGACATGCTGAAGCTGATGCGGCCCGGTACGGTGCTCGTCGACGTGGCGGTTGATCAGGGTGGTTGCATCGAAACCTGCCGCCCCACGACCCACGAAGACCCCACGTACGTTATTGACGACGTGGTACACTACTGCGTAGCTAACATGCCCGGTGCCGTGCCCTACACCAGCACCGTCGCCCTCACCAACGCAACCCTACCCTACGCGCTTCAACTGGCCAACAAAGGCTGGCAGCAGGCGTGCCGCGACAACGCCGAGCTTCGGCTAGGCCTGAATGTGGTGGGCGGAAAAATTGTTTACAAAGGTGTTGCCGATGCGTTTGGCCTGCCCCTCACCACCGTCGACGACGTGATGACCGAAGAGGCAGTAGCCAACTAACCGATATTACCCATTCATCGACAAACGGGGCCGCTTTCTCTTGAGAGCGGCCTTTTTTTGTATGTTTAACCACACGATGTTCCCCCGGCTTTCCGTCTATGACCGCTGTCTACCGCTTGCTTCACGGCACCCTCTTTATGGCCTGCTGTTCGCTGCTACAGGCTCAGCCCACCACCCTGCTCCGCCCGGCCCGCGTATTCGATGGTGAGCAACTACACGAAGGCTGGGTGGTGCGGGTACGTGGCGAGCGGATTGAGGCAGTCGGGCTGCCAACCACGCTGCCCAAGCTCACCAACGTACCTGAGACGGTCATCGACCTGCCCAATACCACCCTACTGCCCGGCCTGATCGAAGGGCATTCGCACCTGCTGCTGCATCCGTATAACGAAACGCCCTGGGACGATCAGGTGCTGCGCGAAGCGCGGTCGCTGCGGGTCGCGCGGGCAACAGTGCATGCCGAGAAGACACTTCGGGCGGGGTTTACCACCGTGCGCGACCTGGGCACCGAAGGGGCCGATTACGATGACGTTGGTTTGAAACAGGCGATCAACCAGGGCATTATCCCCGGCCCACGCATGGTGATTGCCACGCGGGCCCTGATCGCCACGGGCAGCTACGCACCCAAAGGGTTCAGCCCCGATATCGACGTACCGCAGGGCGCCGAAGAAGCCGACGGTCACGACCGGCTCATCATGGCTGTGCGGCGCCAGATTGGCAAAGGGGCCGACGTGATCAAGGTCTATGCCGATTACCGCTGGGGCCTGATGGCCGAAGCCCGCCCGACTTTCACCATCGAGGAGTTGAAAACGATTGTGGAGGTGGCTAAAAGCAGCGGGCGCGGCGTGGTGGCGCACGCCAGCACCGCCGAAGGGATGCGCCGGGCGATTCTGGCCGGGTGCGAAACCCTGGAACACGGCGACGCAGGCACACCCGATATTTTTGCGCTGATGAAACAGCATGGCGCGGCCCTCTGCCCCACCCTCGCGGCGGGCGACGCGATTGCCCAGTACCGGGGCTGGAAAAAAGGGACGCCGGAGCCGGAGCGCATCAGCCAGAAACGGCAGACTTTCCGGCAGGCATTGCAGGCGGGCGTTATCATCTGCGCTGGGGGCGACGTGGGGGTCTTTTCACACGGCGACAATGCCCGCGAACTCGAGATGATGGTCGACTACGGCATGACACCCACTGACGTACTGCGATCGGCCACCGCTACCAACGCCGATGTGTTTCACCTGGCCGACCGGGGCCGCGTGAAAGCCGGTTTGCTGGCCGACCTGATTGCCGTGGAAGGTGATCCGACCAAACAGATCAACACCATTCGACATGTGAAGCTGGTGATGAAAGGCGGGCAGCGGGTCAACTAGTGGCATTCAGGAAACGACGTCGGCCTTTGCCAGCCTGGCGCTCCGTGGTAAGCCCGCCACCTCCAGCGCCCGGTTTGCCAACCCCTGGCTGATCGTCTGGCGGCGAAACTGCTCGATGAACGCCGTACGCACCTCGTTTCGGTAAGGCGTGTGGCGCAGTAGTTCAACCAGGGCAGCTACGTCGCCGGGCGCAAACACAAGGCTGTTTGGTACGTATTGCCGAACAAACTGAGCAGCATAGCCCGCCACGCCCGCAATGAGCGGTTTGTCGGTAGCGCCGTATTCAAACAGTTTGGAGGGCAGGCAGCGCTCAAACGCTTTCAGGTCGTTGAGGTGCATAAACAGGTAATCGGCCTGTTCATAATCGGCCAGTAAGGCGTGCCGGCTCATGGGTGGGTGTATGGTCACGTTGGTCAGTTGCGCCTCATGCACCGCCTGCTGAAGCCGGGCTCTGGTGCCACCGTCGCCAATCACCACAAACCGGTAAGCACTTCCTAGCTGCTGCGCCGCGGCGGGAATGATCTTTTCCAGCCCCTGCCCTTCGCCGATGTTACCCGCGTACAGGATAACGCGCGGCCGGGCAGCCAATCGAGTTGGCGTGGCAGGAAAATCCAGGAAAGGATCGTCGATGCCGTTGGTGAAGAAGCTGTAGGTAGCCTGCTGATACCGGCTGAAATAATCGGCAAAGCCAGCCGACACCAGGTTGATGTGCCGGGCGGTGCCAAAGGTGTACTGTTCGACCCAGGTCAGCACCGGCCCCAATCCCAGCCTGACAACCGGGTTGCGGAGTAACTCGAGAATATTTTCCCGAAACAGATCACGAATGTCGAGCACGAGCGGTACCTGCTGTTGACGAGCCAGATAGGCGCCCAGAAACGCCGAAAACAGGCGCGACGACGAGGCAATGATCAGGTCGTAGGGCTGATGCCGGGTCAGGGTCAGCGCGCTCCGGTAAAAGTGGCTGTAGGAACGGATCTGATCGACAAACCCACTGCTGTGATTGGGCACCGCGATTCGGCTGATGCGTAGATTACCGTGCTGTTCGTCGGCGCTGGCTTCGGCCCGAAACGACTGGTAGCGATTGGGTTGGGTGGTGATGACGTGTACCCTGCCCGCGTCGCCAAGCTGACAGGCCAACGCATGGGCCAGGGACGTATTGCGGAACGAGCCGGCACTTAAATCCGGCTCAAAGTAGTAACTCAGTAAAAGTACAGTCACGGGATGATACGGATGGTGGTGGTAACCGACTGGTCAAAGCGAATCGTTAGGCAGGACGCGGGCCGACGTTGATTGAAACCACTAGCCCGTTCACATACACTTGTGCTCACCTCAAAATCAGATTCCGAGGACACGTTGAGCCTGAATTGATCTGTCTGTACGCCATCGGCTAGCGGAATTAAATATATTGATTTATCAAAATAAAACCATTGTTTGGTTACACCTTTTGATAAATCGACTCGATCTGAAATAACGAGCGTCTGGTCGTCGGACAAATGCCAGGTTCTAACGTGGGTGGCGCCCAATGGCTGTCTGTAGCCAGTGTGTTGCGCGATCACCAGCCTTGGCGTGTCCCTGAGCAGTTTGACCGCCGCGCGCCGCCCTATCCGAAATCCGCCCCAAACTTCGGACGAGTTTTGCTCGTTGACCGTGACCGTGTTGTGTGCTGCGGTGCTTCGTTCCCAATCGCGTCGTGGGCCAATCGAGTACGTAGACGTACCCACATCAATGATGAGTGGTCGGCCGTCGGCGTAGAGCACGAACGACAGCGTATCGGCATGGGCGTGGCCCGGCTGATGATCGGGCCCAACTGGGCCGACATCGATAAAGCATTCGAAGCGCGACGTCATCAGCATCCGGTAGCCACTTTCGCCCAGTGTGACTGGCGTTGGTTGCCGGTTCAGGTACGTTGCCCGCTGGAGCAGTTGGGCTGTTGAGGGGGCTACACCATGAGCCGAATCGTTGACCATGGGTACGTCGCCGTTTCGGAAGGTGACCGCCTGTAACCAACCGAGCATCAGGCCCACCTTCTGCCCGACCAGTTCGATCAGCGTCGGGTCGATCTGATGGAGCTGGGCGCCTCGCGTTTCGTACACATCGAGCAACCGGTCGGTGAGCAGTTGATGATACACCGGGCTGCGTTCGTAGTGCCCGCCATCGCTCAGAATCTGCTCGTTCAGTTCGACCCGAAGCAACCTGGCCGCCTGCCGATACCAGAGCTGCTGCCGAAAGTGAATGGCCATGATGAGCAGCGCACAGGCGTTTTCGAGCAGGTGATTGCCCCCCAGATGGTATTCGAGCCGCGACCTTAGCAAGGTCGTTTGCGCATACAGATGCTGATCGATAAGCGGATCATTCAATCGATGTTGCATCAGAAATCGCCGCCAGTTTACGAGCCGCAGCGAGGTTGGGTAGGGTTCCAGTCCGTCGCGCAACTGGCTAGTCTGTCGGATAAAGTCGTGTATCAGCGCCGCCCCATCCGCTTCCGACACTTCGTCCAGAAACGCGAAGTAGTTCAGGTTATAGGTCCACAGTTTTCCGTTGGCGGCGTAATTCCAGTCGATCGCGGCGTCGAACGTAACCGGCTGGTTCAGGAAGGTGAACGTGATGGGCAGCGGCAGGCTAGGTACGTTGGTAGCGGCCCGATGATGCCAGCGTAGCCGCGGCCGACCGCGCAGCGGGTTCCAGACCTGAAACAGCAATTGCCGCGCGGTGAGGTGCCGGATGGTGCGCCAGTAGCGGCCGATCATGTCGATCATACGCTCACCCATCGGCTTTCCTGCAAGCTACGTAGCGCTGCCAGCGTAGCCTGGGTGGTGTTGACGATCTCCCCAAACGGAATGGGCGATGGCCCGCCGCTACGCAACATCTGAATCAGTTGCCGACACTGTTCAGCATGCCCCTTATCCTGCCGACCCGATAGCCTTGAAAAGCCCTGAAAGCCGTAGCCCGTGAGGGATTTAAAATTGTCGAGCACCAGGGTTCGTTCCTGCGAATACACCTCGATGCGCTCTTTGGCGTAGGCCTTGCTGCCGTTGGCGAAGTAGTTGATGACCCCAGTAGCGCCATTTTCATGCCGCAGCAGCAGCGACGCCGAGTCGGTCGTCTCGGTCGGTTGCTGGCCCATCGCATTCAGGCAGACGCTTACCACCCGGCTACCGGTCAGGTACGTGATCAGGTCGATGTAATGGCAGGCTTCGCCCAGAATCCGCCCACCGCCCACGGCCCGGTCGTGCACCCAGGCGTTGGCGGGTATGGCCCCGGCGTTCATGGTCGCAATCACGTTCATGGGCACCGCCCCGGCGTTATCGCCGCCGAGCAGGACTTTGGCTTTTTGGGCCGTTGGCGAAAACCGACGGTTGAACCCCACCAGCACCATTCGGCCAGCGGTTTGCTGCGCGGCGATGATGGCGGTCAGTTCGTCTTCGTAGATCGCCAGCGGTTTTTCAACAAACACATGCTTCCCCGCCTGTAAGGCATCGATGGTCAGTTGGGCGTGGCTGTTGTGGCGGGTGGTAATGACACACAGGTCGATGGCGGGGTCCGTCAGCATGTCGTGGTAGTTGGTGGTGCTGCGGTCAATACCATATTTTTTGGCCAACAGTGTTCCGTTCAGGCCGTTGGCGCTGGCGATGGTGCGGATGGTTGCGCCGGCTTTGTGCAAATCGGGCAGCAGCGTAGACGCCGCAAAATTGCCCGCGCCAATCATACCGATCACCCCAGCCGTTTGGCCAACGGCCGATTCCCGCAACGTCACCAACGTACCCAAGGGCTGGCTGCCGTCGGGGTAGCTCAGCAACGATGCGATGCGGGCCGACGCGCCGGACGGATGGTCTAGCTGCCCGTAGATCTGCTGGTAGTCGGTGAGGGGCACCACTTCCGTGATGAGCGGATCAACGGGCAATTGACCCGTTTGGATCAGGTGGAGAATCGTCTGGAAGTTGCGGTTCTCGGTCCAGCGAACGTAGGGCAGCGGGTAATCGTGGCCGTGTTGTTCATAGGCTGTATCGTACCGACCGGGGCCATAGGAACACGACACCTGGAAGGTCAGCTCTTTCTCGTAGAAATCGGCCCGGTTGAGGTGCAGCCCTACCACACCCACCAGCACGATACGCCCGCGTTTTCGGCTCATGCGGGCGGCCTGCGCCATGATCGTGTCGGTTCGGGCTGCGTTCAGCTTGGCCGAAGCTGTAATGATAACACCATCGGCTCCAACACCGCCCGTCAGTTCGGTTACCGCGCTGACGGCATCGGTTTGGGCGGGATTCAGCGCGTCGATGCCCAGTTGCCGGGCCAGCGTCAATTTGGTTTCGTCGGGGTCCAGCCCAATCACGCGGCACCCGTTGAGCCGCAGCAACTGCGCCGTTAGCAGCCCAATCAGGCCCAGCCCGATTACCGCTACGGTTTCGCCCAATGTCGGGCTGAGCAGTCGGATCCCCTGAAGGCCGATGGCCCCGATTACGGTGAACGTGGCCTGCTCATCGCTTACTCCATCGGGGATGCGGGCCACCAGGTTGCGCGGCACGCAGACAACCTCGGCATGAGGGCCATTTGACGCCACCCGATCACCAACGGCCAGATCGGTTACGCCCGCGCCCACGGCCACCACCTCGCCGACGTTGCAATACCCGAGCGGCAGCGGCTGATCGAGCTTGCGAAACACCGCTTCGAGCGTCGGCATCAGGCCATCGGTGCTGATTTTTTCCAGTACCTGCTTTACCCGGTCGGGGTGTTGGCGGGCTTTACTCAGCAGACTGGCCCGGCCAAACTCGACCAGCATCCGCTCGGTACCCAGCGACACCAGCGAGCGCCGGGTTCGGATCAGCACCTGCCCGGCCCGTACCTGCGGCGCGGGCACGGTTTCGAGCGTGGTCTCACCGGTCTTCAAATTCTGTATCAGTTGGCGCATGGTAGGCTATTACAGGTAACAGAAAGGGGCATCAGCCGAGGGCTGGAGCTGGCGTACAGCGTTTCGCATACGGGCTACGAATTTTGTAGAAGAGCCGCAATACGGTTAGCTGCATAGCCGTCCCAGAGCGGCGGCACATTACCCTGTTTGGCATTTCCGGTAAAGACGTCAGTTAACGCTGCCTGTACGGCATCGGGGTTCAGATCGGCGAGTAAGGTATTGGTACCTAAGGTCACGGTGGCGGGGCGCTCGGTGCTGTCGCGAAACGTCAAGCAGGGTACGTTCAGGTACGTGGTCTCTTCCTGCACGCCGCCCGAGTCGGTTACCACCGCCGTGGCGTGCTCCATCAGGTTCAGAAATTCCAGATAGCCCTGTGGTTCCAGCAGCCGCACGTTTGGAATGGCCGCCAGGTTATCCATCAGGCCAAAGCGGTTGAGGTTGGCTGTGGTACGCGGGTGCAGCGGCAGCAAAACCATCTGGTGCCGGGCTGTATCGGCCACAAGCCGGATAATGGTTTCTAGCCCCTCCGGCCTGTCAACATTAGAGGGACGGTGCATCGTCATCAGCACATACTGTCGGGGCGTCAACCCCAACGTGTCCACCGTGTTCAGCGACCTCGCCTGCGCCCGGCACTGTAGCAACGCGTCGATCATCACGTTGCCAACGAAATGAATCCTATCGGCTGGAACTCCCTCGCGAAGCAGGTTATCGAGCCCGGCCTGTTCCGTCACGAATAGCTTGTCCGACAGGCTGTCGGTCAGGATGCGGTTGATTTCTTCCGGCATACGCCGATCGCCCGACCGTAGCCCCGCCTCTACGTGCGCCACCCGGACGCCCTGCCGAACGGCCACCAAGGCGCAGGCCAGGGTGCTCGTCACATCGCCCACCACCACGACCCAATCGGGTTTTTCGGCCAGCAGCACGTCCTCAAACTTGGTCATGATATCGGCGGTTTGGCGGGTTGGTGAGCCGCCCACCACGTCGAGGTAATAATCAGGTTGCGGGAGGTTTAGCTGACGAAAAAACACCTCGCTCATCCGGGTGTCGTAGTGCTGCCCCGTATGGACAATCCGCGAAGTGACCCCGGAGCGTTGCTGAAATGCCCGGTGCAGCGGCGCTACTTTTATGAAATTAGGCCGGGCCCCAACGATGCTGAGTATGGTCATTGTTTACGGAAAACTGCCACGAACAGGGTGTCAGAGTGGAGGGCAGGCAAGCACGACCGCAACAGGCGTGCGCAGGCATTGGTACCGCCGTAGGTTTGGTGGAAAATGAGTTGATAGCCGGGCAGCTGCCGGTGCAGCCTAGCGGGGGTGGCGTAGTGCAACACGTGCCGGAGGTAGACGGGGCGGCCGGTGAACCAGTAGCCGATGCGTTCGAGACATCGGTACACCGAGCGGCGATTGGGCATCGACACGATCAGCAGCCCGCCCGCCGCCACCTGGCGGTCGAGAGAGACCAACGTACCTGGCAGGTTGGGTACGTATTCCAGCACGCTCGACGACAGGATAAGGTCAAAGCAGCCCCGGTCGTGCGTCAGTGGCAGCCAATCGATCTCGGCACATATCGTCAGTTGCGCCTGCCGGGCGGCCTGCCGGGTCAGGTCGATCATGGCGTTGGAAGCATCGATGGCCGTCACGGTGGCACCGCGCTGGGCAGCATACAGGCTGAATACCCCCGGCCCACAGCCAGCGTCAAGCACCCGGTCGCCCGGCCGCACATACTGGTCAAGCAGCGCCGCCCAGACACGATACCGTTCCTGAAAATCAGGTGACTGCTTGTAGCGCTCATCAAACGCCTGCGCAATGCCGGAATGGTAGGTTACGGCGTTCATTGGGGCAGAGGAACGGCTAAAGGCGACGGCTTTTTCTGGTCGAGATAAACGGCGGCGATCATAAACTGATACAGAAACGCGTGGCTGACGTGGAAGATGAAGCCCGCACGCCCGTCCAGAAACCCTAGCAGCAATACGTAGCGATACACGAAGTAGAGGAACGGACGAAGCAAGGGCGGGATACGTACCCAGACCTGTTCTTTTACCCACCGTTTCCGCGCCCGCTGATTCGTAGCGTCGGCCCAGTGCAGGGATTGCTCTTTTGGGGTCAGGTCAGCCAGTTGATAAGGCACGTACCGGACGTGTTTTTCGTACCAGAACAGCACCGGCTTTCGGTCGTGGTGGATGAACGGCGTTTGCAGATACCCCACCGATCCGTTCACCGTGATCTGCTCGTCCATGAGCCGGTCAATCTGCTGCACCGCCGCCCGTTTGAACAGCCGCAAAATGTAGGTTGGGTAGTAGCCACCCCGGCGTATCCAGCGATTCATAAACACGAATTTGAACGCCATGAAATAGCCTGCATGGCTGGCAGGCTGCGTCATAACATGCCCAATCTCCTGTTGAAGCGCCTGATCGATGTATTCGTCGGCATCCAGAAACAGCACCCAGTCAGTAGCGATCGGCAGCGCCTGAAGGGCGTAGTTGCGTTGGGCGGCGTAGTTGTCGAAATCGCGGTGAAAGACCGTTGCTCCCGCTGCCTCGGCCAGCTCAACCGTTCGGTCAGTTGAGCCTGAATCGAGCACGAAAACGGCCGCTGCCCAGCCTACCACACTTCGCAGGCAATGCAACACGTTGGGCTCTTCATTTTTGGTCAATACGAGTACGGTTACGGGCAGCATTAACGACAGGTATATTCCACTATTTTTGGCACCTACTCACCTATCCGTACTACTTGATGACACGTCTGGAAAAAATAGCGGCTTTACCGGCTGCGCTTCAAGGGTATCTGTTTACGGACCCCGCCCGAAATGGCGAGTATCGCTTCTTGACAAGGCTAGTCAAATATAAGCATAAACCTACTATCATTGATGTAGGTAGCAACATTGGCGAATACGCCCAAAAAATACTGACAATCAATCAATTTGCCTGTATTCACTGTTTCGAACCTGTCAATTCTACGTTTCTTGAACTAAGTAAAAATCTTATTGATACAACCGTAAAATTGAACAACTTCGGCTTGTCGGATCAATGCACCGAAGCCACGATAAATGTGTATGGCGAGACGTGGGGAATCAACTCATTGTACGCGCTTGGTGAACGCGTAGCCGACCTCGCGCCACCCCGCGCTGAACGTATTCAACTCTCGACCCTCGACCGGTACGTTGCCGAGCAGCAGTTGACGACCATTGACTTTCTAAAGATCGACGTGGAGGGTCACGAGCTGAATGTGCTCCGTGGGGCGAGTCAGACGTTGAAAAGCAAGCAGATTCACGCCATCCAGTTTGAATACAATTACCTCTGGAAACAGACGAGCAATACGCTCGAAGGCGTGTTCGACCTGCTTGGCAGCGACTTCGATTACTACCGCCTGACGCCCTGGGGCAAATGGCCGGTAGGGCGTCGTTTTTCGGCCTCGCTGGAAAACTATCCGGCCGCCGCTAACTACGTAGCGTTGCTACGGCGCTGAAACTGGGTCAGACGCCATGCCGCTCAAGCCAATCGTCGAGCGTGACTAATAGCCAGAGCTGATTCCAGCTACTGCCCGGTTCGGCCCGTAAAAAGGTAGCCCACATCGCTTCGATCGTACCGGGCCGAAACAGGTCACGCTGCGCCAGTTGCGCGAGCCGTTGCTGGCAAAAGGCCCGCAGGTCGCCACGCAGCCAGGATGCCCACGGAAAGCTGAAGCCCATTTTAGGCCGCTGTAACACACTTTCGGGCAATAACGGCCGAAGGGCGTCGACGAGCAGACGCTTCGGCGGTGAGGCGGCTTTGTAGGTATCGGGCACCTGCAACAAAAACTCAATCAGCGTATAATCGAAAAAGGGAACGCGGAGTTCGAGCGCGTGCGCCATGCTCATCTGGTCAGCGTCGCGGAGCAGCAATGGCATGGCGTAGCTCATCAACTCACTTACACTCACCTGACTCAGGGTAGGGAGGCGACGCAGGTCGGTGTCATGCCGGGTCAGCCAATCGGCCACGGGGTTCGCGCCTGTCGGGCCTAGTAGGGTGGCTACTTCGGACGCGGTAAACGATTGCCGGAAAAGCGAAAATAGCCGGGGCGGAGCGAGCGATGGCAACTGGATCAGCGCCTGCCGTTTGGTCGGGTTAATTGTCCGCAGGACGGTGTTCAGCACCGGCCGCCGCAGCCCTTCGGGCAACTGCCACAGCCAGCGCAACTGCCGCAGCCGCGCATACCGCCCGAAGGTCGAGTAGCCCGCAAACAACTCGTCGCCCCCCAGGCCAGTCAGTGCCACCGTAATCCCCGCCTCTTTCGTGAGTTTCGACACCATGTAGGTGTTAGGGCCATCGCCACTGGGCTGATCCATACTAGCCAGCAGCTTTGGTAATTCGGCCAGCAGGTCAGTGGGGCGTAAGCATAGGTCAGTATGGCGCGTGTTGAATCGCCGGGCCAGCTGCCGCGCCTGAGCCGACTCATCGACCTGTTGTTCCGCAAACGAAATCGTGAATGTGTTAACGGGTTGTTCACTTTGCTGAGCCATAAGGGCCACCACGGCACTCGAATCGACGCCGCCCGACAAAAAAGCGCCAAACGGTACATCGCTGACCATCCGGCGGGCAACCGCGCCCTGCATCAGCCGACGCACTTCGGCCCGAACGGCCGTTGCGCTGCTGAGTAACACCGGGTCGGCGGGGGTTGGTTGGAGCAAGTCCCAGTAAGGTTGTTCAACCCATTGGTCCCGGGCAAACAGGGCATAATGCCCCGGTTCTATCTGACGCACGTTTTGTACCAGCGTGTCGGGGCTGGGCACGGTCTGGTACATCAGGTACGTTGGTAACGCGCTGTCGTTCAGCCGACGCGGCACCAGGCCGGTTTGCAACAGCGCCCGCACTTCCGAAGCGAACAGCAGGTGTTGATCATCGAGGTAATAGTACAGCGGTTTCTTGCCCATCCGGTCGCGGGCCAGTAGCAGTTGTTGGGTCTGCCGATCCCAGAGCGCAAAGGCAAACATCCCGTTCAGGTGCTGAAGGCAACCCGTGCCCCAGCGCGTGTAAGCGGCCAGCAACACCTCGGTATCCGACTGCGTCCGAAACGGATAACCAGACAGTTGAGCGCGCAGCTCGCGGTAGTTGTAAATTTCCCCGTTGAAGACAAGCCGATACCGCCCTGCCCCATCGGCCAGCGGCTGGTTGGCCGCTTCGTTGAGGTCGATGATCGACAGGCGGCGATGCCCCAGGGCAATGGGCCCTTCGCTCCAGAGGCCACTGGCATCGGGGCCGCGGTGAGGCATCGCCCCGGTCATGCGCTCGACCAGTTGTGGATCGGCCAGGGGTTGCCGACGAGCTACTAACCCAGCTATTCCGCACATAGTAAGGTTGGATTGAGGACGCGCTCGTAAGCCTCGACCCAGCGCCAGGCATTTGTTCGGCTGTCGAAGTGCTCCTGTGCCAACCGACGGGCATTCTGGCGGTGGGTAGCGTAGACAAGGCTGGGTAATGACAGGCAGGCATCGAGGGCAGCAGCCAGCGAATCGGGTTGGTTACTGACCCAGAAACCGGCCTGTCTGTCGGCCAGTAGCTGCCAGGGGGTGCCCGTCGAGGCAATGACCGGTGTGCCTTGCGCCAACGCTTCAATCACCACGTTGCCGAAATTCTCGCTGTGCGAGGGCAGCAGCAACGCATGCGCATTGGCCAGTAAGTGCGCTTTGGCAAGCCCAGCTACGGGCGCCTCGATCTGTATTCGATGAGCAATGCCCAGGTACGTTGCCAGTTCGCGCAGGTGGTGGCTATACCCATCTGAGTCGGGCCCGACAAGGCGGAGGTACCAGTTTTCCTGAACAAACACTTTACTTTGAGCCAGTGCCTTTACGAGGTTCTCTAAGCCTTTAATCGGGTGTAGGCGGCCTAAGAACACCAGATAGCGGCCAGCCTGTCGTGCTACCAGCGGTGGCAGTTCGAAGTAATTGGGCAATTCAAGAACGGCAGCGGTGGGCCCGAAGACGGCCAGTACGTCGGCCGCCTCGGCGTCGGAAGTTACGTGAAACGTGATGCGATGAGCGTAGCCTTTCAGCCAGTTGAGCACTACTCTCTTTGAGGTTGTCCGCTGAGTACGAGCGGCGGCGGCCAGTTCGCCCCGCGGTGACCACACGATCCGCTTTCCCTGTTGTAATGCCACCCAGCCCACGACCAGTGAGGTCGTGTAGAACAGGCTGGTCAGGTGCACTACGTCGGCAGTGGGGAGTTGGCTCAACGCCGCACGGATGGCCCGGATGGGTAGCCGATGATGCCGGGTTCGGGCGTAGCGCACCCGCCCGGCGTCGGTGTCGAGCCATTGGTTACGCGGCGTATCGACGGGCTGATCGGTATCGGTGGAAACGACGGTTACCTGCACGCTCTGTTGCCGCAACGCTTTAGTCAGCCAATAGACCGAGTTGCTCGGCCCGCCCGATTGCGCCGGATAGAACGTACCGATGGGAAAAAGAACGTGCATAGCTCAGGAAATAACCGATTGATAAACAGCCATATAGTGTGCGGCAACAGTTTCCGCTTTGTACCTGACGACGTTCTGATACCCCGCGGTGATGAGTCGTTGCCGGAGGGCCGCATCGGTCATCAACCGTTGCACACCCGCCCGAATCGCCGCCACGGAGGTTGGGTCGACCAGCAGCGCGGCCTCGCCAGCTACGTCCCGCAGCGGGTCGATTGCCGACGTCAGCACTACGCGCCCGGTGGCGTTGGCTTCCAGTACAGGTAACCCGAACCCTTCGTAGAGCGACACAAAAACAAGCATATCGCAGGCCTTATACGCGGCTACCATCTGTTCGTCGGTCAGGTTTACTCTTTGTTCGTAGACAATCCCAAGCGCCGCCAGCTGCGCCGCCCGTTCAGGTGTCAACGGCCCAATGATGAGCAGTTTGCACCTGATACCCTGCAACGCTAGCGCCAGCCGGGCGAGGTTTTTGTGTTCCCCATTTTCGATATGGAGCAGCGTCGGGTTGGTTTCGTTAAACACGTTCGGGCTGGGTTGAAAGCGGGGATTGCACGGATTCGGAATGACCGTGACTCGCTCAGCCAGTGGACCCATATGCCGGATGAGCTCTCGCCGCGATTTGTCCGAAACCGTGGTAATTCGGGCTACGCGGTGCATGGGTAGGTAATAGAACAATAGCCAGAGGGCGTAATAGCGCCACCGGTTTCCGCGCTGCCGTTCGCGATCCAGCGAGATGCAGTCGTGGATAGTCAGCACCGTGCGGCGAGGCGGTAACGCCAACGCCAGGTAATGCACATCGCCGCTGATGTGGTAAACATCGGCCCGTTGGCGGCGGGCCACCCGCAGGTTTTGCCACAGCGCCCCCGGCCTGATAACCATATTGGGCACGTGGGTTTCGCAGACGGTAACGGCATGCTGCGTGCGCAGGTACGTTGCCAGCAAGCCGAAGACGCCTTCAATACTAAACCCGGCACCTTTCTGGCGAAATAAGATCGAAATAGTCAAGGCGTTATTTAGTGGCGACGACCAGCATATTTTGTGACAGAATGGCCCCTCGCGTAGCGGTTTCGGCCAGCAGCATCAGCCGATAGCGTAGCGTCGTCAGTTCCCAGATGACCCGTCTCACAAGCGACATGAGGCCAAAAACGACGGGCTTATCTTCGTAGCAGACCGGCTGACGGAAGCCCACGGTTTGCAGCAGTTGCCGCATCGAACTGGGCGTGAAGCACTGCTCGTGCGTCAGATCGCCGTAGCGAACACGCATCCCGAAGATGCCCTCGGCGTTGGGTACGTGGATCAGCACCCGCCCGCCAGGCTTCAGCAGGGCGTAGACGGCGTCGAGCAGGGCGAGGGTTTCGGAGAGGGTGAGGTGTTCGAGCACGTCCATGAGCAGCACCAGATCCGTAGGTTGCCGGTACGTCGCCAAAAAGGAGTCGATATTTTGCTGCCGGACTTCGGTGAGGCCGATTTGATGGGCCAGTGCCACCTGCTCCGCCGAGGTATCTACGCCAAGCAGGTTGGTGTAGCCATATTGTTTGGCGTGGTACAGGTAACAGCCATTGCCACAGCCCAAGTCCACAATGCGGGCGTCGGTCTGCGCGGGGAGTAACGGCCGGATGACCTTATCGACATACGGGCGGTTGAGGCGAAACAGCTCGCTGCCAGTTGGGGCAATAGTGGTCAGCGTGGGGGCTTGTCCGCTCCGCACATAGGCCTGATACAGGCGGTCTTTAGCGGCGTTCTGGGTACGTTGGTGGGAAGCGTTCATCGACTACGGTGGTATAGGTACATGACCAGCAGCAATTGCAGCAGGTAGCTAAAAACGGTGGACAGAGCGGCGCCTGGCAACCCCCATAGTGGAATCAGCAGGCTGTTCAGCCCAATGTTGACAAACGCACCGACAGCATAATGTCCCAGGATAAACGTTGTCTGGCCGTAGACGTACCACTTGATTTCGTGCAGGTGAATGAGCGTCAGAAACAGGTAACCGAGCGCCACCATGGGGGCAATCAAAAAAGCGGGCTGATAGGCTTCCGACAGCAGCCATTGCCCGATGAGGTTTCGGCCAAGAAAAAAAACCAGACAGGCGACCAGCCCAACAGCAGCATACCGGCCGATGTATTGCCGTTGCAACGTCCAGGCGTCGTTGCCATCGCCGCCCTCACTCCGAAGGCGATACAGACGACTGCTCAGGTGCAGCATAAACGGGCCAACCAGCAAGGTCATTTTAGCGCCTAATCCATACCCAGCGCTGTAGATACCCACATCGGCGCGGGTCAGGTAATAGCCGATGAGGTAGCGGTCGGCGTAATTGCACAGCCACGACCACACGGCCAGCCCAATCAGTGGCGTGGCGTAGGTACGTAGTGCGCGGATTAGGGCGGGCGCACCCGGTGCAGTGTCGGTCGGCGGGGCGTGTTTCTGGAGCGATCTCGTTGGCACGGCAAGTCGCCAGACCAGCGCGGCGAATAGTCCATTGAGTAGCGCCAGCACCAGCCATAAGCCAACAACCGTCTGAATGCCCATCCCGACGACCACCAGCAGAAACAGCAGCAGATTGGCCAGCCCATAGGTAGCCTGCACCAGCGAGTAGGTGCTGAACTGGCCTTGCAGATTCAGGTATTCGCTACGGGCCGCATAGAAGCCCTGCCCCATCAGCGCCAGTAGCATCAGGGCAGCCTCAGGTACGTTGCCCGTCAGGCTTGCGTACAGCCCCGCCCCGATTGCCCCCAGCCCATAGAGCGCCAGCAACACCCGGCGATAAACCGGAAACACGGTGGCCCAGCCGTATTGAGCCTGCGCGGTTTTCAGGGATTGCAGCACGGGCGCAATCAGCAGGCTGTGGCTAAGGGTCATGGTCGCAAACTCCAGGCTGTAGTCCCCAAAAACCGCCGCTGGTACGTAGAGCGCAATGGCTTTACCCAACAGCAGCCCCGCACCCGCATTGACCAATTGCCCACTCAGCAGGCTCGACAGTGCCTGCACCGCCGGGCTGGCGCGCTGCCCTTGCAGCCAGGGTGTCAACGTGAGCCTACGCATGGTCGAAAACGATGCTTAACAGTTGCTGAAGGCGTTTTTCGTAGGTGTGATGCACTTGAAAATGAGCATACTGCTGATCGGACAGCGCGTAGCGCTCGGTGGGTTTATCCAGGTAATACCGGATCCGATCAATGGCATCGTCAATGCTGCCGAAGGTTACTTTGTCAACAGGCACACCACTGTACTCAGCCAGCGTGGGTTTATAATCGCACAGTTGAAAGCCGCCGATCCCGTTGATCTCGAAGTATTTTTTATTGGCCGACGACACCTCGGCGTAGTGCAGGTTGTTGAACACGATCTTCGCCCCGTGGATAACCCGGTTCTTCTCGTCGCCGGTCAGGTACCGCCCAACAAACACCTGTTTAACGGCGGTGGGTATATACGTGGCGGGTAAACCAAAGATTGTCAGGCGAACACCGGCCTGAATAAGCCGCTCGGCCATACGGGCTCGGTACGGATACAGATTTCCGTACAGCATTACATCTATCCTGGTGTCGGCTTCCAGCGCAGCCCGGTCGCCAGTCGGGCGGATGTTTACGTGTGGGTTAAAGGCTTCGGGCAGGTAAACCACGTTGAGGCCTGCTTTCTGCCGAAACACGTCGGCCATGTAGGGCTCTTTCGTGAAATAAACATCGAACGGCGAGGCAAGAATCTGTTGCCGCTCCAGGTTGGTCAGGGCGTCGGGGTTGTACTGGGCAATGGGGCAATGGGGTAGCCGCTTCTTCAGGTCAATGATCACCGACGGGTGGATATGCCGGTAAACGACCAGCACAAAATCGGGAGCCAGCTGGCCGATGTGGTCAACCAGTTTCCGGCCGACCGATCGGTCGTATCGTTCACTAAACCGCGACAGCCAATACTGCGCTTTCTCGGGCAGGAGAGTCACGCCTTTGATGTCGACAATCGTGGCCCGATGGCCCATGCGATTGAACGTATCCCGGAAATGCCACTCCAGCGATTCATAGCCGTCGCGGCCAATCAGCACGATTGTCATGTGGCGGACGGTTGGCTCAGGGCGCGCTGTAAATTCTGGATTGTCTGTGCATAGCTGTATTGATCGATGATCGACCGCGAACTGGCGCGGAAGGCAGCCCAGTCGGCAGCGGAGCTATCGAGCAGGGTTCTGAGGGCTTCAGCCAACGCAGGTACGTTGCCACAAGGGTATTGGTATCCATTCTGACCTGGTTTGACCAGATCGTCGGCGCAACCAACAGCCTGCGACAGTACCACGGGCAGCCCAACGTTCATGGCTTCATTGGTAACCAGCCCCCAGGTTTCGGCCTCATCGGAGCACAGCACAAATACATCCGCCAGGGCGTAATAGCTGACGATTTCGGACTGGTTGACGAACCCGGTCAGGTACACATTGGGCAACTGCTGCTCGCGGCAGAACGCCTCCAGCGCAGGCCGCAGCGGACCATCACCCACCAGCACCGCCGCCACGTCGGTACGTTGCAGGCTCGCAACGGCCTTCAGCAGGTCGAGCGGGCGTTTTTTGGGGATGTATTTGCCACAGTAGAGCAGCACTTTCTGCGTTTGGTCAATGCCCAGCCGACGGCGCAGTCCGGCCCGATGGGGAAACCGTTCAGCCGCCGCCCGTTGGAAGCGGGCGTTGTCAACAGCGTAGGGGCAGAAGATCAGCTTCTGTTCGGCAACGCCCATATGCCGGTAGAAGGCCCGGTTTTGCTCGCCGATGTAAAGCGCATAGTCGACCAGCCTCAGCAGCCCTTGCCCGAGTACCAGGCGCCGTAGTTGCTGGCAGAACGGGCTTTTGCTGGTTTCAAACCGCAACGGACTTTCAGCTCGCATACAAACCTGATGCCCCATTAGTTTGGCGGCAACAATGGCCAGCCAGCATACGGCATAAGCCCAGCCATACACCATCACTACCCCGCGCGGCGCCTGCCAGATGGCTTTAACAACCGACAAATTGAGCAGCCCCCAAAAGGAATAAATGGACGGGTTGGGCGACTGATTTGACAGAAACCGGTGGGCATACCCATCAAGCAGCGGAACATCCCACTGCACCGACTGCCCGAATTGCTGATCAATTTCGCCAGCTAATCCGTGCCGTGAGCAATACAACACCTCTACGTCGAACTGCTCGTCGGCGGCTAATTCCCGGTAGAGCGGCGCGAAGTACTGAATCGGGTGGCTATTGACGATCAGCAGCCGAATAGGCGTCGTACTATTTGGTCTACGATACACGATTATTGCTTTACGATTAATATAAATACGCGCTCACCATCAGCACGACTACGACTAATTATAATTGTAAGTTGATGCGTTTAGCAACAAACCAAAAAACAATCAAAAACATCGACATCGTCACGAAGCTACCCCATGTCGATAAAACATCTGTTTCGAACGAAAGGCAACCCGTAAATAAACAGGGTATCCACAACAAAACAGACGGCCGCCTTTCCGAAATTTTTATGATGCGGAGAAAACAATAATTAAATAAAACGCCAAAGAAAAACAGAAAAACTACGCTGCCTGCTTTACCAAAATTAGCGTACCCTTCACCAAAAGGCGATATGTTTGAGCTCGTAATTCCATCTGGCGTCAATGGCGTAAAACGGGTTATATTGGCGGCACCACCTGTTATCGGTTTCTCACTCCAGATAAGGCGGGGGATAAATGGGTATACGAAGTGGGCTAGTAATTCGCCATCCGCGAAAGGCTCATAATGGGGCACGTAGGCCATAGTTTTCGCAATCAGTCCCCCTTGATTTAACCGGTGGTAAGTGGCGTATAGATGGTTTTTACCAAACAGAAAGTCAGGATCATTCATCCTTTGCGCGAATAAATCCACCATCAGGTTCAGGTCACCTTTTCGATTTTCAGGACTATCGCCCCATGTCTTTATGCGGTATTCCATCTTAACCGACTGCGCCAATAAGACAAAAAGAGCGCACGACCCAATTAAGGTTAGTTTTATGACCAAACTGCCTCCTCTCTTCGTACCAACTAAAACAACTAATACGTATAACGTCACCCAAAAAATCATATGGCCAAACATACCATCCCGTACGGTAATGTACAACAATAGACCTAAGGCTGTGAGCAACGTTACGTATTTAAATGCACTACCCGAGTAATGCGCATACATTACAGAAGCATACAGACAAACGGCCAGTAAATACACCAAAGCTTTAACTTGGACAGGTGCGTAATTGAAAAAGAACGAACCGATTATCCCGAGAATTAATAAAGTAAAACTGGTTCTTTCTTTTCCTTTGACGTATTCTTTAACAGCTGCAATTAGCTCGTTATGTGGTTTTGTTTTGAGTAAGGGCAGATTTAACCCAACAGCGAATGCAACGACAGCGGGTAAGGCATAACTCAAATAATCAGCCGACGACAAGGCCATACTGTCGGGCGCATCGGCCAACTCCAGTGAAGGGGCCAATACCACTTGTAGTGCTGCCACAAATGTCATTAACTCACGGACGGCGATGGTCCGGCCAACACTGTGAACGAAAACCAAAAACGTGTACAAAGAGAACCCGACTGACAGCGCCTCCAACCCTGTAAATTCCGAGAAGAGGCTCAGGAGCAGCAGGCAGAGCAACGAGGCCAGAAGAAATCGCAGATCAAACGCCATACAGCATGCAGGGGTTGGTTCACCGTTTATTTTCTGTTCCAGAAGTGAAGGCTGAAGCCTTTTTTAGCCACCTTTTTCACCTTGTCGGCGTCTTCGCCATACGTTGCCCGGTACATATAGCCGTAGCCGGCATCATACCCATAGCCATAGTTGTATTCGTAGTCTTTCTCAGTCCTGATGCCATTGATGATCAGGCACATATTTGGAAAGCGCTTTTCCCGGTAGAGTGTGTCGATGTTTTTCAGATATCCTTTAGCCGTGTAGAGGTGCCGTACGATGTAGAGCGTCATGGTTGCGTAGCGGGCCAGCATGTTGGCGTCGGTAACCAGCCCAACGGGGGGTGAGTCAACAATGATCGTATCGAAATGCTCGCGCAGGTTGTCAAACAGATAGCGCATTTTCTCCCCGCCAATCAGCTCGGCCGGGTTGGGTGGAATGATGCCACAGGGAATGAAAAACAGGTTGGGGTAGGCCTCCACCGGCTTGATGATCTCATCGAGCGTCGCCTGCCCAACCAGATAACTCGACAGGCCTTGGGGGGTAGCGTCTTTGATGTAGCGATGCAGTTTGGGCTTCCGCATGTCCAGTTCTAGCATGACCACCTTCTTGTCGGCAATCGCCAGACTAGCGCCCAGATTGAGCGAGATAAACGATTTGCCTTCGCCGCTAATATTCGACGTCACCAGAATGGTCTGCTTGTCGCCTCCTTCCGTATTGAAAAACTGGATGTTGGTCCGTAACGCCCGAATTTGCTCAGAAAGCAGCGATCGGCTTTTGGCGGTGACGACCAGCGGTGACTGAGGCTGCTCCGACTGTATAATTTCGCCAATGATGGGCGTGTCGGTGGCCGCTTCGACCTGCGCTTTACGGCTGATTTTGTTGTTAAAATAATCAATCAGCCAAAGCACCAGCACAGGCAGCAACAGGCCGATCAGCAAAGCCACCAGGTAGTAGTTTCGCTTGACGGGCTTCACCGGCTGCGGTTCGGCCTGAGCGTCGTCGATAACGCGCAGGTCGGAGACTGTGGAGGCAAACGACATGGCGGTTTCTTCGCGTTTCTGCAACAGGTACGTATACAGATTGCCCTTGATACTGGCTTGCCGGGATATATCGAGCAGTTGCCGTTCTTTCAGCGGGATGGTGCGGATGGTCGACTCGATCCGCTTGTTATTGGTTTGCAGGCTCTCCCGGGTAGCCAGCAAAATCCGGCGCAACGTCTGCACGTTGTCGGCAATGTTACGCTTGGTGCTGCGAATCTGCTCGTCGATCGTCTCGATGGGAATCGATTTTTCCGGCACGGTCCGAATCAGCGTTGAGCGTTGCCCTTCCAGCTCAAACAGGTTGCCGATCAGGCTGGTCAGCGTGGGGTTGTCGAGGCCCACGGTAGCGGGCGCTACCACGCGGGTGCCGGGTTTGCTGGCGATGTAGTTTTCAACTTCGGTCAACGTACCCAGTTGAATGTTTACCTGCCCCAGTTGCGCATCGTTTTCCTTTACTTTATCCAAAAACAAGGCTGATTCTGAGCTTAGATCAACGATACCCGAGTTGGTCTTGTAACGCTGAATATCGCTCTCGACCGAGGTCAGTTCGCGGGAGATGATGCCCAGCCGCTCTTCGACAAACCGCAGCGTGTTGGCGGCTACCCGGTTTTTGTCCTGCAACGACATCAGTTCGTAGACATGGATCAGCCGGTCGAGGTATTTTTCGGCCCGGTCGGGAGCGTGGTCCTCCATGGTCAGGAATAGCACCGAAGCCGACTTGTTGGGCTGCGACACCCGCAGGCGTTTTACGAACGACTTGATGACATCGACCTGGTGTTCCATAGTCACCGTGATCCTGTCGTGCCGCGTCGTCACACTATCGCGCCGGTTGATGATCACCAGGCCCAGGGGCGAGGCCGTGGGTTTACCAAATGGGCAGTTGACGCCGTCGATGAGCGCATGGTCGGCGGCGACGGTTACCGGATACGGGATATCGTAGGCGGCGTTGATCGGTTTCAGCACGTTTACCACGATGGGGGCATCCCGGTAAATGTCACGTACCCGCCACCGGTCTTTGTACGAATAGACGATGTCGAGACCCAGCTCCTCGACTACTTTTTTGGCCAGTTTGAAGGATTTCAGGACTTCGATCTCGTTTTCTACCTGCTTTTTTGGCCCGAACATGTCCAGCTCCTGCATCAGATCCTGCTTGGCTGACCCGCCTGAGTTGTCTTCGTCTTTGATCAGGATACTGGCTTGCGCGCTGAACGTATGTTTGAGCGTAGTGAGGTACCCAAACATGCCCACGACACTGATCACCAGAGCCAAGACAAACCAGTACCAATTGCGCAGGTACTTGGTAACCAGAAACTTAATGTATTCCTGACCAAATTGATTCGTTTCAGCTTCCTGATTTGCCATAGCAGGTTTCGGGGTGGGTGGTGCTGGGCTGGTCAGCGGGTAGAGGGCTTAGCGCATCAGATTCAAAACGACGGTGGCGATGAGCGTGAGGCCGCTGACGAATACCGGCACGTAGGGGAAGAGTTTGCTGGCCTGTACTTTCTTGCTATTCTTGGCCTCCACGTAGATCATATCGTTGGGTTTGAGGTAATACGCCGGCGAGTCGAACAGCGACCGGTTGGTCAGATCGACGCGGATAAACTCCCGTTTGGCGGGTGTTTCGCGCACGACCAGCACATTTTCCCGTTTACCATAGACGGTCAGATCACCCGCCAGACTGATAGCCTCGGTCAGCGTGATTTTTTCGTTCTGTACCGTAAATACCGACGGTTGCTGCACCTCACCCAGCACCGAAATTTTGAAATTGAGAAGCCGAACCGAGACGTATGGCTCCCGGAGAAAGGCCTGTAGCGTATCGCGCAACAGGGTTTCCAGTTCGCTCAGGGTGCGCCCCGCTACCGGCACCTGATTCAGTTTGGGGAAGTGGATTGTCCCGGTCTCGCTCACCCGGTAACCAATGGGCAGGTTGTTGCTCGTTTCGCGGCCCGACGTGCCCCCCGCCAGTACTCCGCCAAAGCGACTAAACGGATTGAACGTGATGTCGGCGTCGGCGTTCAGGCTCGACACGGCAATGGCCAGAATATCCCCCGTCTGTAGCCGGTAGGCATAAGCAGGTCGGCGAACGGAAAGCGCCGCCGTACTATCCTGGTCGGTTGGCTGAAAATAGGTCATCGCATCGCGTTTCGGCTGCCGCTGAGCCATCGCGGTGCCAATGAGTAAGCCTAAAAGACAGTTCAGGACGATACGGGTAAAAAGGCGCATTCAGTGGGTAAATTAGAAACACTTAGATTCGCATAGACACTTTCGTCCGGTCAAGTACCGACTTCAAGTCATAGATGATCGACAGTTCACTGCGGCAGAGTTCCTGCAAATCGAGGGTCAGAAATTCATCATGGGCCACCGTCAGGATAACGCCATCGTAGCGGCAGCGACCGGGTTGCTCAACCAGCCGGATGCCGTATTCGGCATAGACCTCGTCGGCACTGGCCCAGGGGTCATAGATGTCGACTTTCATGCCGAAGCCCGTTAACTCCTGGTAGATGTCGACCACTTTAGTATTGCGGATGTCGGGGCAGTTTTCTTTGAATGTCGCGCCCAGCAGCAACACCGACGAGCCTGCGATCGACAGCCCCGCCCGGATCATGGCTTTGACGAGTTTGTTGGCCACGTAGATGGGCATATCGTCGTTGACACGGCGCCCCGACAGAATGACCTGCGGATGGTATCCGACGCTTTGGGCTTTGTGGGCCAGGTAATAGGGGTCGACGCTGATGCAATGCCCCCCCACCAGACCGGGCCGAAACTTTAGGAAATTCCATTTGGTGGCGGCCGCTTCCAGCACGTCCATCGTGTCGATGCCGAGCCGGTCAAAAATCAGGGCCAGTTCATTAACGAAGGAAATGTTGACGTCGCGCTGCGCGTTTTCGATGGCTTTGGCGGCTTCTGCCACCTTGATCGACGGCGCTGGGTACGTGCCCGCTTTGATGATCCGGCTGTAGAGTTGATCAACGTACCGGGCGGCCGCAGGCGTGGAACCGGACGTAATCTTCAGAATCTGCGATACATTGCGCTCTTTGTCGCCGGGGTTGATCCGCTCGGGCGAGTACCCACAAAAAAAATCGTCGTTGTAACGCAGCCCACTCGCAGCCTCCAGTACGGGCACGCAGTCTTCCTCGGTGCAGCCGGGATAAACCGTCGATTCGTAGACGACCAGATCGCCTCGTTTCAAGTGCGCCCCGACCATGCGGGAGGCAGCCAACAGGGCGGTCAGATCAGGTGATTTGTACTTATCGATTGGTGTGGGTACCGTCACGATGTAGACCGTACACGCCGCCAGATCGGCCATGTTGCCCGTAAACCGAACGTGCTGACTGGCACCGAAGGCCTGTTCCGACACTTCCCGGGTGTGATCGATTCCCTTCCTGAGCGCATCGACGCGAACCTGATTGATGTCAAACCCGATAGTGGGCCATTCTTTACCAAACTCGATGGCAAGGGGCAAGCCGACATACCCAAGGCCAATGATGCCAATTTGCAGTTGACCAGATGACAAGTGGGAAAGCATGTAGTTGTTCAGCGTTACGGCAAGCTCAAGCCCCAATCCAGGTAACTACAAAGTTAGAGTTAAAATACTTAGTAAAAACCATTGAATGACAAAAACTTGCACTATAGATATGTTAATTAGTACACCACCTGCCCTTTGTTCACTATTTAACGTATAGTTAAACTAATGGAAGGCAGCCGATGGATGCAGGCCGCGCGGGTCGACCGGTAGGTAGGTTGGCTTCTTGCGCTTGGGTCAGCAGGATACTGGCCCATCGAGTTATCATCACCTGCTCGTCCCCCCCGTCCGCCAACTCACTTTCTTTACGCCGAACTGTTGGGTATCGTTCGTTCAGCCTGGGCCTAAATCGCGCTCAGCCCTGTTGCCTGGCGATTTCTGCCTGCAGACTGCTGTCTGGGTACGTTGCCAGAACAAGTTGCAAAAGACAGCCCGTTGCGTGTCGAGCGTAGCCTCACTACCGGCGGGAATTTGAGTTCGCCGGTGGGCGGCTTGATCGAAAAGGCTATCACTAGGTGTTTTTCAGAACACTTTTTCGGGCGCAAACTTGTTATACGTCTGTTCTGTCGTTGGTGACAGCGCACATTCACTCGAACAACATCTAACTCAATGGCCAAAAGTAGTCTTATTGCCAAGGTACTCAGTTCAATTTTCTTTCGCCGTTCAACCCACCGGGCGGGCCGTTACGCTAAAAATGGCCTCGGCATGCTGGCGTTGATTCGGGAGGCACTCAACAAAAGCAAAACCGTATCGGGCGATGACGGCGTTGGTTTTCGAGAACAGATTGGCTTGCTGAGCCGCCTGGTAAAAGCTTACGCATCCGGTGAGTACCGCCAGGTTTCGACCAAAACCATCGTATCAGTGCTGGCGTCGTTGATTTATTTCGTATCGCCCCTTGACGTGATCCCCGACGTGCTGCCCTTTGTTGGCTTCGCCGACGACATCGCGCTGATGGTCTGGCTCTTCAACTCGTTGCAGAACGAACTGATCAACTTCCGCAGTTGGGAACGCGAACAGGCGCGGGTATCGGGGAAAGTTATTGACCTTGAGTAGGGGCAACCGTTTTTTCAGTTTAATCTGAGAAAGAATCCATACCCAAAACATTTTCGTATTTTTGTCAACGTGTTAAAACAAACTCAATCATGATTACAGCATCCATTTATGCAATTATGGGTCTGGGCGGTCAAGAGATGCTGCTCATTTTCTTAGCGCTATTGTTGTTCTTTGGTGCCAAGAAACTGCCTGAACTGGCCCGTGGTCTTGGTAAAGGTATCCGTGAATTTAAGGATGCTACCAAAGACGTCCGCGAGAACATCGAAGACGGCCTTAAGGAAACGAAGTAACTGCTCACATAGCCATATGCTCACAACCGGACGCCCCCAGGACGCCCGGTTGTCTGTTTTTACATTAGTCCGGCGTCTTTCGTCTCAGCGTTTTCGGGCCGCCCCTCACTAATGGGGGGCTTATCCCGGTAAACGGACCCTCTTTTCATGCCTTCACTGTACCGTTCCTTCCGTTCTGTTCGGGCCGATCTGGCCACGGGTGCCCTCACCTGCCGCCAATTGGTCGAGCAGTACCTTACCCGCATTACCGATCATCAGCACCTCAACGCCTTTACGGAGGTCTACGCCGACGAAGCCCGGCAGCGCGCCGACGAGCTTGACGCCCGCCGCCTCGCCGACCCGGCCTCCATTGGGCGACTGCACGGCATGGTGATCGGCATTAAAGACGTGCTGAGTTACGCCGGGCACGGCCTCCGGGCAGGCAGCCATATTCTCGACGGTTTCGAGGCTCAGTTTACGGCAACGGCTGTGGAGCGGTTGCTGGCTGCCGGCGCCATTATCATTGGTCGGCAAAACTGCGACGAGTTTGCGATGGGATCGGCCAACGAGACGTCGGCGTTTGGTCCTGTACGTAATGCCGCCAACCCCGACCGGGTACCAGGTGGCAGCAGTGGCGGGTCGGCGGTAGCAGTGCAGGCAGGCCTCTGTCTGGCCAGTATTGGCTCCGATACGGGTGGCTCGGTGCGGCAACCGGCGGCGTTCTGTGGGGTCGTTGGCCTGAAACCCACCTACGGCCGCATTAGCCGCTGGGGCCTGATCGCCTACGCCTCCTCGTTTGATTGCATTGGTCCCATTGCCAACGACGCCTATGATGCGGCGCTGCTGCTGGAGGTCATGGCCGGGCCTGATGCGTTCGACAACACCGTATCGCAGCGGTCAGTTGACTCCTACAGCACGGCAACTTTACCCGATCGCCCGCTCCGCATCGCTTATCTGGCCGATGGCGTAGACAGTGAGGGAGTAGCCCCGGCCATCCGCCAGGCGACAGAGGCGGCTATCGAGCGCCTGCGCAGCCAGGGCCACAGGGTCGAACCGGTGTCGCTCTCCTTGCTGAAGCACCTGTTACCCACGTATTATATCCTGACCACCGCCGAGGCCTCGTCGAACCTGTCGCGCTTTGATGGCGTGCGGTATGGCCACCGGACTCAGGCGCCCGTGGCCGATCTCGTGGCCATGTACAAACAGAGCCGTACCGAAGGGTTTGGCCCCGAGGTACGTCGGCGGATCCTGCTGGGTACGTTCGCGCTGAGTGCCAGCTATTACGACGCTTATTACACCAAAGCGCAGCAGGTACGTCGGCTGGTCCGCGACGAGACAGATCGCATCTTCGCCGACTATGATCTGTTGCTGATGCCCACGACACCCACAACGGCTTTCCGGCTGGGCGAAGAAAACGACGATCCGGTCGCGGCATACTTAGCCGATATTTTCACCGTTCAAGCTAATGTGACGGGGTATCCGGCCATTTCTGTTCCCAATGGTACCGACCTTGAGGGCTTGCCCATTGGCCTGCAACTGCTGGCGCCGCCGTTTCAGGAGGGTTTGCTGGTGGCAACGGCCAACGCCCTGGAGGCTCCCGTCGCGGCCTGATGATTAACCCATCCGGACGATTGACTTTACCTACCAGTGCGCGTGCCTCCTTCCTCCAACGAACTCGTAATACGTAAATGACCGACATGACGAAACGACTGTACCCACTTGGTTTCGGCTTTCTGCTGGGCTTCACGGCCCTGCTCCCCCAGATGGTAGCGGCACAGGCCAACCGGCCCACGCCGAAAGTGACCGTTCAGGAGGCCATCGCCGACACCATGCAGATCGACTCTGCGTTTGTGGTTGAAGAAGTGCTCAACCTGCCTTCGGTACCGGAAGCGCTGCTGCGGGAACGGCTACCACGGCTGCAACGTCAGATTCCGCTGCCTTACAACCGGGTCGTTCATAATTTCATTGATTACTTCACCTACCGGAAGCCCAGCTACACGCGTATGGTGATGGAGCGGATGCCGTTCTATTTTCCGCTCTACGAAAAGACGCTCGCCAAGTACAACATGCCCGACGAGCTGAAGTACCTCTCGATCGTCGAGTCGGCCCTGAATCCACGAGCCATGTCGCGGGTGGGCGCGGGCGGCCTTTGGCAGTTTATGCCCTACACGGGTCGTGATTTCAACCTGAACATCGACGACTATGTCGATGACCGGATGGACCCCGTGAAAGCGACCGAGGCTGCTTGCCGGTACCTCAAAGACCTGTACCGCATCTTTGGCGATTGGGAACTGTCGATGGCGGCCTACAACTGCGGACCGGGAGCCGTGCGCCGGGCCATGCGCCGCACGGGCGGCACTACGTTCTGGACCTGCTACGAAGGCCTGCCGAAAGAGACCCGCTCCTATGTGCCGCAGTTCATCGCCATGACCTATATGATGAACTTCGGCCCCGACCACGGCATTCATCCCGAACGACCCGATTATCCGCTGGCTTTCGATACCATTCAGGTCAACAGCTACCTGAACCTGAAAACGCTGGCCGATCTGAGCAACATGTCGCTGCCAGCGATTCAGAAGCTCAACCCAGCCATCGTAACCGGTGTCCTGCCCGAATACACGCGGGGCCATGTGCTGCGGCTACCGAGCGAGCGATTCCATCAGTTTGCCACGCAGCGCCAGGCCATTATGGATTCGGCCACGAAAATGCCCGTTATGATGGCCAATATGTTACTGGCGCATAGCGAAGAGTTTGGCCCCACACGCGACTCGGTCAACGACCCGGCCAATTGGCGCGTTGCCAGCCGCTGGAGCGACCCCGTCCTGACGGCCAGTACGAACGTAGCAGCCGCCGTTGTGGCTGAAAACGACATTCCCGAAGCCGATGACCTGGAAGCGGTCGTGCTCAAAAAGCCCCGCAAGCTGACGCACACGGTGAAGCGCGGCGATAACCTGGGCGATATTGCCGATCGTTACCACGTCGAGTTGTATGACCTGAAGCAGTGGAATCACCTGCGTTCCACGAAAGTACGCGTGGGTCAGAAGCTGCTGATTCTGCGGGAAGCGGGCGAGACGCATACCGAGCGCATGGCTCAGCAAGGCTCCGATCCCAAAGACCATCGAAAAGCGGCGGCTTCTACGGAGCGTAGCGGCCGGGTCAAAGCCAAATACCACCGCGTGCAGAGCGGCGATACCCTCTGGAATATCTCGCAACGCTACGGCGGCATCCCGATTGACAAGCTCAAAAAGATGAACCACATCAAGGGCAACAGCGTCAAACCTGGTATGAAACTGCTGGTGGGGTAATTGATAATGTACAATGAACGATGTATACTGGCCATGGCTACTGTACAACTGCGTCAGCCCATTGTACATCGTTCATTATACATTGTACATTAAGTTATGATCGCTTATCTCGACGGCACCTTGTCGTATAAAGAGCCCGCCTATACCATCATCGATGTAAAGGGCGTTGGCTACGAAGTATTTATCTCTTTGCAGACCTACTCGACGCTACCCGGCGGCGGGGATAAGGTAAAGCTATTTATTCACCACCATTTTCGCGAAGACAACCAGACCTTATTTGGTTTCGCCAACGCCGACGAGAAAACCCTGTTCCGTGAGCTGATCAGCGTCAGCGGCGTTGGGCCAAATACGGCGCTGGGTATGCTGTCGGCCATGTCGCCGCAAGACCTGCGTCTGGCCATTATGAGCGAGAACGTGCGGGCGGTGCAGGCCATTAAGGGTATCGGAGCCAAAACGGCGCAGCGTATTATTCTGGAATTGAAAGATCGGATGAAAAAAGCAGGCTTGCTCCCCGATGTTCCCACGTACCGTCAGCAGGCAGGTAACCCCGTTCGCGAAGAGGCCCTGGCGGCGTTGGTGGCCCTGGGCTTCCCCCGCCCGTCGGCCGAAAAGAGCGTCGACGATATTATCCGGGCCGAACCCGAATTAAGTGTAGAAGACATTATCCGAAAAGCGCTGCGCTAGTTTTGGCGTTAACCGATCGACAGCTACTGATTCTGGGCCGTAAGTCAACCCCTTCGGCCTAACTTTTAATTCTTAGCTAATATCTGATACGATTGGCCCGGTTTTAGCCGTTGTGTTAACGGCTAAATCTACTGCCTTGTTTATTCTTTTGATTATACACCAGACATGGTGAAGCGTTTTACCGGCCAACCCTTTTCTTTTCCAGCAAGTTACGCGCCTGTCAGACACCGCGACGGGCGTTGGCAGTATACCTTTTGCCTGGTGGTATCGCTTACTTTGTTGCTGACGATCGGTAGCCAACAAGGCCGGGCGCAGCAAACGCCCCGGCGGGGACGCAACACACCGACCGCCCCGACGCGCACCCCTGAGCAGATCAGAGCCGCTAATGATTCGGCGCGGGCCGCTGCCAGAGCCATCGCCCAGGAACGGCAGGATAGCCTGCGGGCTGTCAAAAACGCCAACCGCCGCCCAACCCTCCGGTGGAGCGACCGCTACGCCACCCGCTTTTCGGAACGGCTGCCCCGCTCGCCCTACCAACTGCGCGACCCCCGCTCGCTGAATACGGACTTCCGCCTGCTGCCCGACAAGTCGATGACCATCAACGAACGGCTTGCTCCTCGTCCCGGCGTTGGCAACGTACCCGGCGATTCGCGTGGCAACGTACCTGCGGCACCCAGCCCGATCATTGCCGCTCCCATTACCACGCCGTCCAACAGCCTGACCGGCAGTCCCTCGCGCCCGATAGGCCTACCCTACCGCCCCGGCGAGGTCATTCCGTATTCGGAGTTCAACCGGTTGCAAAACGAGCGCATCGAAGATCGCCTCTTCCGCGAATATGCCGCCCGCCGCGATGGGCAGAGTGCCGTCAGCGGCCGGGGCTTGATCCCGAAACTGGAGATGCCGCCCATTCTGGACCGGATCTTTGGCGGGAACAACATCGACTTCAAACCCAACGGCTTCGTCTCGCTCGACCTGGGCTACCTGCATCAGTTTATCGACAATCCGGCCATTCCGGTGCGGCTACGGAGCCAGGGAAACATCATTTTCAACGAGCAGATCAGCATCAACTTCAACGGGCAGGTGGGTGAGCGGCTGGGGCTGCTGGCCAACTTCGACACGAAAGCCAGTTTCAACTTCGAGAATGCGTTAAAGGTTAATTACCGTCCGCAGGGTCTGATTCCGGGCATTGGGGCCAACGGCCTGCCTAACCTGCCGCAGGTGCCTGGCCTGCCCAATCTGCCCAGCTTCGGCAGTGTGCAGCCTAATCAGCAGTTACCGTTTACGCCCCAAAACGAGAGCATTCTGCAAAACGTGGAGGTTGGTAACCTGAGTTGGAACCTCAACAGCCAGCTCATTCCCGGCGTGCAAAACCTGTTCGGGATCAAGCTGCAAACGCGCTTCGGCAAGCTGAACGCCACCACGGTGCTCTCGCAGCAGCGGTCGAGGCGGCAGGAGATTGTCCTGCGCGGCGGCATTGCTAACCGTCAGTTTGAAATCAGGGCCGACCAGTACGACGAAAACCGGCATTTCTTTCTGTCGCAGTTTTTCCGATCCAACTACGAACGCTCGCTTAAGAGCCTGCCAGTGCCGACCTCCGGCGTGACGGTGACGCGCCTTGAAGTGTACGTAACCAACCGCACCAACACCACCGATCAGCTCCGCAACATTGTCGGGTTTGCCGATCTGGCCGAACCCGCCCCGTTTAACAGCAGCAACCCGGCCATCGGCAATGGACTCGGGGGTGGTTCGCCCGCCAGCAACGGGGCCAATGCGTTATTCACGTCCCTACGCAACAACCCTACTGCCCGGCAGGTCGACCAGACGACCGATGTGCTCGACAACACGCTCCGGCTTCAGAAAGGCACCGATTACGACCTGCTTCGCGGGGCCAAACGTCTGACCGAGCGCGAGTATCGCTTCAATCCCGAGCTAGGTTACATCTCGCTCGTGACGGCGCTACGGAACGACGAAGTGCTGGCGGTTTCGTATGAATACACCTACCAGGGCAAACGCTATCAGGTGGGCGAACTCACCGAAGACTACCAGAGCGAAAGCGAAGACCGGGTGATTTTCCTGAAGCTCCTGAAATCGTCAACCATTCGGAACAACCTGCAAAACCCGATGTGGAACCTGATGATGAAAAACGTCTATTCGTTGAATACGAATAACGTGGCGCGGCAGGGCTTCCAGTTTCGGGTGATCTACAAAGACGATCAGACGGGCATCGACAACCCGACCTTGCAGGACGTACTGGTAGGTGTGCCGCTGGTGCAGGTGTTTAACCTCGACCGGCTCAATCAGCAACTCGACAACCAGCCCGATGGCAACTTCGACTACGTGGAAGGGTTCACCATCGACAGCCGCAACGGTAAGATTTACTTCCCCGTGCTGGAGCCATTCGGCAACTACCTCGCGCAAAAGATTGCGCAGGCACCCGACAACGGCGGCAACGCGGCGCAATTGCAGAGTAAATACGTATTCAGCGAGCTCTACCGGACCACGCTGGCCGATGCCCAGCAGGTTGCCGTCAAAAACAAGTTTTTCCTGAAAGGGTCGTTCCAGTCGGCGCAGGGGCAGGGTCAGGATTTGCCTTACGGCGTCAAGCCCGAATCGGTGCAGGTTTCGGCCGGTGGGGTGCCGCTGGTGCCGGGGCAGGATTACGTGGTTGATGCGCAACGGGTACGTATCCTCAACGAGAGCGTGAACAATTCGGGTCGCGAGATTCGGATCAGCTACGAACTGCCCGACCTGTTTCAGAATCAGGTACGTACCCTCATCGGCACGCGCCTCGATTACCGGCTGACACCCGAAATCAACTTTGGCGTGACGGCCATGAACATGCGCGAAACGCCCGCGGGCTTCCTGACGCGCGTGGCCATCGGCAACGAGCCGGTCAACAACACTATGCTTGGGTTCGACGTGAACCTGCGCCGCGACTCACCTGGCCTGACCCGCCTGCTCGACCGGCTGCCACTGATTCAGACCAAAGAATTGTCGGCGATTCAATTTACGGGTGAGGTCGCCGAGTTCATTCCCGGCGTGTCGAAGCAGGTGAATAACAACGCCTTCATCGACGATTTTGAAGCCACCCGCACCATCTTCGACCTCACCCGGCAACCCAACCGCTGGCGCCTGGGGTCAACGCCGCAGGACTTCCCGCAGGGCAGCACCAACTCGCTCGAATCGGGGTACCGGCGGGCGCGCATTTCGGCCTACAGCATCGACCAGACGCTCTATCTGGGCGCCAACGCAACCGGTGGTGTCGACGTGGGTACTGTGCCCAACGACGACAATATTTTTGAGAAGCCGTTTCTGCCCAACGAGCTGTTTCCGGGCCGGTCGATCCGGCAGATTCAGTTGCCCGAAAACATCCTCGACATTGCCTATTTCCCGGCCGAACGGGGCATGTACAACTACAACCCCGACCTGACCCCCAACGGTACGCTGAAAAACCCGCGGCAGAATTTTGGGGCCATCACGCGGGCCATCACGTCGGATGCCGATTTCGACAACGCCAACGTCGAGAACATCACGTTCTGGATGATGAACCCCTTTAGCGGGCAGAACAACCTGGTGCGCGGCAACCCCGACAACACGTTCCCGAACCAGCGGCCCGGCTCAGGTACGTTGCATTTCAACCTCGGCGACATTTCGGAAGACGTCGTCAAAGACGGTCGCTACAACTTCGAAAATGGGATTCCCATCGATAGCAGCAATATCCGGCTGGGTGGTGGTACGGTCGAAACGGTTTGGGGGAAAGCGCCCCGGCAGCAGTTCGTCACGCAGGCGTTTACCAATCAGGCGGGGGCACGGCCCAAGCAGGACGTTGGCCTCGATGGGCTGAGCAACGCCGAGGAGCAGGCCAAATTCAAACCGTTTCTGGATGCGGTACGAGCTAACGTAACCAACCAGGAGGCGCAACGGCGTATTCTGGCCGACCCCTCGGGCGACGATTTCCAGTTCTACCTGGGCCAACAGGCCGACTCGCTGAAGTACATCGTGGCCCGCTACAAGCAGTACATGGGTATGGAGAACAACTCACCCGAGAGTGCCAACGACCTCAACAACCTGACCACGCCCGCCTCGTCGATTCTACCCGATATTGAAGACCTCAATACCGATAACACCATCAACGAAAACGAGGCCTATTACGATTACCAGATCGACATCAACGAAAACTCGTTTCAGGTTGGGAACCGCTACATCATCGACAAAGTGAGTGCCTCCGGGGCCGACTGGTACCTGTTCCGCATTCCGGTGCGCGAGTTCAACCGCCGGGTGGGCAACATCAACGGATTTAAGTCGATCCGCTTTTTCCGGATGTACCTGACCAACTTCGAGCAGCCCGTAGTGCTGCGGTTCGCGCAGTTGCAGATGGAAGCCAACCAGTACCGCAAGTACAACGGCGACCTCACGCAGGTGGGCTTGCAGGAAGTACCCGAGCCCTACGACGCCCAGTTTAAAGTGTCGGCGGTCAACGTGGAAGAAAACAGTCAGGGGGGCACGACCAAATACAAGTACGACGTGCCACCGGGCTTCATCCGCGACGTCGACTACACGCAGCCTAACAACAACGTGCAGCTCAACGAGCAGTCGATGGCCCTGAGCGTAACTAACCTGCGCGACGGCGACTCGCGGGGCGCGTTCCGCAACACCAACTTCGACTTTCTGTTCCGCGAACGGCTGAAGATGTTCGTGCACATGCACAGCCCCGATCCGCAGATCGACGGGCAGGTGTCGGCTTTTATCCGAATCGGGACCGACTACACGGAGAACTACTACGAGATTGAGGTACCCAACCTGAAATCATCGCCGATTGGGGATATTCCGTCGGATCAGATCTGGCCCTATCAGAACGAATTGGACATCGCCTTCAGTGAACTCACCGACCTGAAAGCGGCCCGGAACAAAGCCCTGACGCGCCAGACCCGACTGCCCTTCACACAGCCGTCGCAGTTTCCGGGGCCGGCCGGGCAACGCTACCAACTCACCGTGGTGGGTAACCCCGACCTGAGTTCGGTGCAAAGCATCATGATCGGGGTACGGAACCCGCGCGTGGCTGGCGGCGACGAACAGGCGAAGACCTTCACGATCTGGGTAGACGAACTGCGGGCCTTTGGCATCACGCAGAAATCGGGCCGGGCGGCCATTGGCGCGCTGAATTTGCGCATGGCCGACGTGGCCACAATTACGGCCTCGGGGCGGTATTCGAGCGCGGGTTTTGGCGGCGTACAAACCAAGCCCACCGACCGGACCCGCGAAGAAACGACCGAGTATGGGCTATCAGCGGCGTTGTCGATCGACAAGTTTCTGCCCGCCAACTGGGGGCTGAAGATTCCCGTTTACGTCAACTACGACGCCCGCCTCATAACGCCGCAGTTCAATCCGCTCGACCCCGACACCCCGCTGGAGCAGTCGTTGGCCAGCCTGCCCGAAGGCAACGTACCCAGCCCGGCCGAGTACCGGAAGCTAGTGCAGGACAACACCATCCGACGCGGCATCAACTTCTCGAATGTGCGGAAGATCCGGCTCAACCCCGACGCGAAAGCCCGCCCCTGGGACATCGAAAACTTCGGGTTCAACTACGCCTTCAACGACATTCGCCGTAGCAACATCCTGACCGGCGAATACCTACAGGAGCAGTATCGGGGTGGGTTTACGTACAACTTCACGAGTCAGCCGCGAGCGTTCGAGCCGTTCCGCAATGTGAAGAGTCTGGAGCGTAAATACCTCTATTGGCTGCGCGATTTTAACCTGACGCTCTTGCCGACGGTGGTCTCCATACGGGCCGATATGGACCGGAGCTTTATCAAAACGCAGCTTCGTAACAGCGACCTGACGACCAATGGTATTCCGGCGCAGTTTGAGAAATACTTCCTCTTCAACCGGTACTACGACATCACCTGGAACTTGACCAAGAACCTGGTGGTGAGCTACCGGGCGGCGGCCAACGCCATCATCGACGAACCGCAGGGCGATATCAATACTGAAGCCAAGCGCGACTCGGTGTGGCGGAGTGTGCAGGGGTTGGGGCGGATGAAAAACTACCAGCAGACGATCAATACCACCTACCGGGTGCCGTTCGACAAGTTCCCGATCGTGAACTGGATACAGGCCGATCTGGCCTACAACATCGGGTATCAGTATCAGGCCAATTCGTTTGGCATCAGAGATTCGCTGGACATTCCGTTTGGGAACACGATCCGTAACAACCGTGAAATCGGCATCAACGGGCGGGTCGATCTGGTGTTGCTCTACAACAAGATCAAGTCGTTGCGCTGGGCCAATACGCCCAATGCGCCGAAGCTGAACTTTGCCCGGAACCCCGGTAGTATTCAGGAGATCAACCCCGGCGGTAACCGACTGGCCAAAGCCTTCGTGCGCGCGCTGCTCACGGTGCGGGGCATCAACGTCAACTACAGCATTCAGGAAAACACGGTGTTGCCGGGCTTCCTGTCGTCACCGAGTTTGTTTGGGCTCGATAAAAGCGGCGAGCCGGGGCTGCCGTTTGTGCTGGGTGATCAGAACCACGACATTGCCGCCCGGCTGGCGCGGAAGGGGCTGCTGTCGCCGAGTATTGTGCAGAACGCGCCGTTTACGCAGTCTATCACCCGGAAGTTCACGGCCAACACCACGCTGGAGCCTTTCCGCGATTTCCGCCTGAACGTAAACGCCAATTACAACCGCTCGGATAGTTATCAGGAGTTTTACCGGCCGGCCCTGCAAGGCGCGCAGTTTAGTAGTCAGGCACCGTTGCGCAATGGCAGCTACAGTATGTCGTACCTGTCGTTTGGCACCACGTTCGTGAACCTCCGCCCCGACAATACCTCACCCATTTTCGACCGGTTCGAGAGCTACCGCGACATCATCCTACGCCGCCTGCAAGCCGACAACCCGGCCGTGCGCGAAAACCCCAGCGCTTATAACAAAAACTCGCAGGACGTGCTAATTCCGGCCTTTTTCGCGGCCTACAGCGGGCAGAATCCGCAGTCGGTGAAATACTCGCCGTTCTACAGCATTCCGTTCCCCAACTGGGACCTGAACTTCAGCGGCCTGAACCGCGCCAAGCCGTTCAACAAGCTGTTCAGTTCCTTCAACCTCGTGCACCGGTACGTGTCGAACTACAGCGTGGGCAACTTTACGTCGTCGCTCAGCTACGAGGCGCAGTACGTGAACCTGGCCGTGTCGGGCTACCCGTTGTCGCGCTACATCAACAGCGGCGACCCGATCAACCCCACTACGGCGGGCAACTTCATCCCCGTGTTTGTGATGAGTCAGATCAGCATGACCGAGCGATTTGCGCCGTTCGTGGGGGTACGTTTCCAGACCCGCAGCCGCTGGAATGGCGCGCTCGAATACAACCGCTCGCGTGATGCCGCGCTGAACCTCTCGAACGCGCAGGTGGCCGAAGTAACGACCAAAGACGTAACGGCCTCACTCGGTTTCACCAAGCAGAATGTGCGCCTGCCGTTCCGCATCAACGGGGCCGTGCGTCGCCTCAAAAATGACCTGACGTTTAACCTCGCCCTGACCCTGCGCGACACCCGCACGATTCAGCGCAAACTCGACGCCGAGCAGACGATCGTGGCGGGTAACGTCAACTTCCAGTTGCGCCCGCAATTGAGCTACGTGGTGAACCGCCGCCTCAACGTCAACTTCTACTTCGACCGCACGTTCAACGACCCGCTGGTGTCGAACAACTTCATCCGGGCCACCACGGCGGGCGGCGTTCAGGTACGTTTCAACCTGGCGGAGTAAGTACTTAACTACAAACTTATAAGGTTTTAGACGGGGGCGCCCAGCCCTTATGGGTTTAAAAAAGCGGATCGATTAACTAACTGATTCATGCCCTGCATTCCGCCTTTGTCGATGCGGTAAACATCGTCGAAAACGAGTCTTTTCAGGTAGATAGGCGGGTCATAAAAGGCAGCTAATCGGCGCGGAGCGTCTGTTTTGGGCGTATTTTGCCTACTTAACCGACTTCTTTACCATGCGCTTCTGTTACTCGGCTCTGCTTTGGCTGCTGACGACTTCGCTTTTCGCCCAGCCCAATGCGCCTGCTGCCTCCCCAACCATCGCCTCCTTCACGAAGGATATGGACAAACGGGCGGGCTTTCTGACTTTTTACTGGGACGCCAAGAAAGGCAAAATCTGGCTCGAAATCGACCGATTCGGGCAGGAAATGCTCTACTACCCTACACTGGCGCAGGGCGTTGGCTCTAACGACATCGGCCTCGACCGGGGCCGATTGGGTGCCGAACACGTGGTCAAGTTTGAACGGAGTGGCAACAAGGTGCTGCTGATCGAGCCAAACTACGGTTACCGCGCGCTGAGCCGCGATTCACTCGAACGGCGGGCCGTTGCCGAATCCTTTGCGCAGTCGGTGCACGCGGGCTTTGAGATCGCCGCTGAAGATGGCCAGAGAGTACTGGTCGATCTGACGCCGTTTCTGATGCAGGATGCCGTGGGCGCCGTGCAGGCCATCGCCCAGACCCGACAGGGATCGTTTCGGGTCGATGCGAGCCGTTGCGCCATGTATTTGCCCCATACAAAGGCCTTTCCGCAGAATACAGAGTTTGAAACGACCATTACGCTGACGGGCGACTCACCGGGCCAGTACCTCCGGCAGGTGGTGCCAACGCCCACCGCCGTGACCATGCGGCAACACCACTCGTTTGTGGAACTGCCCCCACTCGATGGTTCCTACCAGCCCCGCCTGTTTGACCCGCGCGCGGGCCTGAACAACATCGAGTTTTTCGATTACGCCACGCCCGTCAGCCAGCCCATCATTAAGCGCTACATTGTTCGGCACCGGTTGGCGAAGAAAGACCCCACGGCGGCCATCAGCGACCCCGTGAAACCCATCATCTACTACATGGATCCCGGCGCGCCCGAGCCCATCCGGCAGGCACTGATCGAGGGGACGAGCTGGTGGAATCAGGCCTTCGAGGCGGCGGGGTACCGCAATGCGTTTCAGGTAAAACTGCTGCCCGCCGACGCCGACCCAATGGACATTCGGTACAACCTGATTCAGTGGGTACATCGCTCCACGCGCGGCTGGTCGTACGGCATGAGCATTGTCGACCCGCGTACGGGCGAGATTTTGAAAGGAAAAGTGACGCTGGGTTCGCTCCGGGTACGTCAGGATTACCTCATCGCGCAGGGGCTCACCGCCCGGTTTGAGAACAACAGCGCCGATACCGCCGCTCTGATGCCGATGGCCCTGGCCCGGCTGCGGCAGTTGGCGGCGCATGAAGTGGGCCACACGCTCGGCCTGCCCCACAACTACATTGCCAGCACGGTCAACCGGTCGTCGGTGATGGACTACCCGCACCCGCTGGTGGGCATTCTGGCCAATAATAAACTCACGCTCGACAGCGCCTACGCCACTGGTATCGGGGCCTGGGATAAAGTGGCCATTACGTACGGCTACCAGGATTTCCCAAAAGGCACAAATGAGAAAGCCGCGCTCGACAAACTGATCGATGATTACGTGAAGAAGGGACTGAAATTCCTGAGTGACCAGGATGCCCGCCCCGAAGGCAGCGCCCACCCCGACACGCACCTGTGGGACGGTCAGGCTGACGCTACTGACGAACTGGCGCGCACGCTGGCCATTCGCCGGATCGCGCTGGATCAGTTTGACGCGCGCAAGATTCCGGTGGGGATGCCGATGGCTACGCTGGAAGAAGTGCTGGTGCCGATGTACATGTTTCACCGCTACCAGACCGAAGCCGCCAGCAAAGTGGTCGGTGGCGTGCTCTACAGTTACGCCCTGCGCGGCGACGGGCAGGTGGTGGCCGAGCCGGTACCGGCCGCCCGGCAACGCAAAGCCATCGACGCGCTGGTTGCCACGCTGCAACCGCGCATTCTGGCGCTTCCCAAGGGCATTCTGTCCCTGATTCCGCCGCGGGCGTTTGGCATTGATGCCAACCCGCGGGAGGTGTTCAAACGCCATACGGGCCTGACATTCGACCCGATGGGCCCGCCCGAAGCCGCCGCCAACCTGACGCTCCGGCTGTTGCTCAACCCTGAGCGCTGCGCCCGGCTGCTCAACCAAAAAGCGATGGATTCGGCCATGCCCGGCTTCAGCGACCTGCTGACGAGCCTCATCAACGTAACGTTTGAACCGATGCGTCGCAACGCGGGCGAGGCACGTACCTACGACGAGGCCATTCAGCAACTGACGAGCCGCCGCCTGCTCGAAAGCCTGATTGCGCTGGCCTCCGACAAAGAAGCCGATGGCCGGGTACGTTCCGTGGCGCACGACGCCATCCAGCACATCCGATACAAATACCTCACGCAACGGTCTACCGATGCGCCGTTCAACTACGTCGTGAGCGATACGTCGCCTAACCAGTTACTCTGGCTCATTCAGCAGTACGAACGCAACCCGCAGCAACCCGCCGTTGCCAATACCCCACTCGCCGCCCCCGATGGCGCGCCCATCGACCCCGGCTACGATTGGCTGGACTGCGAGAAGGAATAAAGAGCGAAAGAGACAAAGAGTGAATGGCTGACGCATCTATTATCTGGCTTCAACCATTCACTCTTTGTCTCTTTCGCTCTTTACTAATCTAGCTCCACTCCCGATCCCACGAATCTTTCGTGTTCCAGACGTCGGTGGGCGCAAACCAGGTTGAGCCTTTCTTGAGGAATTTTTTCGCAACGTCTTCGTTCAATTCCACGCCTAGGCCAGGCTTGTCGGGGACCTTCACGAAGCCTTTTTCCACGATGGGTTTCAGGCCCGTAACGATGTCCTCCCAGCCGTCGACGTCGACACCGTGGTGTTCGAGTGCCACGAAGTTTTCGGTGGCGGCGGCGCAATGCACGTTGGCCATCATACAAATGGGCGAACCGGCAAAGTGCATCGCCATCGGAATACCCGACTCCTCGGCGTAATCGCCGATTTTTTTCGTTTCCAGAATCCCGCCCGACGACGCCAGATCCGGGTGAATCATGTCGACGGCGCGCTTGTCGATGAGCTTGATGAACTCCTCTTTCAGGAAAATATCTTCGCCCGTCAGCGTTGGGGTATCAATGGCATCGGTAATCTGTTTCCACTGATCGCCGTAGAACCAGGGCACGAGGTCTTCGAGCCAGGCCAGCCGGAACGGTTCCATCGCCTTGCCCATCTGAATCGCCGTATTGACGTCGAAATGGCCAAAATGGTCAGCGGCCAGCGGCGTATCGTAGCCCACAATGTCGCGCACCCGCCCGACGTGTTCAGCCAGTTTATCGATGCCTTTCTTCGTGACCTGAATGCGGGTAAAGGGGTGGCGGGTCATGCCGTAGTTGCCCACTTTGCTGGTCTGGCTGTTGCCGTATTGGTTGGCCACGTCCCAGACATCGCCGCCCACGAGCATGCCTTTCTGCCCGGCCAGCATCCCGATGCCGAAGTCCATCTTCAAAAACGTGAAACCCTGATCGGCCCGCTTCTTCATATTGACGGCAAAATCGTCGTAGGTTTTGCCCTCGGGCGTATCGGCATACACGCGCACGTAGTCGCGATATTTACCGCCAAGCATCTGGTACACAGGTACGTTGTAGGCTTTACCGGCCAAATCCCACAGCGCCATCTCGACGCCGCAGACGCCGCCAGCCGCCCGGCCATGACCACCAAAAGGCTTAATGAGCTTGAACAACTGCTCCACGTTGCAGGGGTTTTTACCCAGCAGCCTCGATTTCAGCATGAGTGCGTAATTGGGGCTGGCGCCGTCGCGCACTTCGCCCCAACCAACCAGCCCCTGATTGGTGTCGATGCGGATGATCGGGCTGGTGAACGGCACGCCCGCCAGGTGGGCAATGCGCAGATCGGTAATTTTCAGGTCCGATGGCGCCGCCAGCCGGTTGACACGTTGCGTGGTAAATTCCAATTCCTGATCAACTGCAAACGGGCTTTTTAGGCGGTCGAACACCAGGCCTACCGACAAACCACCCAAGGCCGACTTCTGAAGAAAATCGCGGCGTGAGGGAGGCGTGGCAGACGAAATGACCGGTGGTGTCGACGCGATGGCTGGTCGGTCGGGGGCATGTCGGAGTAGGTCGAGTATGGCTTTCTTCATAGTAAGGGACTGGGAATGAGCGCCTGCCAAGGAGGGGCGACGCATTTCTCTCAAAACCCGTTACTGCCAGTATTTTACTTAATACCCAATCTTTTACTGGTAAAATACCAAACGCCTACTGGCTTGATGAAAAATCTATTCCTAACCACCTTGTTCTCGGCCGCTCTGCTCCCGGCTGTTGCCCAGATTGAACTCCCCAAAGACCAACTCCAGTTTTACACCGCCAGTTGGAAAGGCGAACGCACGCCCGACGGCCGCCCGCGGGTATCCGATGCCCTGTTGAAACGGCTGAAAAATGTGTCGCTCGAAGAAGCTTGGGGCATCCTGCGCAACGAGGGCTACAACAATCAGTTCGATGGCAACTGGCAGATCATCCGCCCCAGCGAGCCGATGGTGGGGCGCGTACTCACGGCCCAGTACATGCCCAGCCGCCCCGACATGGAGAAGCCGATTAAAGAACTGGGCAAGACGCAGGGCCGCAAGGGAAATACCAACTCGTGGCCCATCGACATGCTTCAGAATGGCGACGTGTATGTGGCCGATGGCATGGGTAAAATTGTCTGGGGTACGCTCATCGGCGATAACCTCGGTAACTCCATTTTTGCCAAATCGAAAACGGGCATCATCTTCGACGGCAGCGTGCGCGACCTCGAAGGGCTGGAGGCCATTGAGGGTTTCAACGGCTGGGTACGTGGTTTTGACCCCAGCTACATTCAGGATATGACCATGACCTGCGTCAACTGCCCCATCCGTATTGGCCGGGCGATTGTGCTGCCGGGCGACGTCGTGCTGGCCAAAAAAGAAGGCGTGGTGTTCATCCCAGCGCATCTGGCCGAAAAAGTCATTCTGAATTCGGAGTTCATCTCGCTACAGGACGGCTTCGGGCATCAAATGTTGCGCGAGGGTAAGTTCACGCCCGGTCAGATCGATCAAACCTGGACAGCCGACATCAAGCAGGCGTTCGTTAAGTGGATCGACGCTAACCCCGACAAGGTACCGATGCCCCGCGCCGATCTCGACAAACTCCTGAAAGACAAAAACTGGTAGCGACGATCAGAAAAGAATACGATAAAATGGGTGTTGTTAAGGCACCAACGGGTGAGTTGACAGCGCCCATTTTATCGTTTACCATGCTCCGCCCCGCAACCTCCGACGACCTGCCCTTCGTGTATGAAAGCCTGTGTGACCTGGAGGAAACCACCCTCCCCTACCCGGCCTTCGAGCGTATTTACCACGCTAACCTGAGCAACTCGGCCGTCAGGTACGTGCTTGCCGAAGCGGACAACGTACCGGTGGGGTTTGCCAGTTGCCATGTGCAGTTGCTGCTTCACCACGCCGGGCCGGTAGCCGAGATTCAGGAGCTGTACGTCCGGCCCGACTACCGCAGCCAGGGCGTTGGTCAGCAGCTGATCGAGTGGTTTATGGATGAAGCCCGGCAGGCAGGCTGGGTTCACCTCGAAGTGACCTCGAACCGAAAGCGGCAACGTACCCACGCGTTCTATGAACGGCTGGGACTTGTCTGGACAAGCCACAAATTCGTCTGGAAGCCAGATAGCCACTTTGACGAAATGGGTTCTACGCCATAAGTTGGCAGAACCTAAGCTGATTATTTTTTCATTTTTACTCGTAAGTGAATTTTTATTCACTCAATTTTGCCCTGTCAAGTTCATAAAGCGATGCGTACGAAAGACGAGGCGAAAGAGATTCTAATTCTGGAAACGGCCTTGCGGCTAATTGCCCAAACGGGTTTGGCGGGCCTTAAAATGGCGGACCTGGCTCGGGAAGCCGGGGTAGCTACGGGCACGGTCTATATCTACTTTGCCGATAAGCCCGCGCTGATCAGTCGCCTGTACGTATATCTCGTTCGATTGGCGTGGCGCGACCTTACCGCCGGGGTCACCGAATCGGACCCAGTCCGGATTCAAGTGCAGAAAATAGCCCGCAACTATTTGAATGAGAACATAAATCGACCAGAGTTTAACGCCTTTTTTGAGCAGTATTATCGGTCGCCTTTTTATGTAGAGACCGATCAGACCCAAACCGCCGAGACGACTGCTTTGCAACCGATCTACGACGTCATCCGACGCGGGCAGGCCGAAACGGTCATCAAAGACCTCGACCCCGATCTGCTCGTTACGCTGGTTTGTGGGCTGCTCAACGAAGCCGCCAAGCAACCACTTTACACAGGCAAACCGTTTACTGACGCCGACTGGGACGCCACTTTTTCGGTGCTCTGGGACGGTATAAAACAGTAATCAGCTAGTGCTTAGGGTCGATAAGTCGGCCTATTTTTTACTCCTAAAAATGAATAAATAATCAGTATACATCATGAAAAAGACCGTATTGATCACGGGTACGTCGTCGGGCATCGGCCGGGCAAGCGTCCGATATTTTGCGCAACAAGGCTGGAATGTAGCGGCTACCATGCGCTCGCCCGAAAAAGAAGCGAACCGGGGCGCCGACTCGCTGGGTACGTTGCCCAACGTACAGCTTTTCCGGCTCGATGTGCAGGACACAGCCTCGATCCGGCAGGCAATTGCCGATGCACGCGCGGCGTTTGGTGGCATCGATGTCATCATCAATAACGCGGGGTACGGGGCCGTCGGGCCGTTTGAGGCGGCTACCCCCGCTCAGATTCAGCAGCAGTTCGACACCAACGTGTTCGGTGTTATGAACGTCATTCGGGAGATACTGCCTTATTTCCGGGAACGGCGCGGGGGTAGTATTCTGACCGTCACGTCGATGGGGGGGTTGATTACGTTTCCGATCTATAGTATCTACCATGGCACAAAATGGGCGGTAGAAGGCTTTACCGAAGCGCTGTCATTTGAGCTGAAACCCTTTAACATTCGGGTGAAGAATATTGAGCCGGGCGCCATCAAAACCGATTTCTACGACCGCTCGCAGGACGTGCTGACCCAACCGGGCCTCACCGATTACGACAGGTACGTTGCCGTCACGATGGCCAACTCCCAGCAGGCGGGCGCCGATGCCCCCGGCCCGGAGGTGGTCGCCAAAACGCTGTTCGACGCCGCCAACGACCCATCGGACCGGCTGCGTTACGTAAGCGGCAACAGCCAGACCCGCGCCCTGCTGTTCATGCGCCGGGTGTTGCCACTCAGGTGGTTTCATGGCCTTGTCAAGCGCGTGGTCGAGAAGGGTTATCAGGCCTAAGTTTGGTGTACCAGCAACGCCAGGCGCGGATGAACGCTCATGAACGGGTAGGCCCGTTGCCCGGCCTACCCGTTCCTGCGTCGCAAGCAGCGCGTGACTAGTCGACTCAGATACGCTTGGTATAGGCCCTCAAATGGGTCGACAAAAAAATAAGCGATTTCTCTTGCTTGAAAAATATACCTTTTAGTACATTTGCAGCACGATCTACAAGGCGATGCTAACGAAGGCAGAAAAGACCAAGCAATTCATTCTGGAAACGGCTGTTCCCCTTTACAATACAAAAGGGATAGCGGGTGTTAGTATCGATGACGTGCTGGCGGCTACCAAACTGACAAAGGGTTGCCTGTACGGGCACTTCCAGAGTAAAGAGGATCTTTCTGAACAGGTTATTGCCCTTTCGCTCCAAAAGATCACCGACAAAATGCGAGTGGCCGTGGCCGGTGGCAAGACGGTCAGAGCAAAGCTCTTTGCCTTTCTGGATTTTTACAAAGACCCCATTCACACGCATATTCCAGGCGGATGCCCTATTTTCAACACGGCCGTCGAAGCAGACGATCATTACCCGGCCGTCAAAGAAAAAGTGGCGGCTGTTATGCGGGCTGGCCAACAGGAACTGACCTATCTGTTCGAAGAGGGCATCCGAAATGGCGAATTTTCGAGCAGGCTGAATGCGCCGGTGATGGCCTTTAAACTGGTTGCAGCCATTGAAGGTGGCTTGATGATGTGCCGAACGATGGACACCATCAAACCGATGCACACCCTGATCAAAAGCCTGAAAGACGAACTCGACCAATACAAAACCTAATTTTTTTTGCCCTGAAATAGACCATTTAGTCTATTTTAAATTGACTCAAAATAGACTAAATGGTATAAAATAAGATGCTTTTTGGGGCGATCAACTCTAAATCACCCTGTTCATATCACTAATTTTAACTCAAACCAACCAATGAAAACCTCAGGAAATACCGTATTTATCAGCGGAGGTAGCGCCGGCATCGGCCTGGCGATTGCCAAAAGACTAAGCGAAGCCGGCAACAGCGTCATTATCAACGGGCGCAGCGCAGAACGGCTGCAAAAGGCCCTCGGGGAAATCCAAAACGCGGTAGCCATTCAAGGCGACCTTTCTCTGGAAGCCGATCGTATTCGCATCGCGCAGCAACTGGCCGCCCAGCACCCGGACGTCAACATCGTTATTAACAATGCAGGGGCGGCGTTTATGAATGACCTCAGCGACAGCACAAACGATGCTGCCGGAAAAGCCTATCAGGAGATGAACACGAACTACCTGAGCGTCATTCACTTCACCGCGCTGGTATTGCCTCAGTTGCTGAACCAGGCGGAGGCGGCTATCGTGAACATAAGCTCGATCGCGGCGTTTCGGGGCAACAAATTCCTGCCGACGTATTCGGCCAGTAAAGCCGCGTTGCACAGCTACACACAGGGCCTGCGCGATACGTTTGCCGACAACGACAAGCTAACCATCTACGAGGTGTATCCTCCACTGGTCAATACCGACTTCTCGGCCGAAATAGGTGGTGCCAACGGGATTCCGGCTTCGGAAGTCGCCGACGAACTGTTTTGGGCGCTGGCGAAAGATCAGGTCGAGGTTCCGGTTGGTGAGACGAAGCGGATTCATCAGGCAATCGAGCAGCTTTCAACCGCCAGCCACTAACCTACACAAATTACCTATCATTCACCCAGCCGACAAAGGCTGACAAAACACGACCCTGATGGCACACCAGCCAACCTACGCAACGGTTCCCACCCAGTTTATTACCGCTGATAATGGCGTCACGTACGCTTATCGCCGGCTCGGGCCCAAACGGGCTATACCGATTATCTACTTTGGCCACCTAGCCTCTAATCTGGACAACGCCGACCCTCGAATCATGGATGGTATGGCTACCCAACACGAGATCATTTCGTTCGATTATCGGGGCGTAGGGACATCATCGGGTAAAGATGCCCAATCTATTGCCGATATGGCGACCGATGGATTGGCATTTATCAAGGCGTTAGGGTATACAAAAGTGGACATCATGGCGTTTTCGCTGGGTGGTTTCATTAGTCAGGAATTGATGGCCATGAACCCCACGCTGGTGCGTAGGCTTATTCTGGCCGGAACCGGCCCCCGAGGGGGCGAGGGCATAAGCAATGTCCCTGGCCTGACCTACCGGGATATGGCCAAAGCGCTGGTTACGTTCGTCGACCCGAAATTTTACCTGTTTTTTACGTCAACAGAAACCGGCAAACTGGCCGCCCGCCAGTTTTTAGCGCGCTTGAAGGAGCGAACAGCCAATCGTGATCGTGCGGTCGGGCTGGGGACCTTGCAGGCGCAACTGCACGCGATTAAACGCTGGGGGCACGAGTCGCCGGCCGATCTGTCGGTATTCGACCAACCCGTGTTGGTGATCAATGGTGATAACGACCGGATGGTACCGACGCCAAATTCGTACGACCTGGCCAAGCGGTTTCCCAACGCACAATTGCACATCTATGAGGAAGCCGGACATGGCGGCATTTTTCAGTACCACGACGACTTCGTGAAAAGGGCCTTAGCCTTTTACGCTGCCTGATCCTGCCGCCTGACCACTTTCCGCCAACCAACCAATCATCACGATGAAGGCCTTCATTCTGAACAAATACGATAAGAAAGCAATCCTACAGCTGACCGACGTACCTGAACCAACGTTACGTGACCACGACGTGCTGGTCGAGATCCACGCCGCCGGTCTGAATCTGCTGGATTCGAAAGTAAAATCAGGCGAGTTCAAGCAGCTTTTACCCTACAAACTCCCCCTGATTCTGGGTCACGATGTGGCGGGCATCGTGACCCAGGTGGGAACGAACGTAACCAAAGTCAAGGTTGGCGATGAGGTATTTTCCCGGCCGTCGGATGGCCGTATCGGAGCGTTTGCCGAACGGATCGCCATCGACGAGAAGGATGTGGCGCTCAAACCCAAAAGCATCTCGATGGACGAAGCGGCCTCGTTACCGCTGGTAGCCCTGACGGCTTGGCAGGCTTTGGTGGAACAGCTACAGGTGAGAAAAGGGCAGAAGGTGTTTATTCAGGCCGGTTCGGGTGGTGTTGGCACCATCGCGATTCAACTGGCGACTCATCTGGGTGCCACTGTTGCCACTACCGCCGGAGCTGGCAGTTTCGCAATGCTCAAAAACCTGGGCGCCGACGTGCTCATCGACTACAAGACCCAGTCTTTCGACACGATTCTACAGGGCTACGATGCCGTACTGAACAGCCAGGACCAACCCACCCTCGAGAAATCGCTGACCATTCTGAAAAGAGGGGGTAAGGTCGTTTCCATCTCCGGCCCGCCAACGGCTGACCTGGCAAAACAAACGGGCGCCCCCTGGTATGTCAAGCTCTTGTTAACCCTGATCAGCAGCGGCATTCGCCGAAAAGCCCGCAACCTTGGTGTCGACTATTCATTCCTGTTTATGCGAGCCGACGGAACGCAACTGGCCGAACTCGGCAAACTGGTAGAAGCCGGAATCCTCAAACCGGTGGTCGACAAGGTATTTCCGTTTGCGCAGACCAACGAGGCCCTCGCCTACGTGGAAAGCGGCCGGGCCAAGGGTAAAGTTGTGGTGACGATGAAGTAAACAGGTTGCCTTGGTCGATGGGTCCCAGAAGGCGACGCCGGGTTGTCATTGTAGAGCCATCAGCCGGTTGTAGCTCAAGCGCGTCAGCCAGACAAGCAGGATTACCTCAATCACCTGAATGACATAATCGGCCAGAAAAACGGGGTTGCTCAGCATCGACAGATTCGTGTACTGGGCGTTGTTGGCATAGACGATCATGATGATTGGCTGCACCGTCAGCAGCACGTTCAGGAACGCCATCCGCAGCCAGTGGTCGGGCTGATCATCGAGTATAAAGAACGTAAGCGCGGCTAGCTGTACGAAGATGTAATAGCCCGGCGACGAGGGCAACAGCAGCATGAATAGCGTAAACAGGAAGCAGAAAAAAGGGACGAAGGCCCGCTCGTAACCGATGTGCCGCGCCCGCCACGCCACCCACGAGCCCCCGCCGATGGTACCCAGCAACCCCAGCCAGTTGAGGCTGGTGAGGGTGGTAGTGCCAAAGAGGCTGTTCAGTACGGGACGCAATACGCTGGCGAAATTGGGGGCCATCGGGTACGACGAGTGCTGAATCGGCATCAGGAATTTGTCACCCATCAGGCCATACAGAATCAGGATGGTGGGCAGGCCAATGGTGAGCAGCCCCAGCACGAACCACAGCCGCTGACGGATGAGAAAAAACAGCGGGATGATGAGCACGATGAGCATAAACTTGATTACGATCATCGACAGCCCCCACAAAAGCCCCGCCCGGTAAGCAAACGCCCGCGTTTCGGCTTTCAGACCACCCGCCAGTAACCCCAGCGACAGCAGCCCGAAGCCCCAGAACCAGATATCTTCCTCGCTGCTCAGCACAATGGCAATGAACGGAATAGGCAGCAGGTAATAGAGTACGTAGCGCAGCAATGCCTTGCCTGTGTCATATTTGGCGCGGCGGCGGGCATACTGGAACGTCGCATTCAGGATAATGAACTCCATAATTGCCATTAGCAGGATGATCGACCGGGCGTTGTTCCAGATCAGCAGTGGCAATACGGTGAGGTATGTAAACAGCGGGGCGTGAAACGACAGAAAATCGCGGTACACCATCTTTCCCTCCAGCGCAGGAACGGCCCGTTCGTAGAAAAAAGCGACGTCGGAGCGGGGTTCCTGATCGAGAATCACGTAAATGATCAGGAAGGGCAGCAGACGCGTTCCGACCAGACTTAGCCAGCGAACAGCGCGTTCATGCGGCGTGAGCAGCGGAATCAGCTGGTTTCGTTGCCACCACACGAGTAGCACCGCGCCAGCCAACAAAACAGCAACGATAGTTTTAACGAGCGACGTAACGTCTAATGAAATCATGGGCCAAAGCTACGGCAAAGACGCTTTTGAGGTGACGAGTTTCTAGCGACCCGTCTTCTTGCCACCAAAGAATGTGATTCATTGGTTAGGAGGTTGCGGATGCTGGACGCTAAAAAACGGTTGATCCAGCGACGCGAAAACGTACCATCACTTAGGCCAAATTTACCTTGAGCACCCAGCTAAAATGAAGTTCGCCCCGCCACAATCTGTCCTCACTGATGTGTTGCTCAATGAGTTCAACGTCCAGGTGCAGCAAGCTATGATGTCGGCATTTACGGACCTTCCCTAAACCATCACAGGGACGTACCTGGACCGATACCCTCCGCCTGAGAGTCAATACCCTGGCTCAGGCTGGCTTTGCGCCTGTCTGTCTGATGTGCAACCAAGCACTAGTCAGGTACGTCGGCAGGTACGTTCGCTCCGCATGGGCAGCAACCTTGTTGCGTTCGATGCCTACGTGGTGCCGGCCGGTCTGGATGTGCTCAGAACGCGATCAGCCGGGCGCGTAGCCTCCAAACGGGTGGTATTGGAGTAAGTACGATGGCGGCGCTACGTGGTCAGTATTCGTACATTCAGCCAGCCGCCGTACCTTCGGCGGGCAACAGGTTTGCTTACTATCGAATACATGCTGAATGACCTCATCGTTACCGCGTAACTCTACCCTCGTCACCGGTGCTACGGGCCTGATTGGCTCACACATTGTCCGTTATTTGCTGAAGCTGGGTCGCCCCGTAGCGGCGCTGTATCGGCCCGACAACGGCTACGGGCTGCTCGCCGACGTAGCCGACCAACTAACTTGGCAGGAGGGCGACATACTCGACATTCCCTCCCTCGAAGCGGCGATTACGGCCGGTGCCGACGTGGTGCATTGCGCCGCCATTGTGTCGTTCGTGCCGAAAGACCGTGCCCGCATGGAGCAGGTGAACGAAGAAGGCACAGCCAACGTCGTCAATGTCTGTTTAAAAGCGGGGGTCCGTAAGCTGGCTTACCTGAGTTCGGTAGCGGCTCTCGGGCGGCCTGAGGTGAAAGGAGGTGAGTCGGATGTCACTACTACCGGCGAGTCAGCTATCGTCATTACCGAAGAGCAGAAATGGCAGGAATCGCCCCTCAACTCGGCCTATGCCAAAACTAAATACCGGGCCGAATTGCAGGTGTGGCGGGGCAGCGCCGAAGGGTTGCCCGTGGTGATCGTCAACCCCAGCGTAGTACTGGGCGCGGGCGACTGGACCCGCAGTAGCACCCAACTCATCAAATACGCTTACGACGAAACACCGTTCTATACCGACGGCACCATCAACTACGTCGACGTGCTCGACGTGGCCGAAGCCCTCGTGAAGCTGCTGCATAGCGAGCTAACGGATCAGCGGTTTATCCTGAACGCCGGCACCATGCCGTACCACGATTTCCTCACCCAACTGGCGCAGGCACTGGGCAAACGCCCTCCCACCCGCCGGGTGCCACCGGGGCTGGCCAACGTGCTCTGGCGCGTGGAAGCGGTGCGATCGTGGCTGACGGGCCGCGCCCCGCTTATCACGCGCGAAACCGCCCTCAGCGCCAGCCATCGGTATACGTACCCCGGCGATCAGATCACCAAAGCGATCGACTTTCGCTACCGCCCGCTGGCCGACACGCTGAGCCGCATTGCGCAAGCCATAAAATAAGGATCGCCTGGGTGACGACCGGGCCAATCAAGGTCAAAAGAGCAGTGTTTGGCCCAAGTCGTTGACTTACTTGTCGCTGACCAGCAATCCGTTACTCCTTATCGCCTTATCCTGCTGCCTTTTGAACCCGACTGCTACTCTTGCTCCGCTTCCGTCCTATAAAAAGTATTTGAACGCGTTTGTCGGGATTTCCGTTTTTCTACGTATATTTCTTAACAACATCGGATAAATCGCGCCGGTGGTGCGTCCCCTATCCCGTGCGGTACAACTTTCGACCGGCGTATTCCGCTTTTCGGCAAATCGCAGGTGGTGGTTGTGAATCGACACAGCTACATGGAGCAAGAATTTGACGAACGAGCTGGCGACATCAAAGAGAGCATCCAACGCTTTGAGCAAATGCTCGCCAGTGAAGAAAATTTTTATTTCGACCTCGACGTCTACGAACGTCTGGTTGAACATTATCTCAACGAAGCTGACCTCGACCGGGCATTCAAAGCGGCCGAGGCTGGCCTGGATCACTTTCCTTACGCGCTGGAACTGATGCTTGATCGGGCACAGATTCTGGCCAACTACCAACGATTTGACGAAAGTCTCGATCAACTGGATAAAGCGGGGTTGTTTAACCCCGGCGACCTCGACGTGCAATACATGCGTGGGTCGGTGCTGAACATGGCCGGGCGGTTCGAAGAATCCATCGAAACGCTTCAGGAGATGCTCGATCGTACCGACGATAAAGACGATGTGTATTTCCAGATGGCGCAGAGCTATCAGAACTGGGGTAAGTTTGACGAGGCGGTTACGTTCTACAAAAAGGCGATCGACCTGAACCCGGCCAACGAGGGGGCGCTCTACGAGCTGTCGTTCTGCCTCGACGTGGCGGGCAATCTGGAAGAGCACCTGCCTTATTACGAGTCGCTGATCGACAAGGATCCGTATTCGTACAATGCCTGGTATAACCTCGGCATCGCCTATAGTAAGCTAAGCCGCTTTGTGGAAGCCGCCGAAGCCTACGACTATGCCATTATCATCAAGGATGATTTTGCGTCGGCTCACTTCAACCTCGGCAACACCTACATGAACCTGGGGTTGTTTGAAAAGGCCGAAGCCGCTTACCGCGAAACGCTTAAATACGAAGAAGCCACCGCCGACACCTATTGCCACCTCGGCGCCAGCCTCGAACGGCAGGACCGACTCCCGGAGGCGATTAAGGAGTACCGCGAAGCCGTTAAGCTCGATCCGCTCTGGGACGAAGCCTGGTATGGCATCGGCGCGTGCATGAGTGAGTTGGGCAAATGGTACGAAGCTGTGCCCTTTCTGCAAAAGGCGATCAAGCTTAACGACAACAACGCCGACTACCATATCATCCTGGCCGAAACCGAGTACAAAATCGGGAATGTCATTGCCAGCGTCGATGCGTTTGAAAAAGCCGCGGAGATCGACCCGACCAATGCCGACGTGTACCTGCTATGGTCACTGATTCCGTTTGATCAGGGCGACTTTGCGCAGGCGTACCAAACCATTCAGGCGGGGCTTAGCGAACTGCCGCAGGAGGCCGACTTGTATTACCGGGCTGTGGTGTATCAGATCTACGCCGGCAACTACCGCGACGCGCTGCTGAATCTGGAAACGGCTCTTACGCTCGATTACGACAGCCATGTACAGTTGTTTGAGTTCTTCCCCGAACTCGAAAAACAAAAAGCCCTGTACAAGATCATTCAGCAATACCGGGAGAAATAGCCTGGGGTTAAACAAAAAAAGCCAACCTTGACCGGTTGGCTTTTTTTGTTTAACCCCAGGCTATTTGGCCTGATTGACGAAGTCAACCACGGTGACGTCGGCGAGCCAAGGGCCAACCACTGAGCCAAATTGTTTGTGGGCCGGATGCGGCAGGTACGTGTCGCGGTCTTTGGCACTGTCAAACGTCAGGATAAAGGCGTGCGTCAGGCCTTTATCCAGTTTTTCGGGGCTATTGTTGGTGCCCCACTGGAAACTTTTGATCTCTTTGATCTTCGACGGTAGCGCTTCGAAGGCCGCTATGATCTCGGTTACTTTCTCGGGTGTCGTTTCTGGTTTGAACTTAAACAGCACGATGTGTTGGAGCATGGCTTTGGGGGCTTGCTTTTTGGGAGGATCAGCCAGTGCCGTCGTGGCGAACAGCAGGACGGCGCAGAGCGAGCAGAGAATCTGATTCATGAACGAAACGTATTGGTAAAAGAAGTCATCACAAGGTGAAGACACCGGCTTTGTGAACATACTGTTTACGCCGATTTTAGAAAACCATTTTCGACATACGTATAAGTAAACATTGGCTAAAAATAGTCATATCGGGGGATAATTGTCCCGTTCCCTCAGAATGGAACGATTTTTCGATTTTTCGCTCGATTCCTCAAATCCATTCGGCTACCAATCCCGTTCATAACGCTGAATTGTCCGAAGGTCGGGCGGATTTACTAATCAACAATTTCTTTTCAGGTACTATGGAAATCGGTACGAAAAAGACCCCTACCCCAACCACTCCGGGTGAGTTTGTGGAGCAGGTTGGCCGGCGTCGATTCCTGCGTTATGCAGGCTTTTCGGTAGCCATGACGTCAGCAATTCTGGCGGCGTGCGAAAATAAAGACAGCGCGGTTGCTCCTGGCGCCGATCGGGGTGCCCGGGCCGCTGGTGACACGATTGACCTGGGGTCTGGTAACATTGCCATCCTGAACTACGCCTATGCGCTGGAGCAATTGGAGGCTGCGTTCTACGATCAAGTGATCAAAACCCCTTACAAAGACATTACCACTCGTGAGTTTGAACTGTTGAAAGAAATCCGCAACCACGAGATCGTGCACGCTGAATTCTTCAAAGCCGCTCTGGGTGCCGCTGGTCTGCCGGCGCTGACGCCCGACTTTAGCAGCATCGATTTCACCGACCGTCTGTTCGTCCTGAACCAGGCTCGTCAGTTTGAAGATGTGGGCGTTTCGGCTTACAACGGTGCAGGTCGCCTCCTGACGGATGCATCGCTGTTGCTGGTTGCTGGTAAAATCGTGTCAGTTGAGGCACGGCACGCTGGTCTACTCCGTACCTTGACGCTTTCTCCGAGCACGGGCTTCTTTGCTGGTGACGACGTCGTTAACAACAACGGACTGGATGTGGTACGTACACCTGGTGAGGTGTTACCAATTGCGCAGCGCTATATCAAAGAAAAACTCACGGCCAACAGCGTGCCCGTGATGTAACCCCTCAACGCAACAGACATGAACCTATTTCAACTTTTCTCTGACATCGAAAAAGTCGATGCCGAGGCTAACGAGCGGCTCCAACACTCACGCCGGAACCTGCTAAAGAAAACGTTTGCTGCCGCCGCGGTTGGTACCCCCACGCTCCTGGCCGCATCGATGAACAAGGCATTCGGTCAGTCGAACATCATCGTCGACGTACTGAATTTCGCCCTAACGCTCGAATACCTCGAGCGCGACTTCTACCGGGCTGGCCTGTTCTCAGGTATCGTACCGGGCGCCGACCGCGACGGTATCGTCACGATCACCAAGCACGAAGCCCAACACGTTGACTTCTTAAACGCCGCCCTGGGCAGCGCCGCAATCCCCAAGCCTGCGAAGTACGACTTCACGGCGGGTGGTGCCTTCCCGACAGTATTGACGAATTACCAAACCTTCCTGACGGTGGCTAACGCCCTGGAAGATACGGGTGTTCGTGCCTACAAAGGCCAGGCGGCCAACCTGATGAGCAACAAAGACGTGCTGACGGCCGCTCTGCGGATCCACTCAGTAGAAGCCCGCCACGTGGCAGGTATCCGTCGTCTGCGCGGCATCGATTACGTATACTCATCCGATGTATTCCCGATGGGTGTACCGACGGCCGTTTACCAAAACGAAAGCCAGTACAACCAAGCGGGTGTGGATCTGCTGCAGGTAGCCGACGCCAAAATCATCCCGCGTGCGACGCCGCGCGTAGCTGAAAAAGCGCAGGTTGTCTTCGAATCGTTCGACGAGCCGCTGACGAAGGAGCAAGTACTGGCAATTGCCGGTCCGTTCCTGCCGAAGTGATCGGAACGTACCTGACCGAAAAAAGCCCCGCAGCGTAAACGCTGCGGGGCTTTTTTTATGGGTTATGATGGACGTACCTGGCCTACAAGCGCTGTTCCGTTTCGGCGTCGAACAGGTGGCACTTTTCGGTTTGCCAGTACAGCGTAGCGGGTTCATTCAGTTGTAGTGTCGAATCGGCGGGGAGCCGCGCCACAAACCGATTACCGGCCAACATACCGTAGGCAAACAATTCGTTGCCCAGTTGTTCGAGCGCATCGACCGCCATTGGCTGAACGTGGTAAGCCGGATTGGGTTGATCGGTGAGGTGCTCGGCCCGAATGCCTAATACCACCGGGCGGCCTGCCTGTACCGCAAAAGCCTGCCGGTGGGGGTGCGTGCTCAGGTCGATGCGTACCTCGCCCCCATCACTTACAAACTGTACCGTACCGGCCTGCTCAGTCAGGGTACCTCGCAGGAAATTCATGGGGGGCGAGCCGATAAACCCCGCTACAAACAGGTTGGCGGGCTGATTGTACAGCGTCATGGGCGTATCGAACTGCATCACGTCGCCGCCCCGCAGCACGCAGATCCGGTTGCCGAGCGTCATGGCCTCTACCTGATCGTGCGTGACGTAGATGATCGTTGCTTGCAGTTCCCGATGGAGTTTCTGCAACTCGATGCGCGTTTGGCCGCGTAGCTTGGCGTCGAGGTTGCTGAGCGGTTCATCAAACAGAAACACCTTCGGGTCGCGCACGATCGCCCGCCCAATCGCCACCCGCTGCCGCTGCCCACCCGACATGTCTTTCGGCTTGCGGTCGAGCAGGTTCTGAATATCCAGAATGGTCGCGGCCTTCTCGACACGCTGCCGGATATCAGCTTTACTGAAGTTGCGCAGTTTCAGCCCAAAGGCCATGTTGTCGAACACGGTCATGTGCGGGTAGAGCGCGTAGTTCTGAAACACCATCGCAATGTCGCGGTCTTTGGGCGGCAGATCGTTGATGCGCTGCCCGTCGAGCAGCAGGTCGCCATCGGTGATGTCTTCCAGCCCCGCAATCATGCGCAAGAGCGTCGATTTGCCGCAGCCACTCGGCCCGACGAACACCACAAACTCGCGGTCGTTGACCGTCAGGCTGACGTCACGGATCACGCGTGGGCCATTGGGGTAAGCTTTGGCAATATGCGAAAGAGAAATTTGAGCCATAAGCGAAGAATGGTGAGAGAGCGACTGAGTGAACGAGCTTTCACCGCGGCGGATCGCTCGTTCACTCAGTGCTCTCTCACTCTTTAAATCCGTATTTCTCGGCCATCTGAATGGCCAGTAGTGCTTCGATGGTGGATTCAGCACCGGCGTTACGACTGACACTCGTTGCCGACGAAATGCCATCATAACCCCGGCCCGTGGCGCGGTCATACATCGTAGCGTTGGCGGGGTTGCTGCCGAAAAACCAGCGCGTCAGTTTCTCAGCCTGCGTCAGCCATTTGGCGTCGTTGGTTTGTTCGTACAAGGCCAGCGTCGCCCAGACCATCGGCCGGACGCCATAGGCAATTTGCGAAAATTTAGACCGCTTCAGCTCGGTGAACGATTGGCCCGATTGCCGCACCGAAAACGACTCCAGAAAGCCTTCGTTTAGGATGTAGGGGTAAAAGTTCTCGACCTCGCGCCGCCCCGCCGCGATCCATTCGGGTTTGTTGAGCGCCTTCCCGACCGTCAGCAGCGCGTAGGCTTGATCGTTGCCGTAGGCATGCCAGCCGTTATCGAAGCTCAAAAACGCGCCGTAGGGGTATTGCCCGGCATCGCCCTTCTGCATGAGCAGGATGCCCGACGCCAGCTTCTCCATCAGGCTCAAGACGGCCGGAGTTGGCGTTTGTTTGTAGACGTTATTTAGTCCCAGTAGCATGATTGCCGCCTGATCGGAGCCCGAGCCGTAGGGTAGCCACTTCGGCACCGCCACGCCCTCGACAAAATTGGCATCGGTGGGGCGGGGGCCAAAGTCACTGATCATCAGCGTTACCAGCCGGTTTACGCTCGTCTGAATCCGACTGGCCAATGCCGCATCAGTCGACTGATAATACGGACCAGCTTCGCTCAGCAGCCACAGCGCCCGCCACGACCACCAGTCGGCCACGTTCTGACTGGTACGAAACGTGGTATTGATCCGGCCATCGGGCCAGAGAAAGTTGTAGAAATAGCCCGACGCTGATTGCATGTCGAGCACAAACGACACCAGCTTTTTGAGTTTGGTTTGCTTGTCGGTATTGGTGGCCAGATCAGGCTCGCGCAGCAGAAACAGGCCCGCCCGCGTTACGTCGTCCACACAGGTAAACCCTTCATCATCGTCGTCGACGAGTTTGTAAGCGCCGTTGGCCTGCGGTTCGGCATAGATCCAGATGGTACCGACCTCGGCACCCGACGCGGTCACTTTGGCGGGCTGATACAACGTACCCAGCAGGTGATCGGTGTTGACCAGGCGCGTGGCCGGGGGTACGTTGCCACCGTTGGGATCGACCGATTTCTTGCAGGACGGTGCCAGCAGAATCAGGGTCGCAAATAAGATCGGGAGTTGTTTCATAACATGGGTGCGGTCCGCCGCTGCGGGTCATTTGCTGTGCGTCATTGATGGTCATTTGCCTTCGGCGTCATTCATTGTCATTAGTTGTCATTAATTGCTTTTTACAACGCATGACTATCAATGACCACGAATGACAATGAATGACGCGCAGCAAATGACCACCAATGACTATCAATGACGGCGCAGCCTATGACCTGTCTAATCTTTGAGGCCGGAGGAGGCCATACTGCGGATGAAATGTTTCTGAAAAAATAGGTAGAGAATAATCACGGGCACAGCCAGCATAACCGCCGCGGCGATCTTGACGGCTAGTTGGGAATCGGCCCGCCCCCCTACCGAAAACAGCGTAACGAGTTGTGGCATCGTCATGGTCGATTCGTCGCGCACCACGATGAGTGGCCATAGGGCGTCGTTCCAGATGCCCATAAACGTCAGGATGGTGATGGTCACGACCGTTGGCAGAATGTTGGGAACGAGAATCTGAAAAATGATGCGTAGTTCGCCCGCCCCATCCATGCGCGCCGCGTCGATCAGCGCCTGCGGCAAGCCCATGAACGCCTGCCTAAACAGCAGAATGGCGAACGAATTCATCACGAACGGGACAATCAACGCCAGGTACGTATCCACCCAGCCCAGCCGCACCATCGTGATGTAATTGGGGATCAGGGTAATCTGAAAGGGTAGCGTCATGGTGAAGATGATGGCAAAAAACAGCAACTGTTTTCCGCGAAATTCCAGCCGGGCCAGCGCATAACCGACCATCGCGCCCAGAATCAGCACGAGCGTGGTGGTGACCGTCACGACGAAAACACTATTGAGAAACGCCCGGCCCAGCGGAATCCGCTCCAGCACGGTGCGGTAGTTGGCCAGCGTTGGCTCGACGGGCAGCAGCCGCAAATCGCCCAGCCCCGCCTCCGACGACAGCGATGCGCTGATCATCCAGACAAACGGATACAGAAACGAAGCCGCCGCCAGAGCCAGTAGAACGTAGGTAAGGACTTTATTCATCGTCGAGGTCAATCGGTGGTTTCGACATAGCGTTTCTGGATGGCGACGACGGCCAGAATCAGCAGGGCGAAGCAGAAGCCGAGCGTAGCCGAGTAGCCCATGTGGTAATACTGAAACGCCTGCCGGTAAATGTACATGACCGCCGACAGCGTGCTGTTGAGCGGCCCGCCCTCGGTCATGATGTAGGGTTCGATGAAGAGCGAAAACCCACCGATCGTCGAGAGCACCACCACCATAAACAGCGTCGGGTTGATCATCGGCAGGGTGATGTAGCGAAACTTCTGCCAGGGCGTTGCCCCTTCCAGATCGGCGGCTTCATAATACTGCGTCGGTACGGTTTGCAGCCCTACCAAAAACAGGATCACATACAGGCCCACGTTCTTCCAGGTCGCCATCAGCGCGATGGAGTACATGGCAACGTCGGGGCTTTCGAGCCACGGCACTTTCGGGATGCCGATGCCCGTGAGCAGCCGGTTGATCATGCCCGCGTTGAACCCCAGCAGTTGTTGCCACAGAATCGTAACCACCACGCCCGACACGATCACGGGCAGGAAAAAAGCTCCCCGAAAAAACGCCCGCCCCCGAATGGGGCCGTTGAGCATTTCGGCCAGCGCCAGCGCCACCACGATCTGAAGCGGAATGTGCAGCAGCAAAAAACGAATGGTATTCCAGAGCGCCTGCCAGAATAGCCGGTCCTTCAACAGGTGCGCGTAGTTGTCGAACCCCACATACTGCATCGGCGAGATAATGTTCCAGCTATGGAACGTCAGCACCACCGAGAACACCACCGGAAACAGCACAAACACCGCCAAATGCAGCACATAAGGGGCAATCAGGGTGTAGGGAACGAGGCGTTTCATAAAGAGTGAAAGAGTAAAAGAGCGAAAGAGTGCGCGCGAAGCCTCACTCATTCATTCTTTCGCTCTTTAATTTCCTAACAGCACATCGACGGCTTTGGCGGCATCGCTGATGGCGGTTTCGGGGGGTTTACGGTTATACACAACGCAGGCTTCATATTCCTGCGAGATAATGTCGAAGACCTCCACGATCAACTCGTGGTTATCCACGCCTTTGAGGTAGCGGGCCTGTTCGGCAAAGGGCTTCAGGCGTGGGTGTTGGGACAGAAAAGGAGCAAAATACGGGTCGGCCGTCAGGCTTTTGCGGCGGGGTAATTGCCCGGTCAGCTCCAGCAGACGGAGGTCGCCGGGGCGATCGATCAGCGTTTTCACGAACGACCAGGCCGCCGCCGGATTAGGGCAGGTGTTGAAAATGACAATGTTTTTGGGGTCGGCGTAAGTGTACACCGGTCCCTGATGCGCGTCGGGAACGGGCAACGAGTAAAACTGGTAACGCAGGTCGGCGTCACCATATTTTTCGAGAAACCCCACCTGCCAGGGGCCCGTAAACAGCGTAGCGATGCGTTGCGCAATAAACGGGTCGCGGGTGGCCGACAGCCGTTCCTTGGCGAAATAGTTGTTGCGGTAGAGCGTCTGCAAAAAGCGAAACACGCCCACAGCCGCCGCATTGTTGAAGGCCGCCTTCGCCTTCTGGCCTGGCTGCTGCGTGAGCAACGGAGCCCCGCCCGACGCCGCCAGATAGAGCGGGTAAAAATTGAACAGCCGCTCATACCAGATGGGCCGCACCTCGGTGTAACCCAGCCATTGATCGACGTACCCATCGTGGTCGGCATCTTTCTGCACGGCCTGTCCGGCTTTCAGAAACGCGTTGTACCGGTAACTCCCGGCGTTGGGTAGCAGACCAGCCAGGATGCCGGTATTGCACAGCGTCATGATGGGGTTCACCTTCCAGGGCACCTGATAGATGTGCCCGTCGCCCGACGTAATCTCCTGGATGGCGAGGCTGTCGCAGCGCTCCCGGATGAACGCCAGAAAGCCGGGGATGGTGTCTAGCGGCACCAACACCCCGGCTTTGGCATACATCTCGACGCTACCCTGCCACATGTTGGCGTAGATGTCGGGCGTTGTTTTGCCCACCACCGACGCCAGAATGATTTCTTCACTCGACCGCCCCTCCGGAATGGGTTGATACCGCAGCGGCACCGCCGGCTGGGTACGTTGCCATTGCTCGGTAAACTCTTTCGCCAGCGTGATTTCGGCGGCGTTGTTGGAGCACCAGAACACCAGCGGTCGGCTGGTATCCGTGTTTTGGGGGCGGCAGGCTGCAAACGAAATGAATACTGCACAATGTACAATGTACAATGGGTTCACTTTCCTAAACCAGCTACGTAGCTGGGAGGCCAATTCATTGTGCATTGTACATTGTGCAGTATTCATTCGTTACAGGCTCTTCTCGGCGTTATAGATCGACCGAATCTGCGTACCGCTCAGCACGGCGTTGTAAATCCGAATTTCGTCCATGGCGCCCGTAAAGTAACCGCCGTACCCACGATAGAAGTTAGTACCGTCGGCCTCATCAGTGGCTACGTTGGTGTAATTGGCATTGGGTAAATCCTGACCAATGCTCATGCCGATCGTATTTTTTATGCCAATTGGGTCACCCGTTACGTCGGTCCAGGTTTTCACCGCCGTACCGTCGATGTAGAAGACCATCTCGCCTGATTTATACGTAGCCGCAATGTGATACCACTTGTTCAGATCAAGCGTGGGCGATTCATTGTCATGCTCGCTGTATTTACCAGGCGCCGTTTTTACGGTCAGGAACACCTTGTTGGCCGACTGCAGTTGCAGTTTATAACCGTTCCAACGGCCCATCGACACCAGATAGTTATCGGCCCGGATAACGGTAGGTTTCACCCACATCGAGATCGTAAGTTCCTTAGCGGGGTTGAGAGCGCTGTTGTACGGAATCTCAATGTGGCCGCCTTTGTCAAACATATACGCTAGGTTGGCCTGCCCCAGGCGGTCGGTCGTTAGTGTGGCCATGCCCCCACCGACGTTGGCGGTGTCGCTGCCTACGCCTGAAGCGCCCGCTACCAGTGAGCCGCTCAGGCCCTTGCCCGAGGCATCGTTGGCGTTGCCGTCAAGCTTCAGGAACAGCACCAGTTTGTCGGGGGCGATTTCCGCTACCTGCTTGCTCCGGAACGTGGTGGTTGCCTGTCCCAGGTTTACGTAGGCATTGTTAACCTGCGTTTGCGTCGAGGCCGTGTTGTTCAGCACCGACGTCGCCGCGTCGATCGCTGTTTTATACGTAGCGCGTGAGCCAACCTCGTAGCTGCCGACAGCCGTACCTTCTTTTGCGCCATTATACAGCGTGTTGGCGCTGTCGATGCGAGCCCGCAGGGCCGTTGTATTGACGGGATCAACCGTGGGGCCGTCGTCTTTCTTACAGGCCTGAAACACGCTGAACAGCAGCACAAAAGCCATCAGGACTTTCAGTGAAGTCATAAACGATGAGTTTCTCATTGGGGATTGTGATTAAGTTAAAACGAATAATTAGGGTAAAAACATAGGCGCACTGCGTACCAGACGTGGGGCGGTGGTTAGCCACAGCTACCCGCGCCGGTCAGAACTTCAGCGCCTTATTGGTGTCGCGCTCGCTCTGCGGAATCGGGAAGTAGCGGTTGCGGTCGTAGTTGAAATTGGGTTTGTCGCGCAGGGCATTCTGGGCGTAGTCTTTGCCGTAGCGCATCAGATCAAACCAGCGGTGAAACTCGAAGCCAAGCTCCACACGCCGTTCGTGGCGGATGGCCTCGCGCAGGTTGCCCTGGCTGATACTGCCCAGATCCGGCAGCAGGCCTGTGGGTACGGCCGCCGTACCGGTCGTGGGGCGCAGGGTCGGGTCGTTGAGGTAACTTTCGCGGGCCCGTTTGCGCACCCGGTTCACCAGCGGAATGGCCTCGGCCGGGCGATTCAGTTCGTTGAGCGCCTCCGCCGCCATCAGCAGCACGTCGGCGTAGCGAATCAGCACGTAGTTCAGGTTGCCATCGCCCTTGAGGCTAACCGGCACTTCGGCTAGCGGCTGCACGTGCTTTTTGTTCAGGTAACCCGTTGGCGACCACGACGGATCGAAGGCTTCACCGTTGACCCACCGGCCACCCTGCCGCCCCACCGTGTAGTCGAGGCGCGGGTCGACCACGCCCGCGGTGTTTTTCTCAAATTCGTTGACGAAGGCGGTCGTAGGTGCGTCGAAGAAATAGCCATTTTCGCCGGAGCGGGGGGCAAACCACTGGTTGAGCCGGTTGCCCTGAAACGGAACCTGCCCGGTCAGGTGTTGCACCGAGAACACCGATTCGCGGCTGTTGCGGCCCGTGATCTGAAAATTCTGGGCGTAGAGCGGCAACAGGTCATACTGCCCACTGCTGATCACGGCCTGCGCGGCATCGAACGCCTGCTGCCATTTGCCCTGATAGAGCGACGCCCGCGCCAGCAATGCATTGGCGGCCCCTTTGGTAGCCCGGCCCAGATCGGCCCCGGCGAGCGTAACGGGCAACAGCCGGACGGCTTCGCGCAGGTCGGGCTCGATGGCGTTGGCATATACATCGGCTACGGGCGACTGCGTAATCTGCAACTGATCGGGATTGCGCGGCTCCAGCGACACCGGGATCGGCCCGTAGATATTGACCAGGTAGAAATAATAGAGCGCGCGTAGAAACCGGGCTTCTCCCAGCAGCCGGTCGCGAACGGCGGGCGTAATATTAGCCGTCGGGATCTGCGGAATACGCGCCAGAATCCGGTTGGTCCGGGCTACACCTTCGTAGAATTGCGCCCACTGCGTCTCCACAGGGCCGTTGTTCGGAAACACCTGAAAGTCGTCGACCAGCCCAATATCGGCCTGGTCGCCGGGGTCGCCCCCTTTGGCAGCATCGTCGGAGGCCACGTCGCCGAACACCCACAGCCGATTGTTGTCCGATGAAAATGACAGGGGCTGGTAGGCGGCGTTGACGGCCAGCACTGCCTGCCGTTCATTCTGGTAAAACGACTCCTCCGAGTAGTCGCCGCGCAATTCCTCGTTAAGGTAATCGCGGCAACCCGACAGGAGCAGCAGTAAGAGCACATATTTTTTCATAACGCTATTCGGTTTCACCGGATGGTATCCGGTGCAAGTGAGGCTCCGCGTGGGTCCTCTTGTTTCTCAAAACTGACTGGCTACAGCGTCACCTTTATTGACTTGCCCCCATGCGGGGCCTGACTTGCACCGGACTCTGTTCGGTGTTAAAAGTTCACATTGATACCGAGGGTATAGATTCTTGAGATTGGGTACGTTCCCCAGTCGATACCCACGGCCACGTCGCCCCGAAACTGTTCGTTGTTGAGGTTATCGCTCGACTGCTGTTCGGGGTCCATGCCGGGGTACTTCGTGAACGTCAGCAGGTTTTGCCCACTCAGGTAAATCCGGGCGCTAGTCATACGCCATTTACGGACCAGACTGGCCGGCAGCGAGTAGCCGATCTGCACGTTTTTGATTCGGGTAAACGAGCCGTCTTCCAGGAAGCGCGTCGAGGGTAACTTGTTGTTAGTAGCCCCCCGCCACGACACCCGCGGCTGCGTGTTGCTGGTGCCTTCGCCCGTCCAATGCTCGTCAACAACCCGCTTCGTGACGTTGAACGACCGGTAAAAGCCTTCGATGTCGGTGGCGACCTGGTAATAAACCTGATTGCCCGATACGCCCTGCACAAACACTGACAGGTCGATGTTGCGCCATTGCAGGTTGGCCGTGGCCCCGTACACGAGCGGCGGAATGGGGCTACCCACGTGCGACCGGTCCAGTTGGTTAATCACGCCGTCGTTGTTCAGGTCGCGGAATTTCACGTCGCCGGGGCGAATGTCATTTCCCTGAAAGGCGCTGGTGAAAATATCGGCCTGATTCTGAAAAATACCGTCCTGCGTCAGCAGGTAAAACGAGCCAATGGGGTAGCCCTGTTCGGTTAGGGTTGCGAAGACGCCGTTGTCGATGCGCCCGCCCGGAATGGGTTGGCCATTGCCCAGCGAGAGCACCTTGTTTTTGATGTACGAGACGTTGGCGTTGATGTCGTAGTTCAGTTCACGTACCCGGTTGCGGTACGTGATTTCCAGTTCGACGCCCTGGTTCTGCACCCGGCCTGCGTTGACGTAGGGCGCACCCGCCGTCCCCCCCGAGCGCGGCACCGGCACCGGCAGCAGGATATCGGAGGTTTGTTTCAGGAAGTAGTCGATGGTGGCTTGCAGGCGGTTGTTGAGAAAGCCCATATCGAGGCCCACGTCGGTCTGCGTCGAGGTTTCCCACTTCACGTTGGTGTTGCCGCGTGAGGTGACGGTGTAGCCGGGTTGCTGCGCCGGGCTTTCGCCAAACGGGTAATTAAAGCCCTGCGTGACGATGCTCGCGTAGGGGTAATTGCCAATCTCTTGGTTGCCCAGTTGCCCAATGCTCGCCCGCAGTTTCAGGATCGACATGGTGGGTTGCAGCGCCCGGAAGAAGTCTTCCTGGTCGATGTTCCAGCCCAGTGAGCCCGAATAGAAATTGGCGTAGCGGTTATCGGCCGGGAATCGGCTTGACCCATCGCGGCGGAAGTTGGCTGAGGCCAGGTATTTGCCTTTGTAGTTGTAGTTGACCCGCCCAAACAGCGAAAACAGCTTCCAGCGCGAATCGCCCGCGTAGGTGTTTCGGCCCGTTGGATCGGCACCGCGGCCGAGGTAGCGCAGGTTCGGGTCCTGGTCGATAAAGGCGCGGTCGGAGCCCGTCAGGTCGCGGCCCACGTTGCGAATGGCTTCCGTACCCACCAACACCGACAGATCGTGCCCATCGCCAAACTGTTTCAGGTAGTTAAGCGTGTTGTTCCAGGTCAGGTTGGTCGAGGTACCGATGTTTTCGGTGAGGGTGGCGGGGCTGTTGATGCGCCCGTTGGTGCCCCAGTTTTCGTTGAATCGCTTCCGGTTGAGTATGCCCAGATCGAGCCCACCGTCGGTACGGAAGATGAGGTTCTTGCCTAGCTGAAACTGGCCGTAGAGGTTACCAAACGCCCGGTATTGCCGTTCCTTGTTGTCTTGTTTCAAGGCCAGCCCAACGGGATTGTAGCCATCGCCAAACAGATCGGTGCGGGCGGGCAGATCCGAGAAATTGCCCGTCGTGGGATCGTACACCGGGATGGCGGGCGTGCGAAACAACGCATACCGCACCACGCTCCCACCGTTACCGCCGTAGCCATCGCCCGACGACGGGACGATGTCGCGCTCGCCGTAGGTCAGGTTCAGGTTCGTGCCGATTTTGATAAAACCGGCGACGTCGGCGTCGATGTTGGCTTTGAGCGAATAGCGCCGGTAGCCCGAGTTGAGCACAATCCCCTGCTGATCAAAATACGACCCGCTGATGAGGTAGCGCGACGATGCCGTCCCCCCACTGAACGACAGTTGGTAGTTGTTGATGGGGGCTACGCGGAAAATCTCCTTCTGCCAGTCGGTGTTGGGTAGCGTGGCTTGAATCTCGGGCGTGATGAGTTTTCGGAACAGGCTGGGATTGGTAAACTCGGCGTTGTCGTTGTTGGCGGCTTCGTTGTAAATCCGAACGTACTCATCCGTATTGGCCATCGGAATCAGGCGGCCATGCTGTTGCAGACCCGTGTAGGCGTTGAAGCTGATCCGGGTCGAACCGACGGCTCCCTTTTTGGTCGTAATCAGCACGACACCGTTGGCGGCCCGTGCGCCGTAGATCGCCGACGATGAAGCATCTTTCAGGATCGTGATGCTTTCGATGTCGCTGGGCGTCAGGATACTGAACGCATCTTTGGTCGGGATGCCGTCGACGATGTACAGCGGGTTGTTGTCGTTGATGCTGCCCGTACCACGAATCCGGACGGATACACCCTCGCCGGGTGCGCCGGTGTTCTGCGTAACCCGTACCCCCGGTGCTTTCCCCTGCAAGGCCTGATCGACGCCAATCAGTGGCAACCGGCTGATCTCTTTGGCACTCACCGTCGAAACAGCCCCCGTGAGGTCCGATTTTTTCTGGGCGCCGTAGCCAACCACCACTACTTCTGTCAATGATTGCGCCTCTTCCTTCAGTTGTACGTCGACGGTCGACTGCGAGCCGATGGGTACCTCCTGGCTAACGTACCCAATGAACGAGAACTGGAGGATCGTAGTCTGCCCGTCGGTACGGTCAGCGACGGTGATGCGGTAGTTGCCGTCGACATCGGTGCTGGCACCTTTCTGCGACCCTTTAATGACCACATTAACACCTGGTAGCCCCTGCCCTTTTTCGTCGCGCACGGTACCCGAAATGGTCCGGTCGCCCGACTGCGCCAACAGGCCCGGGCAATATAAGACTAGACTAAAGAGAATAGACAGGAAAAGCCGGTCCCAGCGGCGGCGAGGTACATCTTCATTCATAGCGTCGAGTAGTCTGGTGGTGTAACCCCCGTTTTACATTCCAAATATAGTTTAACAAAATAGCCGAATTTTTAAATCTTATCGTACGAACCTGCCCATAGTAACAACTACTGTAACTTATTAAGTAAAAATTCTCAACATATTTTTCACACTACATAACTGCATGAAGCAAGCGTCGCCTACCTCTGTTACAACATGCTGTAACAGAGGTAGGCGGCAACCACTAGCGTTGCATGCTGTAGACAGGTTACGCTGCGTTAGTCTAGACAAGCTGACGCTATCACCATAGATTGGCGAGGACTCAATCGAGCGTCGTGAAGAGATTATTGAACGATTCGGCCAGGGTTGGATGAGCGAAAATGGCATCGCGCAACCGCTGGTAGGGCAGTTGCCCCATCATAGCCAGTTGAAGCATCGTCATCAGCTCGCCGCCTTCCATGCCAAGTATGGCGGCACCAAGCAGTTGGTCGGTATCGGCATCGACCAGCACTTTCATCAGGCCGTTGGTATGACTCGTTTCGATGGCCCGCGCCACCTGGCTCATGGGCATGCTCGCCACCCGTACCTGTTTTCCCTGTTTTTTGGCTTCCTGTTCTGTCAGGCCGATCCGCCCCAACTGCGGATCAGTGAAGACCGTATAGGGCACCGGGCGGTTGGCAATGCTGGCCTTGCCGCCATCGAGCAAGTTCTGTTTAACAACCCGGTAGTCGTCGTAGGCAATGTGGGTGAAGGCCGGGCCGCCTTTGATGTCGCCCAGCGCGTAAATGCCAGGCTGCGTCGTTTCGAGCCGATCGTTAACCTGAATGAACCCTTTCTCGTCGGTTTTCACGCCTGCCGCTTCCAGGTTGAGCGTATCAGAGTTGGGCGTTGTCCCCACCGCCACCAGCAGATGCGAACCCGTCAGCGTATGGCGCTGCTCATCGGTAGTCAAAGTCAGCTTGATCGTTGTTGCGCCGGGTTGACGTACCTGCGTGACCGCCGTGTTGTACCGAATATTTATGCCTTCGTAAGTCAGAATCTGGGCGAGTGCCTCGCTGATATCCGGATCCTCATGGGGCAGCAGATGCCCGTCCCGGACCAGGATCGTAACCTTGCTCCCAAACCGACGGAACATCTGGCTGAACTCGACGCCAATGTAGCCGCCGCCAATAATCACCAGGTGCCTGGGCAGCTCAGGTACGTCCATCAGCGTGGTCGACGTCAGCCAGTCGACCGTGTCCAGCCCCGGTATGGGTGGGGTGGCGGGGCGCGTACCGCAGTTGATAAAGATCTGGTCGGCCGTTAGCCGCTGCTCCTTGCCATTCTTATCATGCACCACTACGGTTTTAGTATCGGCAAAATAGGCCTCCCCATAGACCAGGGTCAGGTGTTTGGTTTTCGCAAACGACGCTTCGATACCGCCCCGGAATTGGTCCACCATCGCATTCTTCCGGGCGATCACCGCCGCAAAGTCGACCGCCACCTTACCGGCTCGAACACCGTATTCGCTCAGACGGCGTGCCTCGTAAGCGGCCTGCGCCGACGCTAGTAGGGTTTTGGTGGGCGTACAGCCGTAATTAATGCAGGTGCCGCCCACCCATTTCCGTTCAATAACGGCTACCGAACGGCCCGCTTTGGCAAGCGCCATGGCCAGTGGTTTACCGGCCTGACCAACGCCGATGATGATAGCGTCGTAGCGCCGGGGAGTGTGTGCTGCCATGGTGGTATGTCGGTTCAGGCGTACGACCCGTAGTACCGCTTCACTAGAAACTACCGTAGCCCCTTTTGGTTAGCGACTGCCCCCTCTTTCTCCCCTACGTTGCATAACGACAAATGCCTGCACAGAACCGTCAGCAGGGACAGTTTTGTACAGGCATTCGTACACTCCGTGTGAATCAGGGCGATACCTTACGCCAGCTTAGCTTTCAGTGCCTCATCGAGCGCCTCAAGGAAATCTTCGGTGTTGAGGTAATGCTCACCCGCCACCAGTTTCGTACCGGCCGGGTAGGCCGACAGCGCCAGGTCTTTGGTCATTTTTCCGCTTTCTACCGTTTCTACGCAAACTGCTTCGAGGGCGTTGGCGAAATCGATCAGTTCCTGGTTGTTATCGAGTTTACCCCGGAAGGCCAGCCCACGCGTCCAGGCATAGATCGAGGCGATCGGGTTGGTGCTCGTTTTGTTGCCTTTCTGGTACTCGCGATAGTGACGCGTCACGGTGCCGTGGGCGGCTTCCGCTTCCATCGTTTTGCCATCGGGCGTCACCAGTACCGAGGTCATCAGACCCAGTGAACCGAAGCCCTGCGCTACCGTATCCGACTGTACGTCGCCATCATAGTTTTTGCAGGCCCATACAAAGTTGCCTTCCCATTTCAGGGCCGAGGCCACCATGTCGTCGATGAGGCGGTGCTCATAATGCACTTTGCCCGCATATTCGGCGTCATAAATCTCCTGGAAAATATCTTTGAAACGACCGTCATATTTTTTCAGGATCGTGTTTTTGGTCGACAGGTACAGCGGCCAGCCTTTGTCGAGGGCCACGTTGAAGCAAGCGCGGGCAAACCCACGGATCGACTCATCAACGTTGTACATCCCCATGGCTACGCCACCGCCTTTGAACTGATACACGTCGAACTCCTGCACGCTGCCGTCTTCGCCTTCAAACTTCATCGTCAGCTTACCGGGGCCGGGCACCACGAAATCCGTAGCGCGGTACTGATCGCCAAAGGCATGCCGGCCAATGATGATAGGGGCCGTCCAGTTGGTAACGAGGCGGGGTACGTTCTTCATGACGATGGGCTCGCGGAATACGGTGCCGTCCAGAATGTTCCGGATCGTACCGTTGGGCGACTTCCACATCTGCTTCAGGTTGAACTCCTTCACGCGGTCTTCGTCGGGCGTGATGGTTGCGCACTTGATACCCACGCCGTATTCTTTGATGGCGTTGGCCGCATCGATGGTTACCTGATCGTTGGTTTCGTCGCGGTATTCGATACCGAGGTCATAGTATTTGATGTCGACGTCAACGTAGGGCAGAATCAGCTTGTCTTTGATGAATTTCCAGATGATGCGGGTCATTTCGTCGCCGTCCAGTTCGACAACCGGATTCGCCACCTTAATCTTTGCCATTGTGTTATGATTAGATACGAGAATAAACACTACAAAATTTGGCCGCAAAGGTAGCATGTAACGCCGGAATAAAATCCGGTGTACGTGGCGCTTCGCCGGGTCAGCTTGTTCGTGATAGGCTAACAAGGCGCTCGTGGTGCTTATCTAACCGGAAGTGGGCACTTCCCCCGCGAAGCCTCACTTGCACCGGATGCAATCCGGTGCTACTTTACAAAAGCAACCTGCATCCTCCATGAAACATACCTACCTGCTCTGGCTCAGCCTACTAGCGAGCCTCCCCCTCCGTGCGCAGCCCGAAAAAACGATCATCGCTCAACTCGACCGGCAGTACCCACACTATGCCGCACTGGCGGGCCAGATCTGGAAACTGGCCGAACCGGGTTACCTGGAAGAAAAGACAAGCCGCCTGTTGCAGGACGAACTCCGGCAGCAAGGCTTCACCATTACACCCGGCATCGCAGGCATCCCCACCGCCTTCGTGGCAAGCTACGGACAGGGCGCGCCCGTCATTAGCCTACTCGCCGAAATGGATGCGCTGCCGGGTTTATCACAGGATTCGGTACCGACGCGCAAGCCGCTCGTTCCCAATGCCTACGGGCATGCCTGTGGGCATAACCTTTTTGGCGTAGGGTCGGTGGCGGCGGCAGTTGCCACGAAAGACTGGCTTAAACAGACGGGCCGACCGGGCACGATTCAACTCATCGGAACGCCCGCCGAAGAGGGCGCGGGCGGCGGCAAAACGTACCTGGTGCAGGCGGGCGTGTTCAAACCCGTCGACGCCGTGTTGCACTGGCACCCGGGCGACCGCAACAGCGCCAGTCCGGCGTCGTCGCTGGCCTACCGGGTGGCCCTGTTCCGGTTTAGTGGGCGAGCGGCGCACGCCGCAGCGGCTCCCGAAAAAGGCCGGTCGGCGCTCGACGCCGTCGAGGCGATGGACTACATGGTGAACCTCATGCGCGAACACGTCACGCCCGAAACGCGGATTCACTACGTCATCAAACAGGGCGGGCTCACGTCCAACATCGTGCCGGACTATGCCGAAGTCGAGTACACCATCCGGCACCCCTCGGCGCAGGGGCTGGAAGACGTCTGGGCGCGCATCATGAAAACGGCACAGGCCGCGGCGCTAGGCACCGAAACCACCATGAGCTACGAGGTGATGGCCGGGCTGTACAACCTGCTGCCCAACGAAACGCTGGCGCAGGTGATGCAAACCAGCCTGCAAGCGGTAGGTGGCGTGCAGCTCACGCCAAGTGAAGTCGATTTTGCCAACAAACTCCGGCAGACACTCGTCACCCAGACGCTGCCACCAGTCGGCAGCGCGGGCGAGATTCTGCCCTATGCGCTGGGGGGCATCACGCCCGCCTCGACCGACGTGGGCGACGTCAGTTGGGTCGTTCCAACGGCCGGGCTATCCACGGCGACCTGGGTACCCGGCGTACCGGCCCACAGCTGGCAGGCCGTGGCCTGCGATGGCATGTCGATCGGCTTCAAAGGTATGCTGGTAGCGGCCAAGACGCTCTCGATGACCGCTATTTCGCTTTTTCAAAAACCGGATCTGATCAAAACGGCGAAAACCGAGCTCGACAACGCGCGGGGCGGGGCATCGTTCACCTACAAATCCCTGGCGGGCGACCGGAAACCACCCCTCGATTACCGCAAATGAACGTACCTGATAGATGAGATGAATTAAGTCAATGAATCAACCTCGCATAACCTCATGAAACACACATACCTAGTCCTGCTGCTACTGCCGATACTGGCGCTGGGGCAGTCCAAAAAAGGCGCAAAGCAAGCCGCCGCTACCCCGCTCGACAAGCTCAAAGCCGAAGCCATTGCCGCCGTGGAGGCCCGCAAAGACCAGGCACAGCAGATCAATGACATGCTGTTCAGCTTCTCGGAATTGGGCTTTCAGGAAGTCGAGACGTACACGTACCTGACTACGTTGCTCGAAAAAGAGGGCTTCACCATCCAGAAAAACATTTCGGGTATGCCCACTGCCTGGATCGCCACCTGGGGCAACGGCAAGCCCGTCATCGCCATCGGCTCCGATGTCGACTGCATTCCGAAAGCGAGTCAGAAACCCGGCGTGGCCTACAAAGACCCGATTGTCGACGGCGCACCGGGCCACGGTGAGGGGCATAACTCAGGGCAGGCGCTCAACATTGTGGCAGCGCTGTCGGTGAAAAAGCTGATGGAGCGCGACAAGATTCCGGGTACGTTGATGCTGTGGCCCGGCGTGGCCGAAGAGCTGGTTGGGGCCAAAGCCTTCTACATCCGCGATGGCTATTTCAAGGATGTCGACGCCTGCATTTTCACCCACGTCGGCGATAACCTCGTGACGTCCTACGGCGACGCGGGCAACAACGGGCTGGTGTCGGTGCGGTTTACGTTTGAAGGGTCGGCGGCGCACGCAGCCGGCGCACCGTGGCGGGGTCGGTCGGCGCTCGATGCGGTAGAACTGATGAATATCGGCTGGAACTACCGCCGCGAACACCTCGAACTCACGCAGCGCTCGCACTACGTAATCTCCGACGGGGGCGATCAGCCTAACGTGGTGCCGTCGAAAGCGTCGGTCTGGTATTATTTCCGCGAACGCAGCTACCCCAAAATCCGTAAGCTGTTCGAGACGGGGCTGGCTATCGCCGAGGGTGCCGCCAAAATGACCGAGACAAAGGTTTCTTACGAAATTCTGGGCTCAGCCTGGCCGGGGCATTTCAACAAGCCCATTGCCGAAGCTGCTTATCAGAACATTAAAAAGGTAGGCTTGCCCACCTGGTCGGCGGACGATCAGCTACTGGCGAAAGCGACGCAGAAAGAGCTGCAATCGCGCAAGACGGAAGGGCTGGCCGTGAAACTCGACAGTCTTGGCCTGCCCGCCAACACCGCCCCAACCGTGATGATGGGTGGCCAGAATTTTGTGCCACTCACGGGCGGCTCCGACGATATCGCCGACATCGCCTGGTCGGTGCCGACGATCGTACTGCGCTACCCGAGCAACATTCCCGATTTGCCAGGCCATCACTGGAGCAACGCCATTTCGATGGCCACGCCCATTGCCCACAAAGGCATTGTGGCCGGGGCCAAAGCCGAGGCCATGACCCTGCTCGATCTGCTCCTGAAACCCGACCTGATCCAGCAGGCGAAAGACTACTACGTCAACGAGCAGACGAAAGAGCAGAAGTATACGCCGCTGATTTCCAACAAGGAATTCCCGGCGGTGTACCTCAACCAGAAGATCATGACCGATTTCAAACCGAAGCTCAAGCCCTATTACTACGATCCGTCGAAATACAAGACGTACCTGGAGCAACTGGGCATCACGTACCCAACCCTCCGCGACGATCAGCGGGCCGAGTTGCTGAAGAAGTGAAGCGTCGTGAACAGTGAGCAGTGGGCGACATTTTTGTCATCCCGATGTTAGGAGGGATCTTGATGCGTCATTAGTCTCAAGTGAGGATACGTCAAGACCCCTCCTAACGTCGGGATGACAAAAACACTACTTAACTAGCCTAATTATTAACTACTCAGCCTGTTTTCCACACAAACGATAGCATCGGTGAAAAACAGGCTGAATCGGTTTACTGGGCGGTTAGCACGAGCCGCTGCTGATTGGTTGTGATCACTAGCTCGATGGCGTTTAGCCGCTCAATTTGCCAGGGCGTGCTGGCAACCAACTCCGACATACGGCAATCGACCGCGGCACAAACGGGATTCGGCACCTCTGGACCCAGAAACTCAATCGTGGTAGTAGTCGCCCGGAAGCGGGTGGGCGCGCAACAGATAGCTAGTTGTTTATCCACCCCGAAACGGACCTCGTTTTGCCGCGTCAACGTGACGATAACCGTTTGATCCGTGCCGCCGGGATTCTTCTGCACGTAGGTATAGGTCCGATAAAGCAAATCGGGCGTCATGTCGGCAGGCGTACTACACGCCATTACGAAGAGGGTCAGTAAACAGACAACGTAGCGCATCAGAGAAAGCTTTTTCGCACTAGACCGCCAGGTACGTTCAACCGTTGGAATGTCGCTCGTATGAGCGACACGTCCACGATGCATCGCTTTTCGTACCAACATCAGTAAGTACAGCTGGCTGGCGCCTCTCTGATGCAGACCCCCGAAAACCCTACTGGTATGCGTCTGTTTCCTCTGAGTTTGATCGCGTTGGCCGGTTGGCTGATTGCCGTTCCGCATGGTCTGGCGCAGGTTGTGGTTAAACCGGCCGTGGCTGACCAGCTACAACCCGCCCAATCGGCCCGGCTGACGGGTTTTGTGGGCGACCGACTGGATGCATCGTATCAGCACCGTATCCTGGCGCAAAACGTTGATCGGCTGGTGGCCCCGTTTCGCGACCGCACCGAAACTCGTTGCTGGCAGAGCGAATTCTGGGGAAAATGGTTTACCTCGGCCGTGTTGGCCTACCGCTACCGGCCCGAACCCCAACTCAAAAACGTGCTGGACAAAGCCGTTGCCGACCTGCTCGCCACCCAAACGCCCGACGGCTACATCGGCAACTACGCCGATACCAGCCACCTGCAACAATGGGACATCTGGGGCCGCAAATATTGCCTGCTGGGGCTGCTGGCCTACTATGACCTGACGAATGACAAACGCAGTCTAAACGCTGCCAGCAAAGTAACCGATCACCTGATCAACGAACTGTCGGCGCGGAAAGCGCTGCTGGTGAAACAGGGTAATCACCGGGGCATGGCCGCGACCTCGGTGCTCGAACCAGTCTGCCTGCTCTACAGCCGCACCGCCGACAAGCGGTATCTGGCGTTTGCCGAAACCATTGTGCAACAGTGGGAGTCGCCCGAGGGGCCGCAACTGATTGCCAAAGCTGACGTGGATGTGGCCAACCGATTCCCAAAGCCCAAAAACTGGTTTGGCTGGGAACAGGGGCAGAAAGCCTACGAGATGATGTCGTGCTACGAGGGTCTGCTCGAACTATACCGGCTGACGGGCAAGCCCGCCTACAAAGCCGCCGTCGAGAAAACGTGGCAGAACATCCGGGATACCGAGATCAATCTGGCGGGGTCGGGCTCGAGCGTGGAATGCTGGTTTGGCGGGAAAGCGCTGCAAACGCTGTCGATCAACCACTACCAGGAAACCTGCGTGACAGCCACCTGGATCAAGCTGAGTCAGCAACTGCTGCGCCTCACCGGCGACGCCCGGTATGCCGATGCCATCGAGCAAACGTATTACAACGCGCTGCTCGGGTCGATGAAAGCCGACGGCTCCGACTGGACCAAATACACGCCCCTGAGCGGGCAGCGTTTGGAAGGCGGCGAGCAGTGCGGTATGGGCCTCAACTGCTGCGTAGCCAGTGGCCCGCGGGGGTTGTTCACCCTCCCACAGACAGTCGTGATGAGCCGAGCGGATGGCGTCCAGGTTAATTTCTACGCCGAAGGAACGTACCTGGCCAACACGCCGGGCGGGCAGTCGGTCAGCCTGCGCCAGCAAACCGACTATCCGGTTTCTGGGCAAAGTACGCTGCACCTGTCGCTGCCCAAGACCGAATCGTTTACCGTCCGGGTACGTATCCCGGCCTGGAGCGTTCAGTCGACCGTAACAGTCAACGGGCAGGCAGTGCCGACAGTTGTGGCGGGTGAATATGTAGCCATTAAACGTACCTGGCAGACCGGTGATCAGCTTAGCCTAACGCTGGATATGCGCGGGCGGGTGGTCCGGCTGGGCGATATGCCGCAGCATCTGGCCATTGTGCGCGGACCCGTCGTGCTCACCCGCGATGCCCGGCTGGGCGGTCCCAGCGTCGATGAAACCATCAGCCCCGTAGTCGGGCAAGACGGGTACGTTGAGCTAAAGCCGGTTTCGGCGGCGAAAACCGGACTCTGGATGCAGTTTGACGCCCTGTTCCGGCTCGAATCGCACAAGGAAGGCGACAATAAACCCGTGCCGCTCAGGCTCTGCGACTACGCGTCAGCCGGCAATACGCTCGACGACCAATCCCGCTTCCGGGTCTGGCTCACCCAGCCCATCGACCCGCGATTGAATTGAAGGGAGTGTACGGTCTTTCTTGTCATCCCGGCCGGGATGACAAGAAAATTATAAATTCCTAATAATCAGAGCATTTACCCAATCAGCAACAAGAAGAAACGACTCTTATTTCTTCGCCTTGAATGCTTTTTCCAATAGCTTGATGTAATAGCCGCCCACTACCGAGCGCGCCTGGAAACCCACCTGTTTGGCATCGGTGGTTTCGTGCCAGTCGGTCAGGGGAACGCGCGAGGGCGTTTCGTTGGCAAACTTCCAGACAGGCGCGATGAACGCCTGAAAATCCCGCTCTGAATCAGCCATCGTTGCCGTCCACATAATCCAGTCCGATTTGGTGTAGGTCTTGCGGCTGTCGAGCGGCAGGCCGTAGGGTTGCTGTTTGGTCAGGTAGTAAGCGATTTCTTCCTGCGCCACCGTTTTGGGGAAGATGTTCAGCCCCAGCAACTTGTCCCAAACCAAATTGTATTTCTGGCTCCAGGTATCGGCTTTATTCTCAAACGTCAGGTCGTAGTGCCGGTTGTCGGCGGCGAGTCGTTGCCAGCGCGTAGCCATGTCACGGGCAATAGCCAGGTACGTGTCGGCGGTTTTGCGGTCGCCCTGCATAGCGGCCATCTGCCCATAGGCCGCGATACCCAGAATCGCTTTGAGCGACAGGTTGGCGTTGCGAGCCAGATGCCCGGCAAAATCGTCGGTGCAGAGTTGATTAGCCGGGTCGAAGCCGTTGTCACGCAGGTAGTTTACCCAGGTCGTCAGCACGGGCCAGTGCTTCTTGGCGTAGGCTGCATTGCCCTGCGCTTTCACAATCGCCGCCGTCAGCAGGAGCATGTTACCGCACTCCTCCACGGGCATGTCTTCACCGTAAGTTTGCCCGTTGGCCTGTGGATACGTTCCCACGTCGTGTGCAGCGAAGGGTTTGGTCCAGCGGCCACTTTCCGAATACTGAAAAATAGGCTCGGTCATGCCCGTCAGCAGCGTGGGGTTATACAGCAGAAACAGCGGCGCCGACGGGTAGGTCACGTCGACGGTGCCGATAGACCCGTTGCTGAAATTTTCTTTCGAGAAGAAGAACACCTCCCCTTTCGGACCTGCTACAATTTTGTGCGCCGCAATCGCCTGCCGATAGGCCAGTGCGCACAGATCGGCGTACTGTTTGCCACCGGCTTTCAGCGCATCGGCATACAGTTTTTTGTCGAAGGCAGTGCTCTGTTTCACCAGTTGGCTGTAGTCGGCTTCGGCCGTGCGCAGCAGAGCGGGCATGTCGGTTTTGTTGTCGCGCCGCCACCAGGGCCGCAGGTTCTGCCCGAAATACTGCACCGAATACTCATCGTCATAGGCCAGCATAAGGTGTTTTTGCACGGGCGACGTACCCACCGAACCAACCGGTACACTCACAGCCAGACCTACCTCCCCGGCCGACCCAACGGTTTCTTCACCCGTAGCCGGGGCCAGTGCGCCCTCCGTCACAAACGTGTTTTTCAGAGCCGTCAGCGAGCCGGGCGCCAGTTGGGCGTTGGTGGATGCGGGTGCAGCCAGATAAGCGTACCCCCAGTCGATGCGCACGTTGTCGCCCTTTCGCTGCAAAACCGGTTGCTGCTGCGTACCGACCTGTAGCCACTGCACGCCACCCGTTGCTTTGCCCGTCCTGGCAGCGACATCCTGCCCCGCCGAGTGTGACGCCAGCGTACCGGCCGCGCTGACGTAGAGTTGTACGGTATGCGGTTTGCCATCCGTGGAACGGGTCGTGAAGGTCAGGTACGTTACGGGACGCGCCGCCAGGTCAATGTTATTGAGCAGTAACGGGGACAGGAAATTGGCCGTCAGCGACACCGGACCCGCCAGAAACGTATACTCCGTTTGCGTGGCCGACACCGTGACGTCGGTTTGGGTGGCGGGGCTAACCCCAGCCGAGGTAGGCGCCGGTACGATCAGGCCCACGTCGATGAACGACCCGCCCCGTGGGCTCACGCAATGCACCGCCAGCACGTTCCGGCCCGTGCGCAGCGCTTTCTGGCCCGCCGCCGAGAGAGGCAGGTTCACGTACTCGCTGATGTAATCGGCCTTTTCGAGGATGAGCGTGCCGTTGAGGTACACCTTAACATCGTCGTCGTGGTTGATCGACAGCAGCATGGCCGAGGGGTCGCTTTTGCCGTCGTAATCAAACTCACGGCGGTAGTAGATCCCGTCGGGATTAGTGCGGACATTCCGCCAGCGGGTTTTGGCTTCGGGCGTATCGCCAAAGGGCCCCATGCCCGACTGCCAGCCCGTCGCGTTGAAATCGGGCGTTTCCCAACCGGCGGCGGGTTTTGCGAAGGTGTATTGGGCCGGATAGGGCTTTAGTTCGCCCGTTGCCAGGATTGTCCGGTAGTTGGTTGGGATAGCACCGAGAAACTGATAGGCTTTGCCATCCACCCGAATTACGCCTTCCAGCGACTGCGCCTTGCCCGTCCAATGGCGGGTGGGCGATTCGGTGAGTTTGTCGGTCGTGCTCCAGACACTGAAATAGGGGTCGTGCGTGATGAGCGGATAGGCCGGTGGGCGCAAAGACTGGGCCTGGACAAACCCGGCACTTAGGCAAACCGATAGGGAAAAGGCAAGGGTACGTAGCATAGCGAACGTTGATTTTAGGAAGCTGCCCAACCGCTATCAAACCGTTTGGTGATCGTTAGCGAGGGCTCTACTAGCGTAAGTCGCAACGCAGCCATTTTACCCCTGATCCACCTGCGCTTTAGCGAGCGCACCAGAAACACGCCCACACAAAAAAAGCCCCTACCTGCGCAGGTAGGGGCCATCATCATAGGTTAGTTCGTTAATCAACCGCCATTACCGGGGCCACCGCCCGGACCACCGGGACCGCCACCGGGGCCACCAGGTCCGCGTTTCGGCGCCTGCAGATTACCGTTTACGTCGAAGTGAGCGTCGCGGGTCTTCCCGTTCAGCGTGTAACGTACATCATAAAACAGCACGGCGCCGGTGGTGGGGTCGGTGACGACTTCAGCCTTTACGAACGTATACCCGGTAAAATTGACCGCCATGTAATCGAGTACCGGCTTCGGCAGTTTATCGATAGTAATGTCGGTCCGGACGGGTGGCGTTGCCGTGAAGCCCTTGGGGCCACCGGGGCCGGGGCCTTTCGGGCCGTTGCCGGGGCCAGCCAGTACGGTGCCAGCCGCGTCGAAATGGAGTTGCCGCTTCTTGCCATCGAGCGTAAACTGGATTTCGTAGAAGGTCGCGCCTTTGGGATCGGTGCCCTGCTCGGCCTGCACAAAGGCGTAGGTCGGGTAGGTTTTGGCCAGGTAGTCGAAAATGGCCTGCGGCACCTGCGCTTTGTCGATCAGGGTTTCGCTACAGGGCTTGCCGGTAACGCCGGTGGCGTTGTTGGGGTTGCCCAGCCGGGCCAGCGAGTTGATCACCGCCGTGGCTTCGTCGTCCTGCTGCGGATCGAGCGAGTTGTTTTGCTGGGTGCAGGCCGCCACGGCGACGAGCAGCGCCAGCCCGAATAAGAGTTTTTGGAGCATAGTGGTTTTCGTGAATTGGGAATTGGACTATGGAACGCGTACGGGGTAAGGCGATTAAGACGTAGACGGGCGACGCCAGCGGGGGCGCTCAGGTGGCACGGGATCGTGTTCAATCAGTTGGGTGTGCAGGGTGCTGCCCAGCAGTTCGTGCGCCAACTCGTTCAGGTCATCGGTCGTGTCGGTCTGAAACAGCAGGCTATCGTGGTCGAGCAACGTTGCCACGTCGTAGCAGGGAACACCCCACAGCCGTGACTCGTCGAGGAAAAGCGATTGGGTCAGCGCTTGTTGCAACGCTGCCCCCGCCCGGCGCTGGGGCAGGGGCGGCACCATCAGCGTGCGGTTACGGTAGGGTTGTACCAGCATCAGCACCGTGGCCAGCTGATGCCGCAGCACGCGCATCGGAGCGGTCTGATGGCGCCGCGCCCACAAATGCAGCTGACTGACCCGCCGTCGCAGCCACGTACCCAGGCTTGGGTTGAGGTGGGTGGCGGGGTGGCGAACAGGCCACCGGTAGGGTTGGGCCAGTTCTGCATCGCCCAGTTGCAGAAGCAGGTAGTCGTAGTCGTACAGTTTCAGCCGCGACAGCAACGTAGCCGCTTCTGGTAGCGTCAGCGGTCCATATTGGTCGACCTGCACCGCGTATCCATCGGCCCGAAGCCGCCTGATTAGCTGACTCACGTAGCTCTTGCCGCCAGGCAGGCCCGGCCCATAGGCTTGCATTCCACCCAGTATAAGTATATTCATTATCCTGTCGGTCATTTGCCCTTCTTTACGCGGCCGATGAATGGAGCGTTGCACCAGACACTCAACGAATTATTGCGCTTTTTTTTGACCCGGTATGGCCTGCCACTGCAACACTTTCACGCCGTGTGGCGTAAGAAAAACTGACTTCTAATTATGGACCTTAGCTACTAACGGGCTTGCTGTTTCGCCGAAAATCTACGTTTACCGATAACGATTTGCTGAGTGTTATCGAGGCTTGCCGAGGCAACGACGTTCGCGCGCAACGAACGCTGTTTCGGCAATACTATAGCTATGCCAAGAGCATATGCCTGCGCTACATGGCGAATGTCGATGAGGCCGACGATGTGCTGAACGAAAGCTTCCTGAAGGTATTCCAGCACCTCGGCTCCTACGATTCGGCCCTGCCGTTTAAGGCCTGGCTCCGCACCATCGTGGTGAATACGGCCATCAGCTACCACCGTAAATACCACAAGCTCGACACGATCTCCGCAACCCCGGCCAATCCGGCGCATACGCCACCCGACGTGGCCAACACCGACGAGACGGTGGTCGACCGGCTCTCGGCCGACGAGATTCTGAGTCTGGTGCAACAGCTGCCGCCTGTGCCCCGCACCGTGTTTATGATGCATGTGGTCGACGGCTACAGCCTGCGCGAGGTAGCCGATAGCCTTAATGCCAACGAGGCGACGGTTCGCTCCCATTTCTTGCGCGCCCGGCTTCGGCTTCAGGAATTAGTTACGATGGCCCACCGGTCATCTCATCCACAGTCTTCTTCCCGCTACTATGACTAATGACCGTTTTGACGACGCGCTCCGGCGAAAACTGGAGGAGGTCAATCCGCCATTTCAAGAAAAAAATTGGACGCAATTGCGGCGGTTTATGGCTGGCCGGGGCTTTCCGCCTTCGATCTGGCACGCACCCGTGCATTGGCTGCAACCAGCTTTCACGGCCGCGGCAGCCGCCAGCCTGCTGGTGGTGTCGATCTGGCAATACCGGACCAACCAAACGCTGAACGACCGGATTCAGACGCTGACCACCACGGTATCGAAGCTGGAACAGGTGCAGACGAGCCTGCAAAAGACCGTTACGGACATTGCCAGCCAACCCCGCCCCGATACGGTGTATGTGGTGCAGCGCGTGCCGGTGGCTATGCCGTCGCCACTGGAGCCGGGTGCCGGGTCAGGTACGTTCGCGCCGGCGGGTGTGGCGCCGGGTACGTCGCTGTCGCGCTCGGCCGTTCCGCCACGGGTTGTACCCAATTCAGTGCCAGTGCCGGTAGCTGAACCCAACGCCGCCGATGCACCAGGTACGTTGCCTGCCGAACGCTGGTCGACCCGAACGGCTCAGCCGCAAGGTGCCTTGCCCCGCGCAACGGACGAACGGGTCGTAGCCGCGCCTACCTCACCGCCTGAACCAGATGCCGCAACGCCCGAGGCCAGCGGCAATGGCATGCCGACGACCAACGGGCGCGCCGAAGTCAGCGCCGGTACCGGATCAGCAGATCGGTCGGTAGCCAACCGGGTCGGGTCGCGGAAGGGCAACCGGCGAACGTTGTTATCGCAACGCGCCGCGCCCAATACCAGCGGTGGCAATCAGCCATCAGGTACGTTCAATTCATCAGTGCCCACTTCTCCAACGCGTTCCTCATCGCCACGTCTGCATGAAACACCTGTCTACTCAAATGCCAATCCGGTCGATCGGGTAACGAACGCACCCGGTGCCACCTCACCAACCGCCCCACCGACGCAGCCAACGGGGGCGTCGTTTTTGGCGAACATTAAATCGGTCGATCGAATTGCCAGCCTGGCCCAGTCAGACGAGTGGGTCGATAGCTGGCAACGACGACTACGGCGAGTGCGCTATCGATCACCCTACGCACTGGCTCCGGCTGAGGTAGCCGCGGCCATCCCCGAAAAACACACCAACCCCACGAACCTCCGCTGGCGGCTGGGCGTGGGCGGCGATGCGACGACCGCGATGACCACCTACGGCGTTTACGGCGAACTGGTGGTCAACAATCGACTGACGATTAGCGCGGGCTTTGGGCAGGCAACCTGGTCGGGCGATTCGTACCAAACCGAAATTCAGTTCAGCGAACGGACCAAACACGATTTCCGGCGGGAATACCCCAACGAGGTCGGGGCGGGCAACATGGGGCCGGGCAACCCGTTTCCGGTGATTCGCAAATTCTTCGATATCAATCGGACAGCCTCGGCCGTGCTAATGCCCGTTCAGGTGGGCTACCGGCTGGATATCGGTCGGAAATTTTTCCTGACCCCCTTTGTTGGCGCAACGATTGGCCTGGACCCGAGCGAGACCGTAAGCTTTGCCTATGAACGCATCCCGCGCGATTACGAGCAACGAAATCTGACGTATTCGCGGCCCGTGGGTCTCTACAGCAGCTGGACGTTCGGCGCTGGGCTGGAACGGCAGTTCGGCCCATTCGTGGCACAGCTTAGCCCCATCGCCTCGGCGCCGATCATGGGTCAACGCAGCGGTGTCAACGCCGCCTCGGCTGGCCTGCGTGCCCGGGTATTTTATCAGTTTTGAGTTTCCCGTTTTGCGATTCCCGTTGGCTATTACACATACAATAGCCAACGGGAATCGTCTTTATATGTACCGCAACCAACCCAATTCAGGGTGGGCGGCTTTATAGCGGCTGTACCAACGACACAGAGGATACAAGGCCAACACCAGCCCGATCCAGACGCCATACACCACCGGCAGCGATACGCCAGCGCCGGGTGGCCGGCCAAAGCTAAGCGTGCCAATGGGCAGCTGACCCAGCGAGTAGCCCTGTAACAGCACCATTACCACCATGCTGATGTGCACCAGATACCAGTGCAGGATGTAGTAAAACATGGGCACCGAGCCGTAAACCTGCAACCAGCGCGTGAAGGCGTTGTCGGCACCTTCGGCCAGCGCCAGGATGAGCAGCATCAGACCAATCATCAGCAGCCCATACAGCAACGAGGGCGGGTACTTGCTTACGTTCAGAAAGGACAGCAGCGTAAAGACGCTGGTTGGTTGCACCGCCCAGGGCGCCGGGTCGCCGTAACCGTTGAGAAACCGGAGCAACCCAAAGACCGCCAACGTACCTAACCCTAGCCGCCACCATAGCGCCTTGCGCTGGGCGAGGGGTCGCTCAAACAGGGGCCCCGTGGCATAACCGATCAGCATCAGCCCCAGCCAGGGCACCAGCGGATAGGCCACCAGCAGCGAGAATGCCGGACTGACGGTGAAGAGGTTAGGCCGGAACAACACCGACCAGAGCACTTGCAGCCCCTGCGGCGTAGTGGGCGGTAAACCCGGCAGTAGCAAATGACCGACGACGATCAGCGCACCCAGCGCCCCGACCCAGCGGACGGGTAGCCGGGCCAACAGCGACAATACCATCAAGCCGCCGCCAATAGCAAAGATGACCTGCAACATGATGGTACGAAACTGAATATCGAACCAAAAGGCGAAGTTGATCAGCGTTAGTTCGAGCAGGAGCAACACCAGCCCCCGCTTCAGCAGAAACTGCCGCGCAGCGCCCCGCGCCGACGCACCACTGCGCCGCTGCAACGACAGGTAAGCCGACGTACCCGACAGAAAGACGAAGGTGGGCGCGCAAAGGTGCGTGATCCAGCGGGTAAAAAAGAGCGCGGGCGTGGTGGTGGCCAGGTCGGTTGGGTTTTGTGTCAGCGCGGGCAAATGGAGCAGATCGCGGACGTGATCGAGGGCCATAATGACCATGACTAACCCACGGGTAATGTCGATACTGGTGATACGATGCATGACGAGGACTAGGAAGGGAAGCAATATATCCCCAAAAAGGGGCAGTTCCTCCCATTCTTTGGGCACTTTATCCCAACTGCTTTGCCCGGTGTGGGGTCATGCTGTAGGTTTGAGCCGTCAGTCAATGACCACACACTCAACTTTCCTTTATGCAGCCTGCATCGATTATCAGAACCTTCGCCTGGATCGTGATCTTCCTGGGCTCCCTATCCGTAGTAGCCCTGATCCGGCGCAACCTGACGCCGCGTTCGCCGGTAGCGCATGTGACCCGAACGGTATCCACCCAGGCACTGTACGCCGTGTACCAGACCCCCAGTCTGGTCTTGCCCGATTGAACCGGCTCAACCAATTTTGGGGTTGTTAAGCTATCCCAATCTCAGTTGCTGTGCCAAAGAAACCAGCCCCTTCTCCCCTGCCGTCACGCCCTCAGTTGTTACTGGCTACGCTGTTTCTGCTGGTAGGCGTTTTTTCGGCCCTGAAAGCGATCGTCGATTATGTGGCGACCGGCACACTGACCTGGTATCTGATCGTGCTGGCGCTGCTGGGTCTGGCGCTGGGGGGCCGTACCCTGCGCCGGGTTAAAGACAACGCGTAAGAGCCTAACACGCCCCAATGCGACAATTCGAGTTACTGATTATTGCCCTCGAGGAAACCTATACACGGAGAAATCTTGTATATTAGTAGACTTTCCTCTTTCAGGCTATGATCCGTACTGACCTAATCAAGCTGCTTGGCTTCGTGCTGGGCCTACAACTTATTTTCGCCGCTTTACATTACTTTGGCGGTTACGAAGCCTCTCCCGCTATCACCGGCGGCGTTACGGCGGGCCTTCTCACCACCTATTTTGCCCGAAAACGGCGCAAGCAAGCGTAATCCCCATGCCCCTTCCCGACGGACAGCAACCCCACCAACTCGTTGTAACCAATACCCAGAACGAAACCGTTGGTCTTGACCTCGACGCGGTGCTGTTTGTGGAATCGGAGGGAAAATCGGCCGTTTTTTATGAAGCTGACCGGCGTGTAGTGGCCCGCATGCGCTTTGCCGACGTGCTGCCGCTGCTCCCGGCCGAGCAGTTCATGCGCATTCATAAATCGTATGCCATCAATCTGGCGCACATCCATAAAATTGAGCACGAGCAGGTGCTGATGGGCGACAAACTGCCGGTGCCGCTCAGCCCCGGCTACCGCGACGCCCTGCGGGCACGGGTACGTTAGCGGGCCGGTTGAGCGGGCAGTGCCCCAAACATCAGGCTCCGTAGTCCCGTTGACATAAGGTATGTTTACCTCTCTGATGGCTCTTGAGCAGCCAATCTGACGGGGTAACAGACACACCACCTTATGAATCTACAAAAAGCGGCCTCGCTCATCTACGCTGAACTGCTCAGTTGGTTTCTGCAAGCGGCCCGGCTGGTGCCTAAGCTTGCCGTGGCCATATTGCTCCTGCTCTTTTTCGCCATGCTCTCGCGCTGGGTCAGCCGCTGGAGTGTGCGCGGCCTAACCCGTGTCAGCGACAACCTATCGCTGGTGAACCTCACGGGGGCCGTGGTGCGGGTGCTGATCGTGTCGGCCGGCCTGTTCATTGCCCTGGGTGTGCTGGGGCTCGACAAAACCGTAACGTCGCTGCTGGCAGGGGCTGGCGTGATTGCGCTGGCCGTGGGCTTCGCCTTTCAGGATCTGACGGCCAACTTTATTTCGGGCACCATGATTGCCCTGGCGCGCCCCATTCAGGTGGGTGACACCGTCGAAACCAACGGTTTTTTGGGTAAGGTTCTCGCTATCAAGCTCCGGTCGGTGGTGCTCGACAACGGGCAGGGGCAAACGGTGGAACTGCCCAGCAAGGATGTGTTTCAGAAGCCAATCATCAACTATTCGCGGCTGGGACAGCGCCGGGTCGAGCTAGTGGCCAACGTATCATACCTCGACGACCTGAATACGGCTCAGCAGGTGGCGCTGACGGCTGTAGGTACGTTGCCGTTTGTCTTGCCCTCCCCCAAGCCCGAGTTCAACTACCGGAGTTTCGGCGACAGCATCCAATTCTCGCTATCGTTCTGGATAAACCCAACCACCACGCCGCACGCGGTGGCGCTGAGCGAGGCCATGAAGGCGTTGAAGACTGCTTTCGATAAACACCACATCCTGATGCTCTTCGCCGGCCATACGTTCGACCTGAAGCAAAAGCTGGGCTGGACGCCACCGTCGGCGTAGGCCAGATCAACTCAGTCGTATTGCTGATCAGGCAGCAAAGGCTTTCAAGGCCTGATACACCCGGTGTGTGGGCAGGCCCATAACCGTATAAAACGATCCTTCGAGGCGGTCGATGCCCACCAGCCCAACAAAGTCCTGCGCTCCGTAGGCCCCGGCTTTGTCGAATGGCTGACAAACGCGGATGTAATAGTCGATTTCCTCGTCGGTTAACTGGGCAAAATGGACCGTCGTTTCATCGGTAAACGAGACAAGCCCATCGGGTGACAGCAGACAGACGCCCGTGCGAACGCGGTGCGCCCGGCCACTCAGGCGGCGGAGCATGCGCTGAGCCTCAGGTACGTCGGCTGGTTTATTCAGGATCTGGTCATCGACAATCACCACAGTATCGGCGCAGAGAATAAGTCGCTCACCCAGATCGGGTTTGAATTCAGCTGCTTTTTGGCGGGCCAGGTATTCGGCGACGTCGTCGACGGGCATGTCGGCCGGGAAAGCCTCATCGGTTGGGCGCGTTTCGATTGAAAAGGCAAACCCAGCATCGGTCATAAGTTGGCGCCGCCGGGGCGAGCCCGATGCCAGCACAAGTGGGTATTTGAGAGAAAACATAGCCGCAAAAAACGGCATTTATGGTTATCTATCGTCATTTGGCTTCGCCGTCATTGGTAGTCATTCGTTGTCATTAATTGTTTTTGACAACCAATGACGGCGAAGCCAAATGACCTTAGAAGCTTACTTCTATGCCAAATTTCAGCACGAACCGATCGGTGCCGGGCTTGAGGTAGTTGAGGCGATGAATGGCCTGTAGGCGCAAAATCTTGAAGATGTTGCTGATGCCGTAACCCACTTCTACGTAAGGCACAGCGGGATCGAGGTGGCCGAAGTTGATATACTGCCCATCACTGCCGGGCGGGGGTGTGGGGCGCGGCATACTTTCGTAGCGGCGGCTTTGGTCGCCACGGGCGCCCCAGAGCACATCGGCGTTGGTCCAGAGACGCCAGTTCAGTTTCTTAATCAGCGGAATCCGGTTGAACAGCAGGCCGTCGAACCCGTGTGCCCAGTGTACCGTCAGGAAACGGTCGCTGACAAACTCGAAAAAGTCGAGGCGGTTGAACGTGTTGGGCGCGTAGAAAGCCGTTGGATTGCCCAGGTGTGTAAATTGAAGCACGGCGGGCAGGCGCGTGGGGGTATAGCCCGCCTGTAGCACGTAGGACGACCGGCCCAATTTGCCAAATTTCAACGTCTGGAACGCCCGGAACGAATAGCGCTCGTAGGCGAACGTACCCCCGAACATATGGCCACCCCGGGTGTATTTCAGCCAGAGTACCGGCGTGCGCTTGGTGGCGATCGGAATACGCTCGTTGCCATCCATGATGTACGTTTCCTTGCGCGCCAGCCGAATTTCGGCCGACCAGTAGGCGTCATTGTAGGTCCGGCTCCGGGGCGACTGATCGCCGCGATCCGGGTCGATCAGGTATTCATAGTCAAACGTCGGCGTAAAAGTCCGGTCACCAATCGCGGCGGTCAGCATAATTCCTTTGAGCGGTTCGTGCCGGATAAACACCTCCTGCGAACTGGTATAATACCCGCCCCGGTAGCGGCCAAAACGGCTGAAGGCATAAAACACTTTATTGCCGTTGATCAACTCGGGCGTAAACCCTAGTCGTTCGAGGTCATAGCCCGCCTTAAGGCCCATGATGGTCCACTTCTGCCGCGACAGGATAAAATCACTCTCAACGCCCCATTTGAATTTGCCATCGTATGTGCCATAGGCCCCGTAAGCCCGCAGGACCACGCTCTTGCTGAAGTTCCCGTTGGTGCGGAAGCCCAGCCGCAGCCGAAGGCCTTCGATATCGTTGAACGCCAGCGCGTACGGATACGGCCCCCAGTCGATACGGCCTTTCCGATACCAGCCCGTCGTGGCAATACGCGTCAGCAGCTCGACGGTTCGGATCGTGGGTACGTTTCGAATGGTATCGATCTGGCTCTGAATCTTTCGGTCGTTTACACTGAGCGAATCCGCCCCGCCCAGTTCACGGCGTTTCTGCTCCCAATACGCATTGTCTTTGCGGGCTTCTTCCTCATCGTCGCCCTCCAGTTCTTCCAGCGGTGTGGTATTCGTTTTAGCCGTATCGGAAACGGCCACCGTTCGGTCGTAGTACGCGAGTGGCTTAGGCTTGTTGAGCAGGAAGTTGCTGTTGCGGGTGATCTGCTGCGCCAGCGCCCCAATCGAATTTTTACCGACCCCATACAGTTCAGCGTTGGTACGCATTGCCACGGGCATCCAGCCAATGTTGTTTCCCAGCGAATCGCGGGCCGGTTCGAGCTCCTGCTCAATTTCCAGCCGCCGCACGTAGTTCAGGTTGGCCTCGGCACCCACTTTGGCCTCGATCATGGTGAGCGCAAAGGTGGTCGTGTCGATAAACATTTTACCCGTAAACAGCAGGTCCTGCTTGTTTTTGGGGTCGAACTGAATTTCGTAGCAAACGAAATTACCAATCTTGGTGGTGTCGGCCAGATACATCGAATACCAGCCTTTCCAGTCGGCGCCCACGGGCGAGGCAAAGTCTTTACCCAGCACGCGGATGTAGTTCTGGTAGAAGTTATAGCTGAGCGAATTCCCCCCCACAAACTGGGCGAGCACTTCTGGCTCGACAATCTCGATTCCCTTCATGCGCGTTTTCACAATGTCTTCGTGTTTGCGCTCGGGCGACTCGCGGTAGAAAAACCGGCTAATGGACTCGGTCATCATCAACGGCAGAATCCGCCGGCCCAGGTCGTCGGTAACGGAATCTTTCTGATTCAGTTCACTAAGGACTTTCTTGATGAGCGGGTTGCTACGGAGCTTGTCCGAAATGTGCGTCAGCGACAGGCTGGTTTTTGAGTAACTATCGTATTCATACGCCCGAATTCGGCTGCGGTCGTTCTTATCTAGATTTTTACGCACGTTACGCAGAATACCCCAGGCCGGGTTTTCGCCCGCCCGCACAATCACCTCCTGCAATACCTTCCCCGCAGCGGGCAGTTGCAACAGCAGGCTCTGCTGTAGTTTCGTTTTGTTGATGGCAAAGCGCTTTACTCCAAAGCCAATCGAACTCACGTACAGCGAGTCGGTGAGGCGGGTAGTTTTAAGGGTAAAAAGGCCGTTTTCGTCGGTTGTCACCCCCACATTGCGCCCCACCAGGGCTACGCTCGCAAACGGAATCACCTGCCCCGACTTTGCGTCGACTACCGTTCCGCTTACTACATAGCTCGTTGTCTGCGCTTTAGCCCAGCTACTGGCAATCATTAAGCAGACGAAGAGAAAAAGAACTCGAGGAAGGTAAAGTTGGCGCATAGATTCGTTAATCACTCTTACAAATGTATGATGCGGACAGAGTCGACGAGGTTGACCAGTAGGCTGAAACGCCCAACCGGCTGGTTGAATTGACTGAAAGGTTACCTGAATTGCAGTAAATGCTAACTCTAATTACACGCACAAAAGGATTTAAGCCTACCAAATTAATGCACTTTGGTAAAAACTACTAGTTAAAAAACGATTTAGACCACGAGTTTATAACTAATTCGTTAAACAATTAGCCAAGCGCTCCTTCAATATCGTCAGAAAATTGTTCTGCTCGTCAAGTGGTCCGTTGGTGCCTCACGCATTTGATTATACGTAGCCGTTGCTCGCTCATTAGATAAAAACCTGATACTGGAGGGTCACCTGGCCTAAACGCCCAGCGGGCACCAGCCGGTTGTTATCGAGTGCGCTCCGGTAGTAAGGTCGGTTCTGGTAATCGAGCGTCAATTTGCCGCTGTGCCCGTTGATCAGGTAGTTAATGCCGACGGTATACACACCCAACGCCTGAGCGACGCGCTGGTAAGTAGCCAATTGGGCTTGTACATAGGGCATCAGCGTACCATTACCGGAGCCGAACAGATCTCGTTTCATCAGGTAACTAGCCTGCCCATATACCACGCTTCCCGTCCCGAATATCGGGAAAGCGTTGCCCTGCGTCCCGCCAAGGCTGCCTCCACCCGGCGCAGTGCCGTTGCTGATCCCCGTTGCTGGGTTCATAATGCCGTTGAAGCGCAGGTAGTTGGGGCCGTAGTCGGTACGGAAATAACCCAGATAGGCATTGATCGCCGTACCCGTGCTGGCGTTGAGCGGCATATCCAGAAAGGAGGCCACAGACCACAGGTTCATGGTGTGGTAGACCGTATCAGCTGTTGAGTTGTCGCGGGTCCAGGTGGCGTTTCGCTGCGTGATGAACCCCGCTTCCAGCGTAAGTACCTTCTTCTTGCCCAGGTACGTCCCCGTCATATACCCGGGCGTTTGATTCGACTCTTTGTCGAAGAACTGGTACATCAGAAAGCCCTGATATTGCTTATGATGGCCTTTGAGCGCAAAACTGGCGGTGGGCCCAAGCGCGGGTGGCGCAGTGCCGTTGGTCTGGATAGGAAACGGATCGCTGACGACCACCCGGTAGTCAATCGGCCCCACCTGACCGCGGGCGTATACACTGAGCTTCCGTGAAAACTCGTCGGTCTGGTCGACGGTGGCCTGCGCAAACACAGGTACGTCCATGCTCTCAACTCAGTTTTATCAGGTACTGGCTTTTTAGTCGTCTGGTCGGCCGCCTGTGGCGCCCGTTGAGTGTCCGTAGCCGACCGGCCTGACCGAAGAGAGTCATTCAGAGCCGGTGTTGACGGACTAACTTGCGCGTGGCTGATGAAGGTCATCAGGCAAAGGGGCAGGAAGAACAGTTTTCGCATAACAGGTTGCTTTACTCAGAGACAAAGCTACCCGGCTCGCTAGGTCTATCGGGCAAAACCAGCTGACGAGGGCGCAAAAGCAAACAGGCTCCGCCACCGCATCCGTCGTTAAAACGACCAGACCACAGCAACAGAGCCTGTTGGGAATGCCTAGGCTAATTCGGCAACGACCGTTACACCACCTTTGGTTTTCTGGCCCATCGTCACGTTGATTTTCGCGTCGAGTGGCAGATACAAATCAACACGGGAGCCAAATTTGATGAAGCCCATTTCTTCGGTTTGCTTTACGGGCTCGCCCTCGCGCACATACCAGACGATCCGCCGGGCCAGCGCACCGGCAATCTGCCGCATCAGTACCTCGATCCCGTTTTCCTGCTTGATCACGACCGTCGTGCGTTCGTTCTCGGTGCTCGATTTGGGGTGCCAGGCCACCAGGTATTTGCCCGGGTAATAGCGAAAATAGCTCACTACCCCCGATAACGGATTCCGGTTGACGTGGACGTTGAGCGGCGACATAAAGATCGAGACCTGCTTGCGTTTGGCCTTGAAATACTCCAACTCTTCGGTTTCCTCGATCACCACCACCGTACCGTCGGCCGGGGCAATGACCAGTTTTTCGTCGAGGGTATGTTCGCGTTTGGGAATGCGGAAGAACTGAACCACCAACCCAAAGGCAATCAGGCTCACGACCGCCAGCGCGATCACCGCCGTCTGATTCCCCCGGAATAAAAAGTAATAGGCAAGCAGATTCAGCCCCAGCAGAATCAGTGCCGTTACAAGCATGATGGTATTTCCTTCGCGATGAAAGCGCATGTTGAGATGTACGATTTGATTTACGATTTACGAATGAACGTTGAATTAGGGGTTAAAAATCGTCATTCATAAGTCGTAAATCAAAAAACCCTTAATATCCGCCCCGGAACTTGTAAGTGCTGGCCACTTTTTCGATGGCTACCATATAGGCGGCCAGGCGCATGGGGACCTTGTATTTTTGCGAAGTTTCGAACACGCGATCGAAAGCATCTTTCATGGCCCGGTCGGCGCGGCGGTTGATCCGGTCGAGTGTCCATTTGTAGCCAATGCGGTTCTGCACCCATTCAAAATACGATACGGTTACGCCCCCGGCGTTGGCCAGAATATCAGGCACCACCATGATTCCTTTGCTGTTGATGATCTCATCCGCCGAAGCCGACGTTGGGCCATTGGCGCCTTCGACGATCATGCGTGCCTGAATGGTATGGGCATTTTCGTCGGTGATCACATCCTCTTTCGCCGCCGGGACCAGCACATCCACCGGCAGGGCCAGCAGGTCTTCATTGCTGATCTTCTCGGCACCCGTGAAGCCTTCGAGCGTGCCTTTGTTGGTGTTGCGGTAATTCATGGCCGCGACAATATCGATACCCCGCTCGTTGTAATAACCACCCGAAATATCGCTGACGGCCTGCACGGTCACGCCCCGTTCGTGAAGTAACTCCGCAGCGTATGACCCCACGTTGCCAAAGCCCTGGATGGCAGCCGAAGCCCGGTATGGATTCATGCGCAGTTTATCCATCGCGCTTAGGGCAGCTACCGTTACGCCACGACCCGTCGCTTCGGTGCGGCCCAGCGACCCACCCAGCACGAGTGGCTTACCGGTTACCACGCCATTGACGGTCATGCCCTTGGCTTTCGAGTACTCATCCACGATCCAGGCCATTTCACGCGGACCGGTGCCCATATCGGGAGCCGGAATGTCGCGATCGGGGCCAAAGACGTCCAGCATCTGCACTGTGTAGGCCCGGATGAGCCGTTCGATTTCGCCCGCCGACATCTCGCGGGGGTTGCAGGCAATGCCGCCTTTAGCCCCACCGTAGGGTATGTCGACGACGGCGCATTTCCAGGTCATCCAGGCTGCCAGCGCACGTACCTCGTCGAGGTGCACCGCGGGATCGAGGCGGATACCACCTTTCGCGGGGCCAAGAATGTTGGAATGAATAACGCGGTACCCTTCAAACACCCGGATCGAGCCATTGTCCATCGTTACGGGCAGGCCCACGATAACCTGACGGGCCGGTACTTTCAGAATATCGTACATCTCGTCACTGATGCCCACCAGTTTGGCGGCGGCGTCGAAACGCGACATCATTGATTCGAGCGGATTCTCTTTGTCTTTTATTGGAGCGGGTTCGATGTATCCCATTACCATGTGAATTTATCTGAAGCAGAATCGGTTTGCTGACTTTGCCGTAAACATAACAATTCTGCAAGAGATAAAGATAAAAGCCTATTTTATCTATAAATCGTTAAATAAAAGAAAGGCGTATATTGTATTCCGGTAGACGAGTTTAGCCAAATACTCACCCAGAGACTGGCCGGATATACGAAAGATTACCTTGCTGTTACGCGAAAGGTCAGTTTGCTAATTTTATAAAAAATTTGTGACAGAGGGCCTACTTATTGAAAAAGACCCCATCCTGATTGTATTTTTGTTGTACGATCACCCGGGATTCCCACTTAGACAACCTAATAATGGTGCAGGAAGAGAAAAAGCGGTATTCAGAAGAAGAGTTAAAAGAATTCGAGGAGCTGATTTCACAGAAACTCGAAGCCACTCGCTCTGAATTGAATTATATTAAGGAAGCGCTCAGTAAACGAAACGATAGCGGCACCGACAATACCTCAGGCAACTCAAAGTTGCTGGAAGACGGCGCCGATACCAGTGAGCGCGAAAACCTGAGCCAGTTGGCCGCCCGCCTTCAGAAGTTCATGAATCAGCTTGAGCTTGCGATGGTCCGTATCAAAAACGGTACCTACGGCATTTGCATCGATTCTGGCAAGTTGATCCCCAAAGAACGCCTGCGTGCTGTTCCGCACACGCAGCAGACCATCGAAGCTAAACTACGGAGACGATAGGATCAACTTTGTACGACCATCCTTTAGGCCCTGTTCCGATCCAACCGTGAACAGGGCTTTTTTGTCTTGATAGACTAATCGTTCGCAAGGGGCAGCGTGTGCAGGAGCTGAGCAGCAGGCCGCAAGTACGTGTGGTTTTCGCGTAACCGTCGGCACTCCCAGCGTACCAGAGTGTTCATAGAGCCAGGCAAAGACTGGTGGTAATGGCAAAGGAGCCGCTAACTAGCGGCTCCTTTGCCATTACCACCAGTCTTTGCCTGGCTGCTACTCTTCCGTACTCCGGTTCCAGTCGGCATCAGCTACATGAGTGGGCGCCGATGGATCAACGGGAGCCTGTCCCCACGAGGCACGTTTATTTTCGTCAATATCGGCCTGCGATGGTCCATCCCCGTCGGTCTCCGCGATAGTTTCGCGAGCATCTTCCAGGGCATCAACCGCCGACGGCTGCTCGGCCTCAGCTTCTAGCTTAGACGGTAGTTCGCTCGTTAGATCACGATCGTATAGTTGTGAAAGCTCCGGTGCAAGGCCCATAGGACCGTGTATTTGCTGATCAGCATGTGAATTGGAGTTCTCTTTGCGGGTTTTGCTGGTAAGGCTCATAACGTTAGTTGTTTTGTTGTTAGGGTATTCGGTAAGGCTAATAGCCTAGTAGGTAGGCTGATGCGTAAGGGACGTACCTGTCTCAGCGATGTCTTCATTCTCATCATCCGAATTGGCCGCTGCTTCATCGGCCTCCTCAGGTACATCGTCGCTGTCTTGTTTTTTTGCTTCTTCCTGCGCGTTCGGCACGCCCACTTCCGGGTCAGATGCGTAATCGTCAGGACCAGCGGTGGTCACGCTGACGGTCGACGTGTTAGTCTTGTTAGCGCTGGCAGCGGCATTTGCAGCTCCTTCTTCGGTAACCTCCATGGTGCTGCTGTCCTGATCGCCAAGCCGCAAGACTCCGTTCTTACTGTCCATATCGGTACTGCCTATTCCCCGATTATTGCGACCATCCTGCCCGCCCCGTACGTCCTGGCTATCTAAGCCATTGGCTGAATCTTCCTGCAGGGGTGTGTGCAGGTTATCGGCAGCCCGGGCATCGGGGTTTGTGTTATCGCTCCCTTTGGGGCCTTCCGTTTGCCCGTTGATCTGCGTACCGTCGCGCAAAACGGTTTTTTCTTCAGGTTCCATAACGTTGATTTTTGGTTATAAAACGCTACAGAGTGCCAAAAGGTTATCGGCTTTACGTGAACGGGTTAGCGCTTCCTTTCAATAAATTTTACTTGGACAGGTAACTACTGATTGACAAAAGAATGCATCTTTGTGGCAAATCTTTGGTGTTGTCATCTTGTACAACCTACATAGTGCGTTCTACTTAGTAACTTCGTGCAAACGGCATTGTTTTTGATATTAGATTAAGACCTTAATAGTTGGATAAAGCGTAATTGAAAAGCGAGTCGATGCTATCGACTCGCTTTTTTGTGTTTACAATACCCTGTGCATGTACAATCTACTCTGTTTTCTATCCTATATATCATCGAAAGACGCCCATTCGCATCATCATAGCCGGTATAATATTCTGATATTAAGAGAATAGACACTCTTTTATTTCTAAAATCAATGTTTTGGCAATTATATGCGAAACATTGGCGAACTTTGTCCTCAACCGGTAGAGTTGCCGGAGTATTTTTTAACAAAAACCTCACAACAACATGATGAGATTATTACTAAAACTCTGTCTGTTCATGATGGTTTCTGCGTCAGCATTGGCGCAAAGCCGTACCATAACAGGCAAGGTGACTTCATCAGACGACGGATCACCCATTCCTGGTGTAAGTGTAGTGATTAAAGGCACTACGCGCGGCACCACAACCGATGCCAATGGCAGCTATCAGATTTCGGCCAATGACAACGCATCGGTTACCTTTTCTTACGTCGGATACCAACCCCAAACGGTGGTAATCGGCAATCGTAGCGTGCTGAATATCACACTCGGCGTTGATGCTTCTACCCTTAATGAGGTCGTTGTCACGGCCCTGGGTGTCGCTCGTCAGCAAAAAGAGTTGGGTTCAGCAACCGACGTGGTTAAATCCGACAAGCTTGTGCAGGCAAAAGCTGTAAACATTTCGCAGGCACTGTCGGGTAAAGTAGCTGGTCTGCAGATCAACACGGTAAACAACGGGGTAAACCCAGCCAACCGGGTCGTTTTGCGTGGTAACCGGTCTTTGCTGGGTAATAACCAGGCGTTGATCGTTATCGACGGTACGCAGGCGCCCTCTGACGCCCTTAACTTTCTGAACCCCAACGATATTGAAAACGTATCGATTCTGAAGGGGGCTAACGCCGCAGCGCTTTATGGTTCTGAAGCCTCAAACGGTGCCTTGATCATTACGACCAAAAAAGGCTCTGCTGGCGCGCCTAAAATTTCGTTGCAAAACACGACATGGGCTGAAAGCATCAGCTTCATGCCTAAGCTCAACGAACGGTTCGGCGCCGGTACGGAAGCCTACAGCCGGGTATACATCCCCTTCGAGAACCAGAGCTACGGGCCCGAGTTTAACGGTCAGACGTATGATATCGGTCAGACGCTGGAAGATGGCACAATCCAGAAAGCCCTGTACAGCAACTCGCCCAATAGCAAACGCAACGCCTACGACGTAGGTGGCACGACCCAGACCGACCTGTCGCTATCGTCGGGTGATGAGCGGGGTACGTTCTACATCTCGCTGCAAAACCTAAAAACGAAGGGTATCGTACCGGGCGACTCCTACAGCCGGACGGGTGGCCGTTTCAACGCGACTCGCCAGTATGGTAAGTTCCGGGGTGCGTTCAACATCGATTACCGCGTGGGTAATTTCGAAGGAACGACTAGTGGCTTCTACAACAACGTGCTGAACACGGCGGCTAATATTCCGCTGACGAATTTCCGCAATTGGCAGCCGCTGAAACTAGCTGATGGGACGCTCAATCCGGCTAACCCCAACAACTACTTTAACGACTACTTCCAGAACCCCTATTTCGAGAAGGACAACAACCGCCAGAATCGCCTTGACTATTACCTGACGGGTAACTTCCAACTCGATTATCAGGCTGCCCCCTGGATCAACTTTACGTACCGGGCCGGTATCAACAACCAGAGCTACGAGAGCAAAGCATTTGGCGGTAAATATTCGTTCAGCGAATATGCTAAACAGCACGTATACCGGGCCAAAGACATCCCGGGCGGTGTAACCGACTTCATGGGTTCGTTCCGGCGCCTTAACCAAGATTTCTTCCTGAACGCGAAGAAAAATCTTGGCCCGATCTCGGCTAACCTGATTGCCGGTGTTAACCTGCAGGAGCGTGATGGCCGTTTCATTCAAACATCTGCCAGCGCGCTGGTAATCCCGGAGTTGTACAACGTCAGCAACCGTGTCGGTGAGCCGGGCGTATCACAGCAGAACGCCAAAACGCGCCTGTTGGGTGCCTATGGTGACCTGACGCTGGGCTTCAAAGACTACCTCTTCGTGCACGTAACGGGCCGTAACGACTGGAGTTCAGTATTGGCTCCGCAGAGCCGCTCGTTCTTCTATCCGGGTGCCGATATCTCGTTTGTAGTAAGTGATGCTATTCCCTCAATCAAGAATGGCAACTTCCTGAGCAGCGCCAAGATCCGGGCATCAGCTACGAAAGTAGGACAGATCAGCCTGGGCGGTCCATTCGGTATCGGTGCTTATCAGTTGGAGACGATCTTCTCGCCGGGTGGTGGCTTCCCGTATGGCGGTCTGGCTGGTTACACGCTGGGCAACACGGCCAACAACCCCAACATTCAGCCTGAGTTCGTAACCTCGTACGAGATCGGTGGTGAATTTTCGTTCCTAAATGATCGGGTTGGCCTTGACCTGTCGTACTATACGCAGCGCAATACCAACCAAACGGTGCGGATCGACGTATCGACGGCAACAGGTTACAATGGAGCAACCATCAACACGGGCCGTCTGGACAACAGCGGTTTTGAAGTTGACCTGAAAACGACGCCTGTGCGGTTGTCGAATGGTTTCCGCTGGGACTTGAATGTCAACTACTCACGCATCAACACACAAGTAGTCGACATCGCGGAAGGTTTGGATGAGATCAACCTCAGCTCGTATTATGGCGCGGTAAACTCATCGCTCTACCAAATTTTTGCTGTGAAAGGGCAGCCCTTCCCGGTTATCAAAGTGGTTGGTTACGAGCGTGAGCGTGACAGCAAAGGGGCTCTTATCCCCGGTGGTCGTGTAGTTGTTGACCCGGCGTCGGGCTATCCTCTGAAAGCTGGCGAACTGATCAACATGGGTCAAACGAACCCACCTGATCGTTTGGGTATCAACACAGCCTTCAAGTTCAAAGGCTTCACGCTGGCAGGAACCGCCGAATACCGCGGTGGCAACGTGATTGGTCACGGTTTGGCCGAAACGATGTGGTTTACGGGCTCAGCCTACGCTACAACGGTTTATGGCCGTGAGCGGTTTGTGTTCCCCAACTCGGTGACGAAGAATGCCGATGGTACGTACACGCCCAACACGAGCATTGCCGTACGGGATGGTGGTCTAGGTACCTGGGACAGCAACCTGCGGAATTTCGGCGAGAACTTCGTAACAAGCGGAGCCTTCTGGAAACTGCGCGAACTGTCGCTGACATACGAACTGCCCCAGACACTCCTGCAACGGACTCGCTTTCTGAAAAGTGCCTCACTTGGTCTAGTTGGTCGTAACCTGGTTACCCTGCTGCCGAAAGACAACATCTACACAGACCCCGAATTCAACAACACGACGAGCAACGCCGTAGGGGTTAATGCAACTGGCATCACGCCGCCGACACGTACGTATGGTTTCACGGTTCAGGTTGGCTTCTAACTCATTGACAATTATGCTACGAAAACTCAAATACATAGCCGCACTGACCGCCGTTCTGACGCTGAACAGTTGTGGCTCTGACTACCTAGACATCAACAAAAACCCCAACGATGCCGTAAGCTCAACCCCCGAGTTGGTCTTGTCAGCAGCGCTGAATGCTACGGCGGGGTTGTTGACTCATAACCAGGTTGGCCACTTCTGGGCTGGTCACTGGTCACCGTCGGGTTCTGTATCGGGCTTTAACCCAGAGAAGACCTACGACTTGCCCTCGAACTTCAGCACGGGCATCTGGACGTCGTCGTATGACAACCTGGCCGATTACGATTATATCGAAAAAGCCGCTACGACCAGCAAGCAGCCTGCCTTTATCGGTATTGCCAAGGTGATGAAAGCCTATGTCTTTCAGCGCTTGGTTGATACGTATGGTAACGTGCCCTATACGGAAGCCCTGAAAGGTACAGCTATCCTGCGCCCGAAGTATGACGACGCCCAGTCGATCTACGACGCACTGGTAGCCGACCTCGACGTGGCCGTTACTAACCTGAAGACGCCGATCGCCTCAGACAACCCGTCGCCGGGTGGGGCCGACATCGTGTTTGCCGGCAATATGAGTAAGTGGTTACGTTTCGCCAACACGCTGAAACTGCGTCTGCTGCTCCGCCAGACCAACATTGCGTCGAAAGAATCAGCGATCAAATCGGGCATCGCCAAAGCGGTTTCGGACGGTGGTTTTCTCGGTGCTGACGAAAATGCCCTGTCGACACCCGGCTACCTGAAGTCGACGGGTAAGCAAAACCCGTTCTGGGAGAACTACGGTTTTACGGTATCGAACACACTGTCAGGTAACCACGACTTCTATACTAACGCCGACTTCTTCATCACGTACCTGGTGAGCAACAACGACCCTCGGCTGTCGCGTTTTGCTACGCCAGCCACCGATGCCCAATATCGGGGTCAGTACCGGGGTGTACCGTTTGGCGAAGGCAGCGATCCGTATCTGTATGCGAAAACGGCTGGGTTCGGCCCAGCTATCCTGAAAGGATTCGATCAGCCTCAAGTGCTGATGCAATCGGCAGAAAGCTTCTTCCTGCAAGCCGAAGCGGCTTTCCGGGGGTATACGTCGGGCAATGCCCAAACCCTATTTGAGAACGGCATTACCGAGTCATTCAAATTCCTGGGTGTTACGGATGCAGCTAAAACAGCGGCTACATATTATAGTGACCCCGTATCGGGCCGTAACTATGCAGCCTCGACCAACAAACTGGAGGCAATTATTACGCAGAAATGGGTAGCACTGGGTGCCTTTGGTGGCTTTGAAGCCTGGACGGAATACCGCCGCACCGGCTTCCCCAAAGTGCCGCTGTCGACGCGGGCCGTAGGTACTAAGCCGGTGGCACGGTTGCTCTATCCTCAGCAGGAACAGGGCACAAACCAAGCAAACGTACTGGCCCAAGGAACCATCAGTCAATTTGACACCAAGATTTTCTGGATGAAGTAATTCCTCATCAACCGTATCAATAACCATGAAAAAATACATTCTGACGGGCCTTTCCGCATTGAGTCTACTGGTAACCACCAGCAGCTGCTTGAAGGAAAAAGGATATACCGACATCATTAACGGCGTTGGGGGGCAACCCATCGTGAGCATTTTCGGCGGCGGCGGCGGCAACAAAGTGCTAGGCGTTGATTATTCGACCAGTGCAGTGCCAACGACCCTGTTCCAGGTAAATATGGCCTCACCTGAGTTGCTGACAACCGACGTAACAGCCACCGTAAGCGTCGACCCTAGTTTGCTCACGGGCACGGGCTACGAACTACTACCAGCCGATACGTACACGATCCCGAGTACGCAGGTAACGATCAAGGCTGGTCAGCGCGATGTGCCTTTTGTCGTGAACCTCACCACGTCGAAGATCGATCTGAAAAAGACGTATGCCCTGCCGTTGAAGATCACGGCGGCAACGGGTGCTATCATTGCCTCGAACCTGAACACAGGTGTGTATGCCATCAAGGTAAACAACATCTACGCTGGTTCGTACCAATCGACGGGCCTGTTTAGCCACCCCACGGCAGGTGATCGTAAAATTGACCGCCCCAAAACGCTGTCAACCATCGATGCAAGCACGAGCGAAACAGAGTTTGCGGACTTGGGGTCAGCAGCAACTATGCAGTTGAAAGTGAATGCCGACAACACCGTTACGCTAACGCCAGGCGGAACGGCCAGCACAGGCACGGTTCAATTTGGTGTGAACAAGTATGACCCGTCAACCAAGACGTTTACGCTGAACTATAAGTACAATGGTGCAGGTGGCGACCGGGTTATCAACGAAACGATTAAAAAGAAGTAGTACGGCAACGTACCTGAGTAAAGCAAAGGCCCCCGACCAGTACTGGTCGGGGGCCTTTGCTTTTTGGTTAAACCCCAATCCGAATCGCAGGAGCTTTGTAGCGATGAAACAACACATTCCAAGTGTTGAAGCGCTCCAGCACATAGTGGCGCTGCCGCTTGGGAACGGGTGACGAAACAGAGTCCTAATCCCATTTAGACTTGGGTACGTAATCGACTGTACGCTCAGGTCGTTCGCGCAGCATGGTCCCGATCGTTTTGTTGATAAATCGGCGGTGGCTGGCTGGGTACATTACCAGCTATTGCAGCACGTAGTTGGCACATACCAGCTCCCAATAACTATCAGCCTGACACACGGTAGCAGGCAGACCTCGTTCCAGCGTAGTACGATAGCGTGTAGTCCCAATCAGGCAGTTAAATCGGTCATAGCTGTAGCCCTCGTAGCGTAGGATGGTGACAGCTTGAGCTCTTCCTTAGCAAACACAAAAACGCCCCGCCTATTTCCAGCCGGGGCATTTGTGTGTTAAATGATACTGTACTACTCTGACACGTACCTACTGCTCAAACTTGAGCGTTTCGTTAATAACACGATCGCCGCCCGAACCAGGGTACTTGTAGTTGAGGGTATACGTCCGTGTTGCCGGGTCATATTTGTTCACGCCAAACTGCGTCGTGCTGGTATTCGACGCGCCAACTGGTTTCAGCGTGACGGTGTTGTCAGCATTCACGGTCAACTGCATCCGCCAATCACTAGCGCCCAAATCGGCGAACTCCGTTTCAATGGTGGTCGTATTCACAGTTACCAGCGTTTTCTCCTTGTTGATTGCCCGTGAACTGGTCGCTACCGGGTGCGTGAACGTACCTGTCGCCTGGTACGTCCCATCGTACTGGTTCTTGATCTTCGACACCAGAATCTTATAGCCATAATTGCTGCTGACGGCCACATTGCTGTTGCTCACGGCCGTGATCCGTAGGGGCAAAGCATAGCCGGCATCATTGTACGTAGCCGGGTCAGGTACACGCGTTGCGTCTGTATACAAATTCACAGTAATGGGGCCAGCCAACCGCTGTCCTGCCTTGATCGTAGCCGTAAGGCCCGACGCCTGATACAATGCCGCCGGCAGCAACTGATAATCCGTGCCGTTATTAGCGTTGTACTGCGTCAGAAGCGCCGGGTCTACTGCCATCGTCACCGTGACATCTTCCGACAGCGTATTAGGGCCAGACAGGTTCACGTTGAAGGTGTAGCTGTTGGGAGTCGTCTGGATGGGAAAGCCCCGGTTTTCAACAGCGCCATAAAACGCCGACGATGGAACATCGACGATGGCAGGCGTGTTGGTGAAATCAACAAAATGCGCGTCGTCGTTGAGGCAGGCAGTCATACTGCATGCTACCCCGCCCACAACCAGCATGGTTAATAGTCTTTTCATTGGAGTAATTGTTTGCTGTCTCAATCGCTGGTCGCCGGAACAAAGCCCGGCCGACCAGCGATTGAAAACTCGGTTGTGTCTTATCGTGTCCAGAAAATCCGGGTCCGGTCAAACTGATTGTCGGTCCCCTGAGCCTTTACATTAGCCTCATTGTAGCTGTATTCAGTCTGCGGATAGAATAGCCGCGACGGAATCTGCTTAATCGACGTGCTGGGGTCCTGCGAAATAGGTACGTTCGGAATACCTAGGCGGCGGTAATCGGCCCAGGCCTCAAACGGCGACAGTCCATTTAGCGACGCCCATTTCTGGGTGATGATCGCCTGAATTTTGTTGGTCGATGCGGCCCAGCCCACGTTTGCAGTTGCCTGCGAATAGTACTCTTGAGCGTAATCAGCGGCGGTGCCATCGGCATCGGCCACGCCCAGGTACGTAAACGACGCCGTAATGGCCGCTTCGTATAGCTGCTGAGCGTTACCCGTGATATAGCCGCGTTGCGCTGCCTCGGCCTGTAGGAACAGCGCTTCGTGCGCAGACAGGATGACTGCGGGCTGGTTCACGGCCTGCAACACCCCCGATCCGATGCTCGATGTTTCGCCATTCGGCAGCGGCGATGTTGTACCGAAGAATGTGCCATCGAACGTCGAGCCCGATACCGGATTGTAGAAGAAGAAAATCCGCGAGTCGTTGGTGTTCTCATAGAAATCCAGCGCGTAGCGGTTAGCCCGGTAAATGTTGAACTGCTCCGTTGGCTGCCCATTCACCTGCTGGCCGAATGTGCCAAAGAATGGGTTCTGCTGGTTGGCCGAGTTGGTATACCCAGGGTTAACCGTTGCCGCTTCATACGTGGTACCCGTCAGGCCGCCAAGGAAGCCGTAACCCGACGCCTTGATGGTATTCAGGGCCTGTTGAACAAATGTTTGCCGGTCAGCCTTTTCCGACTGCCGCAGGATCATGCGCAGTTTGAGTGTGTTGGCAAACCGACGCCATTTGTTGATGTTGCCCTGGAACATGATGTCGTTGGCACCCGGGTTACGAATGGTAGCCCCCTGGGCCGCCAGCCGATCCGCATCGTTGAACAGCGTAAGCGCCGCGTCGATCTGCTTGAACAGGTCTTCGTAGATAGCCACGTCTGAATCATACGTTGGTTGTGGCGATGTCAGGCCCTGTAGCGCAGCGAAATAAGGAATGTCGCCGTAGGTATCGACCAGGTACTGAAAGTGCAGGGCCGTCATGATCTTGGCCATGCCTTGCAGCAAGGGTTGCTGTTGAGCAGCGCCCTGTTGTTCGATGTATACGTAGTTCTTCAGGTTGGTATACGCGTCGTTCCAGATGCTCTGGTTGAAAGCGTTGGTAAACTGGTAGTTTTTATCCGACGTATTGATCGAATAGTTACCGCTCCAGTTCCAGTAGCCCATCCAGAGGTTGAGGAACGCAAATTGCGGCCCGCCCGCACTGCTCACCCCTGAGAAGTAGCGTGCTGAGTTGGCCAGCGCATTGGGCAGCACCAGTTCAGGCGTGGCCGCCGTTACCTGGTTGGGGTTGTTATTGATATCCAGGAATTCCTGGCGGCAACCTGAGCTAATAGCCAGCAGTACAGCCAGCGACCCGATTGCGAGTGATTTGATCTTCATTGTTGTTGAGAGGAGCTTAGAAACCGACACTCACCCGGAAACCATAAAAACGGGTTGGCGGCGTCTGTAATTCGTTGGTTGTTCCCTGAGCGTTACTGTTATCCAGCGAAAATTCGGGATCAGAGAAGACGTTCGTTTTGGGGCGGAACATCAGCAGGTTACGACCCGTCAGGGCCACGTTCAGGGTTTTCACCACTTTCGTAAAGCCCAGGATAGAGGCAGGTACGTTGTAGCTCAGCGCCAGTTCACGCAGTTTCCAGAAGGCCGCGCTGGTTACGTAGCTGGCACCGGCATTGTGGAAGCCAGAATTCGTCCAGAACTCCAGGTTACCATCACGCGTCGACACGTTGGTGTTGTTCGTAAACGTACCATCTGCATTTTGGAGTACCGAATTCGGGAAAACGAAGTTTTCGCGATTGTTATACGTGGTGCGGATACCGGCTCCCGTAAACTCAAGGGCGTTACCCAGCTGATTGTAGATCACAGCGCCACCCCGGTATTCAGCTACCGCCGACAGCGTCAGGCCTTTATAGCCAAACGACGTACCCAGACCAACACGATGCAGGGGCTGCGTAGCACCCTGATAACGCAACGTTGGATCGAGGATGGGGTAACCCGTCAGCGGGTTCACGATGGGCCGACCGACAAACTGTCCCGTGGCATCGTAGTAAGGCGCGTTGGCATCCGTATTCTGCACGCGGGCAATGTCGGTCACGAGCAGCGCCGGGTAGGGCAAACCCGCCACAGCATATTGATCCGACGTGACATTATTGGCGGTAGGGATGTTGATCCGATCAAGCCCCTGATATACACTGGTTACTGTGTTTTTGTTGTACGCATAGTTGGCATTCAGATTCCAGGTAAAGCCACCTACATTGACAATCGGCCGCAGTGTCTTCAGTTCAACTTCGAAGCCCTGGTTACGCATAGCACCGGTGTTTACGAGTGCACTGGTGTAACCCGTCGTGCGCGACACCTGAATGGGCACCGTCTGGTTGGTTGTGTTGGTCACATAATACACCAACTCAGCATTGACGCGGTTGAACAGACCAATCTCGATACCTCCTTCGTAGTTGGTCGTAAACTCCGGCTTCAGGTCAGGCGAGTTCAGGCGGTTGCTCAACTCGAAACCCGGCTGGCTGCCGAAGGGGAAGAAAGCGCCCGATGTCTGACCGGGGTTAAACGTGTTCTGCAACTGATAGGGGGTCACGTTTACGTTACCCGCCTGAGCCACACCACCGCGCAGTTTCAGGTACGTGATGGCGTTGTTGCTCTTCAGCGCCGGAATGGCTTCCGTCAGCACAGCCGATACCGACACGCTCGGATAGAAGAACGAACGATTATTGGCAGCCAGCAAGGACGTCCAGTCGTTCCGGCCCGTAATGTTCAGGTACAGGAAATCGCGGAAGCCCAAGGTCAGGTCGCCAAATACGCCGATTAGGCGGCTGGCTTGCTGATATTGCGATACGTTAGGGTTACCCAGCCGATTCGCTACGTTGTATACCCCCGGTACCACCAATTGGGTCGCTTCGTCAGAGGTCGTCCGATAGTTGTCGAAACGCGTCTGCTGACCCAGGATCAACTTGGTCGTGAAAGCGCCGAATGTGGGCGACAACGTAACGAGTAGGTCGCCGGTGAAGCGGGTTGTCAGCGCCGTTGCATCATACACCGTACCGTTGTACTGGCGAACCGACGAAGCAATGTTACCGGCATTCCAGGGATCCGATTTAGCGTAATCGCTGAATGAAACCGCTGCCTTAAAGGCCTTCTGCGATGTGAACGACGCTTGACCACCAATCCGGTACAGCACGTTTAGCCAGGGTTTAGCCGCATAGCTTACGTCGGTGAAGCCCTGAACCGTGTAGATATCGCGACGATTCCGTGAGTTCTCATTCGATACCTGCCACCAGGGGTTTGGATAATAGGCGTTGAAGTAGCCGTTTACGTTACCATATGGGCTGTTGATATCCATAATCCGGGGATCACGCAACGGGGCATGCGCAGGCTGGTTCAGCAGGTTCCAGTAGACCGGACGGCTCTGACCAAAGTCACCATTTTCCTGGTCGTAGTTTTGGTAGGTGAAGTTCACTTTCCCGTTGGCGCTGAACTTGTTTACGGTACGGCCACCGCTTACCAAAATATTGGTCCGCTGATATTTGTCATTGGGCACGATACCACTCTGATCTACACGTTGCAAACCAAGCCGGAAATAACTCTCGCCATTACCTACGTTGTAGGATAGATCGTGTTGTGAGGTAACGCCCGTGTTGAAGAACGCTTTACGCGGATCGGTGCCCGTCGATGAGAACGGCACTTTCAGCGTATCGATACGAATTGACCCATCGGGGTTGGTGACCTGTACGCCGTAACCCAGCGGCTGAATAGAGCCATCGTAAGCTGGGCCAAACTGCTGATTTTCAAAAGGAACGTAGAGCCGACGTCCGTCAGCCGTTATGAAAGGAGCGCCTTCGCCACCGTTTGAGCTGTAGGTACGTTGCAAACCGGGCAGGTACGATACACTCTCAAACTGCGTGTTGTTGGTATACGAGATTTGTGCTTGCTCACCCTTGTCGGCACCGCGCTTGGTAGTAACGACCATTACACCGTTCGATGCATCAGAACCATAGAGGGCAGCGGCGCTAGGTCCTTTTAAGACCGTGATATTGGCAACATCATTGGGGTTTACCGATTGCAGAAAGGAGATATCAGTCAGGACACCGTCAACGACAAGCAGCGCCTGGTTGTTACCTAAGAAGGAGCGGTTCCCACGGATCGTCAAACGAGGGTTCGAACCAACGCCGTTGTTGGTCAAGTTAACCTGCAACCCAGCCACTTTACCCGTCAACCCGTTGGCGATATTAACAGGAGCAGCCTGTACGATCTGCTCGTTGTTAACGCGCGTAACCGACGTACCCACCTCGCGGGCATTGCGTTGAATACCAAAGGCCGTCACGACTACCTCGTTGAGTGTTGCCTGATCAGGCGCCAATGTGACGTCGACGTTCGTCCGATTACCAACCTGAATTTCCTGTGAGGTAAACCCGATGTACGAGAAAACAACCACTGGATTGGTAGCAGGCACATTCAGGCGATAGCGCCCCTCGGCATCAGTCGTTGTACCGCGCGTAGTGCCACGCAGGGAAACACTAACCCCTGGTAGGGCTGAGCCATCTTCGCCGGACGTTACGCGACCAGTGAGGGCCCGATCCTGCGCCAGCAAAGGCACACTAATCAGGCACAGCAAAAGCGGCACCAGCATTAGAAGTTTTTTCATTGTGAATGAAGTAATTAGATTAAGTGAGCTATAAAAAATGGCAAAAACTTAACTCAAAGTTAAAAAATCGTTAGCAGGGCAAGCAACTAAATTTTAACAATTTTTAGAATTTCATTCGGCCTATAAGCTAGTTTACCTACCTTTTATTCTGTTTTAATCTCAATATTGAGTAATACTCAGAATAAAAAATGCCAGCCTTAATTCAGGGCTGGCACATATATGAGTACTAGTACTTATGAGACAAGCAACGTACCTACACAACGGCGACCGGCTGACGAACTAGTTCTTTGCCCGTTAGTTCGGCCAGTAATTCGTCGACATTGACGGTGGCAAAACTGCTGGCATAGTCCGACATGGCATAGGGAATGATGAGCGTGTTGCCGTGAATTTGTCCACCACAACTATAGACCACATTGGGTACGTATCCCTCTCGTTCATTCTGATCGGGGCTGAGGAGCGGTTCCTTCGTACGGCCGATCACTTTCGAGGGATCATTCAAGTCGAGCAGAAACGCGCCGATAGCGTACTTCCGCATGGGTCCAACGCCGTGACTAAGCACCAACCAGCCCGCTTCTGTTTCGATCGGCGAGCCACAGTTACCTAACTGAACATACTCCCAGGGAAACGTCGGTTTGGCCAATATTTCTTTGGTTTGCCAGAAGTACAGATCGTCGGAATACATTAAGTAGATATTCTCGCCATCCTGCCGGGACAGGGTGGCGTATCGACCGTTGATCTTACGCGGAAACAGCGCCATGCCCTTGTTCTGGACTTCGGCTCCGTTGAGGGTACTCACGGCAAAGTGAGTGAAATCTTTCGTTTCAAGAAGCTGCGGAAACGTTACGCGGCCGTTGTAAGCCGTATAGGTCGCGTAATACGTTACCTCACCATCGTCATCCCGAAATTCAACGAAACGGGCGTCTTCGATCCCGTTGGTTTCGTTGGGTGAGTATGGAAAAATACAGCGTTCGTCCAGGTTCTGATCGTCGTCGAAGTGCATTTCGTAGTTCGACCGGGCCAGCGCCAGCAACCCGCTTGTGACGGCTTCATACTCGGCATTGTGCCGAAACTGACTCATTACCCGCTTCACCTGCGCTTCGATATTCGGCAGGGTAAACTCATCGGGCAGACCGGCCAGGATATTTTCCGAAATGCTGTTGATAAGCCGGAGTTCATATAGCTTGCGCACAAACTGCGCCTTGTCGAACTGCTGACTCACGATCGCTTCGGGCGAGGTTACGTAGCGCGACGGCTTTTGCAGCACAATCTTCCCTTCGCCATCAACGTACCCAGTGCGGAACGAGATCGACGAGATATGCCCTTCCCCCGTGGCCCGAAGGCTTAGAATAAACCGTTTATAGCCTTCCGGGAGGTTGCTTTGATCGGGGTGCCAGATCATCGACGGGTTAAACAAGGCCGCCGACTCAAGCGAGTATTCCATCGTGAAATAAGCCCCCAGTAGCAACTTGCGCTCGTCGGTGAGTGGCTCATCCGTCAGCAGCTGCTCTTTGACCTGATCGAAGCGTTTCAGGAAAAAGTTGTTGAGCCGATAATGTCGGCTACCAAACTCCCGGATCACTTCATCGAGTTTTTGTTGTACTTCGTCTTCGGTCAGCGAGTTGACACGGGCGATAATTTTCAGGACGCGGCTGCTATTACCCAGCTCAAATGGTCGGAACAACACGCGGGCCGGGTCGGGCCGAAGAACAATACCCGTACGGGTGGCTTTCACGCTCATAAATTAGTTCAAAGTCCAAGGTTCAACGTTCAAACGTTCCGATTGGTACATCATTGAACCCTGAACGTTGGCCTTTGACCTCTTTTTTTCGTCAGTTAACCTCACTAAGATAGCGCAACCGGCGTTGTCCGGACAAAGCTTTTTTCGGGGGTTGGCTGCAGCGTCAACTGCAAATCGGTGAGGGCCAGCAGGTACGAAAGTGTCGACTCCGCCCCCTGATTTTGATTGACCCGGTCGATGTGCAGGCCATCGCGGCAACCGCCCGTTGTGGAGTCATACAGCGGTAGGCCCAGGTCATTCTGGCCCATAAACCAGCGGAACACCCGCATCGCCCGCCGTTGCCATTCGGGGTTGCCCGTGAGGCGCCAGGCCGCCAGCGAGGCGCTGACTGAACTCTGGGCTTCGAGCGGTTGCTGATCGAAGTAAGCGCGGTGCTGCCCTTTCACGTAGAAACCGTTCGAGCCAATAGGCTGGAAATGCCCGCGTTGGTTACGTTGCGAGCCGTCGCCTGGCACCACAGCGGTCTGAATGTCCATCAGCCAGTGCAGCGCCCGCAGGCCCGTATCCACCGCTTCGGGGTCGTCCGAGGTCAGCAGGGCGTGCGGCAACACGGCGTTGTCGTAGGCCAATGTGTTTTCAAACCAGACCCAATCGGCGGTGGCGGTTTCGTTAAAGCAGAACAGCAGTTTCTCAACCAGCCGTTGCCGGATCGTCTTCGCCAGCCGATCATCGGAGAAGCGTTTGAGGTACTCGTGGATACCCAGCAGGGCAAACGCCCAGGCCCGCGGCGACCGCATGGTCACGGTGCTCGGCAACACTTTCTCCATCAGGCTCATGGCCCACGTCAGCGAGTTGGTGTCGTCGGCCCGGCCAATGCACGTACCCAGCGCCCAGATGGTGCGGCCGGTGCTGTCTTCTGAACCAACCTCTTCGAGCCAGCGGCGGTCGTAGCTCATGAAGTTACGGAACTGCTTGTGCTCTTCAGAATAAGCGTAGTTCAGGAACGCCATGTAGGTATCGGCCAGTTGCTCAATCTGCCGGTCGTAGTGGCCGGTTTCTTTCAGCAACATGCTCAAAATCAATGCCCGGGCGTTGTCGTCGGTGCAGTACCCTTCTTCGTAGAAAGGCAGGTGATAGCGGGCGTGCTGAATAATACCAGTCGAGTCGGTCAGGCGCAGCAGATGGTCGAGCTTGATCGTCGGCAGTTGCAGGCCATTGCCCCCCGCGTAGAGGCTACCCGGAGCAATGCCCACCATGCGCTCCTGACGAGCCTGCCCAAACGAATCGGCGTATTGATTGATTACGTTTTCCCAGATCATCTCGCGCCCCATCAGGTACCCCCGCTTCCGCATGGCGTGGCGGGTTGGCTCGTCGGTCAGCAAATCGATGATCTGATCGGCAATGGCATCGGCATCACCAAACGGCACCAGTCGGCCCCGGTTCTCGGCCAGCAGTTCTTCGGCATGCCAATACGGCGTCGAAACCACCGCTTTGCCCACGCCAAATGAATACGCCAACGTACCTGAGGTAATTTGGGCGGGGTTCAGGTAGGGCGTGATGTAGATGTCGGCTGCACCCAGGAATTCGAGCAGATCGTCGAGCTCGACAAATTGATTGTAGAATTGCACATGCTCGCGCACGCCGTTGTCTTCGGCCAGTTTTTTCAGGCTGTCGCGGTAGGTCTCGCCTTCGTGCCGTACCAGATGCGGGTGAGTAGCCCCCAGCACCATGTACACCACATTCGGGAATTTCTCCACGATGCGCGGCAGCGCGTTGATCACGTTCTCGATGCCTTTGTTGGGCGACAGCAGGCCGAAGGTGAGCAACACCTGCTTGCCTTCCAGCCCAAACCGATCTTTGTAAAAATGCGGATCGACAAACGGCATATCCGGAATACCGTGCGCAATCACGTCAATTTTCTCGTCGGGAATCTCGTAGATATCGGTCAGGAACTGCCGCCCTTTTTCCGACATACACACCACTCGGGCCGACAGATCGGCGATCGCTTTCAGGGTCAGCAGCTGATCCTGATCGGGGGTTTTCAGAATGGTATGGAAGGTCGACACGATGGGCATCGACAACCCGCGCATCAGCGTCAGGATGTAGTTGCCCGCCGGGCCGCCGTAAATGCCGTACTCATGCTGCAGGCAAACAACATCGACATTTTTAGAATTTAAGAATTCGGCGGCTTTTTTGTACGATTCCAAGTCGTGCTGGTAAAATTCGTACCGCACTTCGTCGGGATATTGGTAGCCTTCGGGTGTATCGTTGACCGAAACCACCCAGGGTTTGGCTTCCGGCACAAACCGGGCGTAGGATTGATACAGATCAGCCGTGAAGGTAGCGATGCCGCACTGACGAGGCAGGTAATCGCCAATGAAGGCTACGTTTTTGGGTTTGGCTTTCCAAAGGGAAGGAGTAGTCGAGTCAGTCATCATGGCAGCAGTTCAATTAACGTTAAGTGCATAGGTCGTTGTTTCTGAAGCAACGCTACGCGTATACAACTGCCGTTTCGGTCGTTCTGTTTGGATTATTTGTAGAAAAGGGCCTACCGGTTAAACAATATAGGGTTGATCATACGTAAGGGCTTCGACCAGCGGCTACATCGCACGGTCAAAGGCTATACGTTGATCAACCCTATACGGGGTGATATGCATGACGGCAGCGGAGTAAACGCTTCGGTTAGCCGGCCCACAACTTACTAGGCAGCTTCCGGCTCAAACACCAGCGAGCTGAACTGATGCTCGTCGAGCATAGCTACGGCCACATCCTGCAATTGAGTGGCCGTAATGGCCTGAATGTCCCGAAAAATGTCGGTCAGTGGCTCCACCCGGTCGATGTCTAGCAGGCTTTTGGCCATCATCAACATGAAGCTGTTGTTGCCTTCCTCAGCCATCGCCAGCTGCCCCATCAGCTGCTCCTTTGTGTTATGCAACTGACTGGTGGTCAACGGCTTTTCGCGTACCAGTTTAAACTCGCGATGAATCAGCGCCAGGCTGCGCTCGACCTGCTTCGGATCAGTGCCAAAATAGATACCCAGATAACCCGTGTCGAGGTAAGGCGTGTAGCTGGCATCGATGGAGTAGACAAGCCCATACCGCTCGCGCAGGTTCATGTTGAGGCGCGAATTCATGCCGGGGCCACCCAGCAGGTTCACCAGCATGAAAAACGGCAGCCGCTCCGGATCAGTGAGGCTGTAGGCGGGCCGGCCAATAGCCACCTGCGCCTGGGTAATTGGCCGCTTGACCCGATCGTGCCGGGGCGCGTAAACGGCCGGGGCTATACGTTGCCGGGCCGACGATTTGGCGGGAATCGGAGCCAAATACTTACTAACCATCTTGATCACCTTGGCAAACGGCATATTGCTCACCGATCCGAACACAACCCGTTCGGTATCAAGGTTTTCGTCGATAAAGGTTTGCAGCGCTTCTTTGGTAAACGACCGCACCGTTTCGGCCGTCCCCAGGATATTATTACCTAATGAGTGACCCGGAAAGACAAGCTCGTCAAAATCATCTTGAATGGCATCTTCGGGCGAGTCGTAATACATTGACATCTCTTCCAGAATTACCCCGCGTTCGCGTTCAATCTGCTTTTCCGGGAAGGTGGAATAAAAAGCAATGTCGGCCAGCAGTTCGATGGCTTTTTCAGCGTGGATTCCTAAGACCGACGCATGAAAGCAAACCTTTTCTTTCGTGGTATAGGCGTTGAGTTCGCCACCCACATTTTCGAGCCGGTTAATAATATGGTGCGCCTGCCGACGGGCGGTTCCTTTGAAGGCCATGTGCTCCCAAAAGTGAGCAAGGCCCTGTTGCAAAGGCTGTTCGTCGCGGCTTCCAATGTCGAGCATAAGGCCCACGTGGGCAATCTGCGTGTACGGAACTTGTTTATGGGCAATGCGGATGCCGTTGGGCAGCCGGTGCATCTGGTATTCTTCCAAACTACATGAAGTTTTCAGTTTTCAGTTTATAGTTTTCAGTTCTCAATTTGTTCACCAACCTTTGACTATGTATGTACAACTGGTGGGCGATTATTGGCTAACTGAACGCTGAAAACGCTACACTAAAAACGTTAATCAAGTTAACCCCTTCCATGCCGGGTCGGTTCCTACTTATCCAAACCGCGTTTATTGGCGACGTCATTCTGGCGACTGCGTTGCTGGAGCGGTTGCACGACCATTACCCCGATGCCCAACTCGACATGTTGGTGCGGCGGGGCAACGAGTCGTTGCTGGCCAATCACCCTTTTCTGAACAAGTTGCTCATCTGGGAGAAGAAGACCGGAAAATACAGTAGCCTTTGGCAGTTGGGTCAGCAAATCCGGGAGGCCCAGTACGATGTCATCATCAACCTGCAGCGCTTCGGAGCCACGGGCCTGCTCACGGCACTGTCGGGGGCAAAGACAACCATCGGTTTCGACAAAAATCCTTTCTCGCGCTGGTTTACCCATCGAATACCCCATCAGTTTGGGTCCGGCCTACACGAGGTTGACCGCAATGCGCAGTTGCTGACGCCACTGGGCCATTTCGGAACGGAACGCACCCGCCCCAATCTCTACCCTACTCCCGCCGACTACGCCGCCATCCGTACGTATCAGGCACAGCCCTACGTTTGCATCGCGCCCACGTCGGTCTGGTTTACCAAGCAATTTCCGGCGCAGGGCTGGATCGAGGCCATCCGGCTCATGCCTCCCGACCGGCGCGTTTACCTGCTCGGCGCGCCATCAGACGGCGCCGCCTGCGAAGCGATCCGTACCGCCGTGGGCGACGATCGGGTCATCAACCTCTCAGGTACGTTGTCGCTGCTTCAGTCGGCGGCGCTTATGCAGGGGGCTCGCATGAACTACGTCAACGACTCGGCTCCGCTACATCTGTGTTCGGCGGTCAATGCGCCCACCACCGCCGTGTTCTGCTCAACGGTGCCCGCCTTCGGGTTTGGGCCGCTGGCCGATCAGGCGCGGGTGGTGGAAGCCCACGAACCCCTGGATTGCCGCCCCTGCAACCTGCACGGCCGCAAAGCCTGCCCACTGGGTCATTTCCGGTGCGCCTACGGTATTAACATTCGTGAAGTCGTTTCCTGATTCAAATAAGTATGCTTATTGAAGTGTGTGCGTATTCGGTAGCTGACTGCCTGGCTGCCCAACAGGCCGGCGCCAGCCGGATTGAACTCTGCGGCGGGCGCGCCGAAGGGGGTATTACGCCCAGCATCGGGCTAATTCGGCAAGTCCGGGCGGCGGTAACGCTGCCCATCTACGTGATGATCCGGCCACGGGGTGGCGATTTTGTCTATACTGACGATGAGCTGGCGGTCATGCTCGCCGACATCGACGCGGCCCGTGAGGCGGGTGCCGATGGCCTTGTGCTGGGTACGTTGCTGCCCGATGGCCAAGTCGATACCGAACGTACCCGGCAGCTGATTGGGCAGGCTGCGGGGCTACCAATCACCTTTCACCGTGCCTTCGACCTGACGCGCGACCCGCACGAAGCGCTCGATACGCTGATCGGATTAGGCGTACAGACCATCCTGACGTCCGGGCAGCAGGCCCGGGCTATCGACGGCATCGACCTATTGCGGGCGCTGGCCGGGCAGGCAACGGGGCGTATTGCGCTGATGGCGGGGTCGGGCGTCAATGCTGGCAATGCCCGGCAGCTGGCCGAAGCCGGTGTGGCCGCGTTGCACCTCAGCGGCAGTGTGTCGACGGATAGCCCCATGCATTTCCGGCGCGACGGTGTGCCGATGGCAACGGCCGTTTTGGGTGAATATGAGCGGGTAGCCACGAGTGAACGGGCAGTTCGGGCAGTGGTCGGGGAAGTTAGCGGGCGCTAACTACTCATTACCCGCTACTATGTATTACCAACTAACGATAAAAAAGCCCCTTTATCCGAATCCCTATCCGCTCTTACCAACTCCATTTGCCGTTCATCATAGCTACCGTAGGTTTGATCCAATCAAACGCCCCTGTAGGGCCGCTATGACATGGAAAAACGATTGGAACGCTACCTCGACGAAGCACAGATCGGGGGCGTTGCGGCTGGCTTAGCCCACTATTTTAACATCGACCGAACGCTGGTACGGGTGTTGTTCGTAGCCGGATTGTTTATTCCTCACTTTCCGGCCATCATCCCATACGTTATCTTGTGGATTGTTCTGCCCGAACACCGCACGAGCTTTTCGCCCGAATCGCAATCAACCATCTTTTCTAATCCTGCTTTTTCTATGGCTTCTCCTGACCAACGCCGCAATGGCAGCCTTATTGGCGGTGCCGTTCTGATTGTGCTTGGCGTAATCGCCCTGCTCGAACGCTACACCGACATCAATTTCCGCGACATCTGGCCGTTGCTGTTGATCGGATTCGGAGCCTGGCTCATCCTGCGCGACCGCCGCGGTGGCAACCCCTTCGACAACGATGATCGGCCGTCGTCACCTCCGAACCACGACCCTTACGACCCTAACCGGCCCATCAACCAGGTTTAAACAGTTTGGCATTTGGCAGTTTGCCGTTTCCCTAAACCGAGACCTCAAACTGCCAAACGCCAAACTGGAAACTCCTTTTCCTATGACATCCCAACGAAAACTTTTCTGGGGCCTCTTTTTCATCACGCTGGGCGTGTTGTTTCTGGCCCGAAACTGGGGGCTCTTCGCCATGCCCGACTGGCACTTCGTGCGGGGGCTGTGGCCAGTGCTGCTCATCCTGGGTGGTATTGCCCTCATGCTGAACCATTACGGGGCAAGCCGGGGAAGCTCGGCGGCGTCGATGGTCGCGACCACCGCGCTGGCTGTTGCCATTCCATTCTGGCTGTTCAGCTTCTCTACCCGGGATCGCCAATGGCGCGACCGCGACGACTATTCGTTCCGTATCGACCCGCCTGATCCACCGGATGCGCCCGACGCCCCGGATGCGCCTGATGCCCCCGATTTCGATGACGACGACGATGATGATGACAACGACCGGGGCAGCAATCGGCGCAAGACCGTGGGTACGTTCGCGGAAGATATGCCAACCCCCGCCCCCACCGAAGCCCGGTTTGTGCTGGAAGGCGGAGCCGCCGCCTTCAAAATGACCGACGGCACCTCGCGCCTCATCGACGCCCGCAGCGAAGCCATCACGCCCTATTCGATGAGCATTGACCGCAACGCCAACGGCAGCGCCCCCACCATCCGGTTACAGCCGGTAAAGAATAGCCGGGGCGATGGTGTCAACATTGACCTCTCCGGCGACCGTGACGTTGATTTTGGTGAAGTGGCGGTTAAACTGAACGAAGCCCCCGTTTGGGACATGGAGATGGACTTTGGCGCCGGTGCGGCCGAATTTGATCTACGCCGCTACGCCGTGCGGAAACTGAAAATCGAAGCCGGTGCAGCAGGCCTTGAACTCCGGCTCGGCGACAAGGCAACGCAGAGCGACGTCACGATTTCGTCGGGCATGGCGGCGGTGAAGATTCGGGTGCCGAAGAATGTCGGTGTCAAAATCACCACCGATGGCGGGCTGAACGCCACCGACATCGACGACGATTTTGAGCGCGTGGGGAACAACACGTACCTGAGCCCGGGTTACAACGCCTCGACTAAGAAAATCAGCATCCGTTACGACGGCGGCATGAGCCACTTCGAAGTCGATCGGGAGTAAGCAACTAATCTTTCAGAAGCGGAAGGGCCACTGACGATGATTCAGTAGCCCTTCCGCTTTTTCATTTTCTTGGCAACAGCCTGGCTCCCACGCCGTAACGAAGCTGCCCACCCGCTTCAAAACTAATTCGCAGCACCGGCGCCGTTGTGCCTGCTGGCATCTGCACCACATGCCGAATCGTCACGGCGTCGGTCACCAGCGGCACGCGCCCACACGACCAGGTGGCCGGGTCATCCCAAGTGCCGGGTAATACAGTCGCCATTTGCGAGCATGGTCCGGCAACCCCGCTGGTGCGGAATGTGATCGGCTGATTCGGCAGGCGCGACATTCCACCACTACCGCAGTCAGACATGATTTGCCACTCATAGGTTGTCTGCTGGCTGAGGCCGGTCAGCGTGTACGTCAGCGACGGGGTTACGGGCAAAGCGTCCAGATTTATCGTTGACCACGCCGAGGCCCCAAGAGGCCGGTAGCGAAGCGTTCGGCCGTAGTTCTGCCCCACCTCAGCCGACCTATACCCCCAGTTGACTCGCGCCGACGTTTCGGTTAACTGATCAGCAAACAGATTCACAGGCTGGGGGCAGGCCGTCGTTGCGTACCGGGAGGGCGACCAGTCGGACCAGACCTCCGGGGTGCATTTTTGCCGTAACTGAAGCTCGTAATTTGTATTGGCCATTAACCCCGACACCAGAATGGGCGATGCAGTTGCCGGAATGGTAACCCAGTCGCCACCAACGGGCCGGTAGCGTAGCTCATACGTCGTTGGCCCATTGTAGTAATAAAAACGAATGTTATCAGCACCCGCCGCTATCCCGTAAATCTCCGCCGATGGCTGACTACAGCGCGTACGTAAGAAAGACGTTGTGCTAAAATCGGTCGGGGAGGTCGAACAGGTGCTACGTACCTGCCACTCATAAATGGCATCGAGGGCCAGACCCGTCAAGTCATAGTACGTATTATTTCCGACAGACACGGTTGTCCAGTTCCCACCCTGTGGGCGCCAGCGCAGTTCAGACGGTCCACAGGTAGTCTGCCAGCTAAGTGATGCCCTGGTTCCATCAACGAACTGAGCTAGGTTGCTAATGACAGGCAGTGGGCAGGCGGGTACGGTAGTTGAATAGTAGGCGGCGTATGAATCACTGCCTGGACAAACGGTGCTAACTTCGGCTTCTACGTACGTACCACTAGTAAGTGCACCCAAATAAAACGTGGGCGAACGAGTGAACACATACCCGCTCCAGGCGCCGTAATTGAAGCGCCATCGCACTGCGTAGTTGACACTACCGGCACAGCCCTGTTGCCAGCTCAGGTTAAAGGTGCAGTCATTGTTCTGGATAAGCGTCAGCGAGGCCGGGGCACTACACTGCGAGTAAAATGAACTTATCCCGCTGTAGACCGTGCTCGACTGCGGCGAACAGGCCGGCCGGACGCGCCACTCGTAAATACCACCGGCACTGATCAGGTTCGTCAGCGTAGCCGTTGTGCCGCTGACCACGCTGGTGCTCCAGGTCGATGTACCTCCCAAGCGCCACTGTACCTCATAGGTGCTATTTGCGGAGCCTGTCCAGCCGACGGTTGCTTGGCTGCCCATATTGCAAAGCAGAACCAGGTTGGTCGGTTGCCCACACGATGTCGTGAACCGCTGCAACACCCCAAAGTCGTTTGATTGGCCAGTTGGGCAAAGCACCCGCACCTGCCAGTCATAGCTGGTATTTTCGGCCAGTCCCGTCAGCGAGTAATAGGCTGCTGTTAGCTGAGATACCACGTTCCAACTCACCGCACCGGCGCGACGCCAGCGCAGTTCGGTCACGGCGCCGCTGGTAAACGACAAAGTAGCCGACGTATTCTCTATCTGGGTTGTATACCGGCTAATCGGGTAGTCCGGGCAGGCGGGAATCACAAACGAGGTGCCACCGATAAAGGCCGATGTGCCCCCATCGGCACATACGCCCTGCACCTGCCACTCATACGCACCCGGCAAAAACTGCGTAATAATTAGTGGGCCATTTACCCCCGCCCGAACGGCCCAATCAGACGCAAGTTGCCCCGCTTCGGCCAATCGACGCCAGCGAACCGTGTAGTTGATACCCGGCGTTTGCTTCCAGAAAAACGTACGCCCCGGCTCGGCAAAATAGTAAGTGCTGGCCGACGACAGGGCCGTCGGTGCCGAACAGACCGCACCGAACGATACAGAGGCACTATATGCCGACTGCGCCGTGCCGCACTGTGCCTGTACCCGCGTTTCGTAGACCGTTCCGCTCGCCAGTCCGGTCAGGGTATAGGCGGGCTGGGTGCCGCCCGTTTTGGTGGTCCAGCTCGTACTCCCGGCTGGTCGCCATTGCACGTTATACGTCGGGCTGAATGACCAGTTGGCGTTGGTCCACGTAGCGTTAGCCCCGTACGAACTCAGATCGGCGATTGCCAGATTAGTGGGGGTATTGCAACTGGTAGAAAAGGACTGAATCGGCGAAAAGTCGGAGGTAAGCCCATTGATGCAGTCGGCCTGAATGCGCCATTCATAAACACCGGGGGTACCTTTCCACTCGTAGCTACTGGGAGCATAGCCCAGCCGAACTGTCGTCCAGCTATTGCTACCCTGTGGTCTGTATTGCAGGTTATACCCGTCAACGTTCGGATTAGAATCCCATATCAGTTGAGCTGATGTTTCGGTTGGATAGGCTCCCGTACCGGCCGGGATGTAGCAGTTGGTGGTAAACGTCTGAACCGGCGAGAAGTCGGTCTGGTACGTACCCGTGCACTGGGCGGCCACCTGCCACTCGTAGGCGGTGTAAGGCGACAGACTCGACAGGGTATAATTGCTGCCGTTGACGGTCAGTGTAGTCCAGTTGGCTACCCCCACCGGCCGGTATCGCAGCTGAAAGGCAGATGTGTAGGTCTGATAGCTGAAGTTCAGGGTAGCTTTGGTGGCAGTTATGTAGCTGGTACTGATCGAGTACAACTGGTTTTGGCAACTGGTTGTGAACGACGCACCAGCTGTATAGGCGCTGGTTATACCCGTTGCGCAAACCCGGGCCACCCCCCACTCGTAGGCTCTGTCAGGGGTTAATCCCGTCACGATCGTCGCGAACGAATAGTCGCTGCTGGTAATGGTCTGCGTTGCCCAGTCGCCACCCGCCTGCCGGTAACGTACCTGATACGTTTTCGACACACCATACTGGTAGTCAGACTGATACCATGACAGATCGACCGACGTGATCCGATTGGTGACGTTCAACGACTGCGCCGTCTGTGGACAATTGGTCGTGAAGGTGCTAGGAGTCGAATAGGAAAACGACGTAGCCCCTACCTCGCAGACAGGAGCCACCTGCCATTCGTAGGCTGTATTCCCGGTTAGTCCCGTCAGGCTGGCTCTCGTATCGGTCGTGAAAGGCAACGTGGTGTAGGTGCTACTGCCAGCGGGCCTGTAGCGAACGCTGTAACGCCCGACCTGCCGCGGATAGGGTTCGGACCAGCTCAGCACTGCCGATGTATAGTCGACGCTGGACGTCGCCGTGTAGGTGATCTGGTCGGTCTGGCAGGCGACGGTCGTGAACGTCTGGATGTCGCTGGGCGTGGTGGCGCTCAACGAGGTGGTACAGTACGTAATCACACGCCAGTCATAGGCTGTACCTGCCTGCAAACCAGTCAGGTACGTCGACGTATTCCCCCTGTACGTACCTGGCCCAACCTGGCTCCACGACGACGTACCTGTAACCCGGTATTGCGTGGCGTAATAAACATCATAATCGCCGTACCAGGATAGTGAGGCGGTAGCCATACTCACCGAGCTTGTGTACAAAGCACGGGCCGTGTTGACGCACGGGCTGGTTGTGGCGCTCACCGGCGGATCTGTAAAGGATGAACTGGTATAATCAGAGCAAGCCGATCGCAACTGTAACTCGTAGCTCGTAGCCGCTGGCATGTCGTACAGTGTGCCATACACCTGCGTGGCTGTGCCCGGATATTGCTGCGATAGACTGATAACGGTTGGGGTACTCCAGGGACTGTTGGCGGGCGACTGCAACCGGTAGCGTACCTGCGTAGCCGTTCCATTGATACCATATGGATAAGGGGTGCTCCAGCCCAGCGTAATCTGGTTGGCCGTCGTGGCTTTGACCGATACCGATGTGGGCGGGCTACAGATGGTCTTAAACGTTTGTATGGGCGAACTGGCCGACGTTGTTCCGCAGGTCCACTGTACCTGCCAGTCGTAGCCCGTACTTGGCGTTAGGTTGGCTAGATAATGATCAATAGTGGGGCTTCCCATTAAGTTGGGGACGGTTGTCCAGCTTCCTCCCTGGGGTCGCCAGAGCAGGGTGTATACCACGTTGCTACCTGCATTCCAGCGTAGCAGCGTCTGGGTAGACGTAGGGAAACTGGACAGGCTTGCAGGTTCACACGTCGCTGTCTTAAACGTCGACAGGCTGGAATACGGCGAGCAGTCGTACCGAGCCCGCCACTCGTAGGTAGTGGCCGGCAGAAGATCAGTGAGCGTATAGTTCGTCACACTGGCCGGCAACGCCGCTACGGTTGTCCAGCTGGACGTTCCGCTCAGTCGTATTTCGACGAACACGCGGCTGGCTGCGTTGTTCGACGGCGACCAGCTTAGCATGGCCCCCGTTGCCGATAGTGAATAGACGCTGTTTAAATAGGGTTCATAGCACGAATAGATCGTTGTGAACCGAGTGGGTGCCCCCAGCCAGTCCGTAGCCCCCGCTGGCAGCAGTTGCCACTCATACAATTGCCCGGATTCCAGGTCGGTCAGCAGAAAGCTGTTGGCTCTGATCGCCGACGTCGTCATCCACTGATTGTCGCCCTGCTTGCGCCAGCGCACATCAAATAAAACGGCACCCGAACCCGACCAGTTGAGCATGACCGAATTGGCCGCAATGTTCGATGTCGATAGGGTGTATTGGTCAGCGCTGGTCGGTATTGGGTTGGCCAGCGCCGAACTTGGTATGTGAAAGCTACAGAAAAGAAAAAGGCAGAGCAGCGCCGTAAATCGTGCCATAAACGGTTAAGGAGAGGTTACCGATAAGTATATAATTAGTGCTTTTGACTACAGCAATTTGTGGTCCAACCTGACAGTGGCAAGTCGACAATACCACGGACGTTTGCTACATCGGCTTCTGCCCTAAAAAGTGATTCGTTTTTCAGGCATCCTTCTGAGCAAAATCAGCCGTTTGTCTGGCACGTTTCCCCGGAAAACTTTGCTTTTTTTGTGAGGCACCGAACAGCTACCCAACCGCGTTGTTCTTCTGGGTAACCTGCCTGCTTACGCACATGAAAGAGATCAGAGCCATTCTTGACACCTACCAGCACAAAGCCCCCGGTGTGGGTGCCGCTCTAGCCACCGTCGTACACGTCGAAGGGTCGTCGTACCGGCGGACGGGCGCCCGGATGCTCATCCTCGACAACGGTACCTGGGTGGGTGGCATCAGCGGCGGTTGTCTGGAAGGCGATGCGCTGAAGCGCGCCCGCTTGGCTATTGCGCAGGGAAAACCCGGCATGGTCACCTACGATACCACCAACGAAGACGATTACCAGATTGGCGTAGGGCTGGGTTGCAACGGCGTCATCAGCGTCTTGCTCGCCCCCATTGACCCCGAGGCCCCGACACCCATTGACCTGCTGAGCGCCTGCGCCAATGGCCCCCGCCAGACCAACGTACTGCTCACCATCCTGAAAGCGCCCGCCGACAGCAACCTGCCCATCGGCACCATGCTGCGGTACGACGGCGCCGATAGTCTCACCCTGTTTGGCCAGTCGGCCAACGAACTGGAGCAGACCATTCGGGCCTTCGTGAAAAAAGGAAAATCAGCCCCAGTTTCGGTGAACGTACCCAGTGGCGTGCTTGAGGTGTTTGTGGAGGTGATGTTGCCCGTGCCGCATGTGGTACTGCTGGGTCAGCAATACGATGTCTACCCGATGGTGCGGCTGGTGAACGAACTCGGCTGGCAAACCACCGTCGTCGCCAACCCGCAGAAGGTGACGCGGGCACTGTTCGGCTCAGCCAATGCGCTCGTTGCCCCTGCCGACTTTGATAATATCACGGTCGACGACCAAACGGCCTTTGTGCTGATGGCCCACGACTTCAACACCGACAAAGCCAACCTGCCCCGTGCACTGGCTACGGGCGCCCCGTTTGTCGGCGTCCTGGGTCCGCGTGTGCGCACCGAACGCATGATAGACGAATTGGCCGATGAAGGCATCGTCGTTCCCGAAACAGACCGGCTACATGCGCCCATCGGCCTCGACATTGGGGCTGTTTCGCCCGAAGAAATTGCGCTCTCGGTCATGGCCGAAATCCGGGCTACGCTATCGGGACGCAACGGCTCATTTCTGCGGCTGCGGCAGGCACCCATTCACGAACGGGACTAAATCGCGGATGGTATCCGGTGCAAGTGAAGGTTCTGCTAAGGTGGAACTTGCCAAAAGCAATCTCATCTCAAAGACAAACGCACGTCAACCAGACTAAAGCCAATTTGGTGTCAACAGCTAGTTAGGCGAAGCCCTCACTTGCACCGGATGCCAGCCGGTGAAACCAAACAGTTATGAATTACCCAACGTACCTCGACTATAACGCCACGACACCCGTCGATGAGCGGGTGCTCGACGCGATGCTGCCCTACCTGACCACGCACTTTGGCAACGCGGCCTCGCGGACACACGTCTACGGCCTGAAAGCCGAGGAAGCGGTCGATCAGGCCCGTCGACAGCTGGCCGATTTGCTGGGTGCGCATCCCGTCGAAATCGTGTTTACGAGCGGGGCTACGGAGTCGATCAACCTGGCGCTGAAAGGGGTTTTTGAGGCGAATCAGCACCGGGGCAACCACATCATTACGGTACAGACCGAGCACAAAGCCGTTCTCGATACCTGCGAACACCTGACCCAACTGGGGGCCGAGGTAACGTACCTGCAGCCCGACGAAACCGGCCTGATTTCACCCCAACAGCTCATCGCCGCACTTACGCCGCAAACAGTACTGGTCTCGGTAATGTGGGCTAACAATGAAACCGGCGTTATCCAGCCTATCGCTGAACTCGCCCAGCTGACGCACGAGCACGGCGCGCTGTTTCATACCGACGCCACGCAGGCCGTGGGTAAACTGCCCATCGATTTGTCGACGCTGCCCATTGATTTATTAAGCCTGTCGGGCCATAAGCTCTACGCACCCAAAGGCATTGGCGCGCTGTATGTACGCCGGAAAACGTCCCTAACGGCCCAGCAGGATGGGGGCCGGCACGAGCGGGGCCGGCGGTCGGGCACGCTGAACGTACCTGGCATTGTGGCACTGGGAGCCGCCGCCGAACTCGCCGGTTCCATGCTGGATGCCGAAGCCCAACGACTGGCGTTGCTGCGCGACCGGCTTGAGGAGGGTATACGTACCCACACGGGCGCTACCAACTTGCGCCTCAACGGTCACCCGCAGCAACGATTGCCTAATACACTCAATCTGGCCTTTCCCGACACCGACGGCGAGCTATTGCTGATGAGTCTCAACCAGATTGCCGTATCCAATGGCTCGGCCTGCAATGCCGCCTCAACTGACCCCTCGCACGTCCTGAAAGCGATGGGCCTGCCCGACGACCTCGCTTACGCGTCCGTTCGGTTTAGCCTGGGCCGTTTCACCACCGAAGACGACATCGACCTGGCCATTCGTCATGTGGCCGACGTGGTCGAAAGCCTGCGGCTTGCAATGGCACGCGGGTGACACGGATTTAGCGGATGGTCGCGGATTTGAGCTTGTATTCGTTCAGCTAGACGTTTATCGTCATGAGATCTGCGGTCATCCAGTCAATCCGTTTCATCCGCGTGCCATCCGACGAGTCCCTTCCCCCAGCCGCGCGCCATTGAAAATCCCGTTACTTTTGTCATTATGACTCCTTCTTCCCTTCGCGTACTGGTTGTCGGCTGCGGCAACATGGGCGCTTCGCACGCCACCGCTTATCATACCCTCGACGGCTTCGAGATCGTCGGCCTCGTTTCGACCGGCCAAAGCAAGCACGTACTGAACGAGAAACTCGGCGGCAGCTACCCCCTTTTCGACGACTACGCTACCGCACTGCAACGTACCCAGCCCGACGCCGTCTGCATCTCAACGTACCCAGACACCCACGAAGCTTACGCCATCATGGCACTGGAAGCGGGCTGCCACGTCTTCATCGAAAAACCCCTGGCCGACACCATCGAAGGCGCTGAGCGCGTGGTAGCGGCGGCCCAAAAAGCGGGCAAAAAAGTGGTCGTGGGCTATATTCTGCGTGTTCACCCGTCGTGGATGCGGTTTATCGACGAAGCGCAGCAGCTGGGCAAACCGCTGGTGATGCGCATGAACCTCAACCAGCAAAGCCACGGCTACATGTGGACGGTCCACCGCAACCTCATGAAATCGCTCAGCCCGATCGTCGACTGCGGCGTGCATTACATCGACGTGATGTGCCAGATGACCCGCTCGAAACCCGTTTGGGTGAGTGCCATCGGCGCCCGGCTGACCGACGACATTCCGGCTGATAATTACAATTACGGCCAGTTGCAGATCCGCTTCGACGATGGATCGGTGGGCTGGTATGAAGCCGGTTGGGGGCCGATGATGAGCGAAACCGCTTTCTTCGTGAAGGACGTGATTGGCCCCAAAGGCTGCGTGTCGATCACGGCCAAAAACGCCGGTGCCACTGGACAATCCGACAACGTGGATGCCCACACCAAGACCGAATCACTACGGGTGCACCATGCCCAACTCACCGATGGCGACGCCTTCGCCCAGCCCGACACCTGGATTGACCTCACCGACGAGCCCGACCATCAAGAGCTTTGCAACCGCGAGCAACGGTATTTCCTGAGTGCCGTCCGCGACAACCTCGACCTGACCGACCACCTCGCCGATGCCGTCAACAGCCTGCGCATCGCGTTCGCCTGCGACGAGTCGGTCAAGACGGGCGAAGTCGTTCGGTTGTAACGGGCCTGAAGATGTTGTATCTTGGTAAGAAAAGCCCATATGAGCACTGTATTGATCGAGCTGACTAATCCGAAAGCGATGGACCTCCTTCGCGACCTCGAAGCCTTACAACTCATTCGTCTGCTACATGGCAACGAAGCAGCCTCTTCGGAGGAACCGTCAGGGCCAACCGCAACGAAGAACGAGCGGCTTCGGGCGCTTTTGTCCACTGGCCCTGTTATGTCAGAGGATGAATATGCCGCTTACCAGCAACATAGAAACTGGATGAATACATGGCGGACCGAATAGCGTTGCTTGATTCATCCGTGCTCATCGACTATTTCCGTAAAACCCGGAAAGAAACAAGCTTCTTTGCGACGCTGGCAGATCAATACGACACGTTTGCCGTCTCAGTGATTACGCAATTTGAAGTTTATGTTGGTAGCAAATCAGCGCATTATCCCTTTTGGGATAGCTTATTCGCTATGTTCACCATTGTTCCGTTGGACTCGTCAATTATCAACGAGGCTTTACGGATCAACGAACAGCTAAAACGAGGAAATCGGCAAATTGCCTTTCCGGATCTGTTAATTGCGGCTACAGCTCAGGCATATAACGTACCTATGGCAACCCTAAACGTGAAACACTTTGATCGGGTAGCTGGCCTGACACTGATTCATGCATAACAACTGATCGGCGCTGATGCGATCAGTAAGGCATTTCTCGTTAAGAATAGAGTAAGTCAGCAGGCTGTAGTGATTCTATAAGAGTGGGTTAGCCTGTCAATCGGCTTACTAGTCTTCGCTTTTCTTTTTTCCTATGCAACGACGTTCGCTTCTTAAAGGCCTGGCCCTTACGGTGGGTGGCCTGGTCGCCCTCCCTGCCTGGGCAACGGGCTGGACTACTCAATCACTCGGCCCGGTTGCCTTTGGGTCGGCCGACGACGAAACGCTGCTGGGTGATATCGTCGATACGATCATCCCCCAAACTACCACGCCCGGTGCCAAGTCACTGAACGTGCATCAGTTTGCCATGCGGATGATTCGTGATTGTTACGACGAAACGGCGCAGGCCACCCTGACTCAAGGGCTGGCCCTCACCGAAACCACGGCGCAACAAACTCATGGTAAAGCCTTTGCCGCGCTCGACGCCACACAACGCAAAGCCGTGCTGATGAGCCTGACCACCGCAACCGACCCCGCTGGAAAAGCGTTCGTTGATCTCATCAAGCGACTAACCATTCAGGGCTACACCAATTCGGAGTTTTACCTGGTCAACGTGCAGCACTTCAACATGGCACCAGGCTATTACCACGGCTGTGTGCCCGTGGCCAGCCTCGCCGCGGCCGGTAGTCGCTAACGCTTTTCTTCCTCCTGACTCAACTCGACTATGTCTTTCTTAACCATCGACTCCATCAAGGCGCGCACCTTCGACGCCATCGTGATCGGCTCCGGCATCAGCGGTGGCTGGGCCGCTAAAGAACTGACCGAAAAAGGGTTACGCACGCTCGTGCTGGAACGGGGCCGCGACGTGAAGCACGTCACCGACTACCCCACCACGATGATGCAGCCGTGGGAGTTTCAGCACGCGGGCCAACTCTCCAAAGCCTATCGCGACGCCAACCCCGTCGCCAGCCGCTGCTACGCCAACCGGGAAGACGCCAGCCATTTCTTCGTGAAAGACGCCGACCACCCCTACATTCAGGAGAAACCCTTCGACTGGATTCGCGGCTATCAGGTCGGTGGTAAATCGCTGATGTGGGCGCGGGGGACGCAACGCTGGTCGCAGTACGATTTCGAAGGGCCTGCCCGCGATGGTTTTGCCGTCGAATGGCCCATTGGCTACGCTGACCTGGCTCCCTGGTACAGCCACGTCGAGAAGTTTGCCGGTATTTCGGGAAACAAAGACGGCCTGCCCCAACTGCCCGATGGTGAGTTTCTGCCGCCCCACGAGCAGTCGTGCGTGGAGAAGCACTTTAGCGATCAGATGGCGCAGCACTACAACGGCACGCGCCCGGTCATCATCGGCCGTTGCGCGCACCTGACCCAGCCCAAGGCGATTCACCTGGCGCAGGGCCGGGGCCAATGTCAGAACCGATCGCTCTGCCAGCGGGGTTGCCCCTACGGCGGTTATTTCAGCAGTAACTCGTCGACGCTGCCCTGGGCTGCCAAAACCGGTCGGCTCACGCTTCAACCCGATTCGGTGGTGCACTCGATTATTTTCGACGACACCAAAAACAAGGCAACGGGCGTGCGCGTGATCGACGCCACCACGAAGCAGATGACGGAGTATTACGCCAAAATCATCTTCGTGAATGCCGCCTGCCTCAACAGCAACCTGATTCTGCTCAACTCCAAGTCGCGCCGGTTCCCCAATGGCCTCGGCAACGACAACGGCCTGCTGGGCAAGTACATGGCGTTTCACAACTTCCGCACGACGATCTCGGCCGAGCACGAAGGCTTCCGCGACACTACCACCGACGGCATCCGGCCCAATGGCAGCTACATTCCCCGCTTCCGCAACGTGCAGAAGCAGGAGACCGACTTTTTGCGCGGTTACGCCGCCGGTTTCGGCTCGTCGCGCGCCATGGACATCGACACCTCGGGTCTGGGCGACGACCTGAAAAACAGCCTGATGCAGCCTAAATACGGCAACTGGCGGGTCAGCTCGCACATGATGGGCGAGACTATCCCGAAAGAAACCAACTACGTGGCGCTCGACTCGGCCCTCACCGACGCCTGGGGCATTCCCCAACTGCGCGTCTCGGTGGCCTACGACGATAACGACGAGAAGATGATTCGGGATTTCCACGAGCAGATGACCGAAATGCTGACCGTATCAGGCTTCAAGAACATTCAGACGCACGACAAACCCGACAAAGCGCCGGGCCTCGACATCCACGAAATGGGCGGCGTACGTATGGGTAAAGACCCCAAAACGTCACTGCTCAACAAGTGGAATCAATTCCATAGCTGTAAGAACGTCTTCGTCACCGACGGCGCCTGCATGACCTCGACCAGCACGCAAAACCCCTCGCTCACGTTTATGGCCCTCACGGCCCGCGCCGCCAACCACGCCGTGAGCGAACTAAAACGGAAAGCGCTGTAGTCGTCGCCTCAACTTCATTTCGTCTATTGTGTACGGCTCCGCTTCTAGTGGGGCCGTACTGCTTTGTCGGTTGTGGTAAACCTCTTCGTGGGCAGATTTGTCTTTAGACTACGAACCACACACGACCATGCTGAAGCAGCTTCTGGAATTTAAACAGTCCGACCGAACCTGGCCGATTCCGGTGTTGGCCGGGCTGAGCGTCGGCATCCCCATTTTGGTAGGCTATTTTACCAACGCACTGCCGGGCGGCAAACTCGCTTCAATGGCCGGGCTGGTCATTCTGTACATTCCGTCGGTCGGGGCGGGCACCGTCAGGCGGCTCATCACGCTGATGGCCTGCTCGTTCGGGATGATGGTCTGTTTCTCGCTGGGTAGCCTCTTCAGCTTCAACCCGCTTATCGCGCCGTTACTGCTCGGACTACTGGCGTTCTGCGTGCACATCGCGGTGTATTACCTGAAAATGACGCGCCCGCCCGGCAATTTCTTTTTCATCATGATTGCCTCGATCGCCATTTGCATGCCGTTCAGGCTGGAGGCGATTCCCACAAACATCGGCTTCGTCGGCATCGGCACCATGATCTCGTTCGGGCTGACGCTGCTCTACAGCCTGCTCGTCCTCAAGAATCAGCCGCGCCTGAGCGAAACCCTCACCATGCCCAAAAGCAAGTATGTCAACCTGGTGGAGTCGGTCACGTTTGGGAGCATGGTCGGGCTATCGCTGCTCGCGGCCAACCTGCTGAAGCTGCCTAACCCCTACTGGGTGCCCATGTCGTGCGCCGCCGTGATGCAGGGCGTCAGCACCCGCCACATCTGGCAACGCAGCGTACAGCGCATCGTCGGGACGTTTATCGGCTTGGGCCTGACGTGGCTCATCCTGCTGTTGCATCCCCCGGCGCTGATCCTCTGCCTGAGCATCATCGGGCTGCAACTGATCGTCGAATTCCTGATCGTTCGAAACTACGGCCTGGCGGTCATTTTCGTGACCGTGCTCACCATTTTTCTGGCCGAGTCGGGCAGCTCGCTCACCGTCGACCCCACCACGCTCATCGCCGCCCGCTTCATCGACATCGTGCTGGGCAGCCTCATCGGGGGTATTGGCGGCTGGATGCTGTATAACGAACGCCTGCGGCGCAAAGCGGCCCGTCACCTCCGCCGCACCCGGCTCCTCCTCGGCGTCCGTAAGTAGGTTCGGTCGTTTGCGGCTTACAGGTATCGTCTTACTACCCCCTTAATAAATACATGATTATGTGTCGAACAAAAGATTTAAATTTTGACACATCACAAATCCTCAAACTTCATATATGAGAAATTTCTTTGCTTTTATCGATGAATATGGTAATAACTCTTTTGATTTCTCAACACAAGGCACTCACTTCATTATATCTGCGATACTTGTTGAAGAGAGCGATAAAAGCAAAATAGAAGAAGAAATAGAAATTATTCGTAAAAAATATTTTCAAACTGGAGAAATAAAATCAAGCAAAGTTGCTAACAATGACAAAAGGCGCATTACTATCTTGTCGGATATGGTTAAAAGTAATTTTAAGGTATACGCAATATCAGTAGACAAAAGAAAATTAACTGGACAGGGGTTTGGATACAAAAAATCTTTTTACAAATTTTTGAATGGGCTAATTTACAACGAATTATATAAAACTTTTCCAGATTTAAAAATTACAGTCGATGAACATGGCAGTAATGATTTTATGAGAGGATTTAAAAAATATGTCATAGAATATCATATGCCTGATCTGTTCTCCGGCTCTGACTTCTTTTTTTCGGGCAGTCCAGACAATGTCTTAATACAATTAGCTGATTTTGTATCAGGGACCTTAGGTAGATGTTTCGACGAGACCAAACTATCAGATAACTCTAAAACCTTCTTAGAAATTCTTAAGCATAATCTCATTTCAATAAGGTCATTTCCTGACGAAGCGAATCCTTTAGCCTATTTACCTGATCAAAGTGACACGTCGTATGATCCAGTCATAGCTAACTATTCTATAAATTTGGCCAACATCTTCATAGACAAAAAGAATGGAAAATTGAGTACACAAGAAATAGATCAAGTAAACTGTGTCAAATTATTACTACTTTACTTCAGAGCCTTTGGCTACAACAAGTACATCTCTGCAAGAGAAATAATTAACCATCTTAATAATTTTCGTAACGAGCCAATGCAAGATCAATACTTTAGAACAAGCGTTGTGGCGAAACTTCGTGATGGTGGTATTATTATAGCTAGTAATAGTTCAGGGCAAAGAAAAGGATACAAGCTCCCAAGTTGTGCAGAAGACTTGTATAATTTTATTAATCATGGAAATAGCATGATAATACCTATGTTAAATCGCATCAAAAAATGCAGAGATGGAATAAAATTAGTTACTAACAATGAACTCGATATTTTAGATAAGCCTGAATACGAAATGCTCAAAGAGCTTATTCTTATTTTCAAATAAAGCAAGACACAGTACCACAATTTCTCCTCCGTTGTCTGCCAGCCCCTCATGAGCCAGCTTCCTGCTTCCCGGCGTTCGTTTCTCAAAACGGTTTCGGCCAGCATCCCGTTGGTCACGACGGCGGGCATCCATCCGGTAGCGGCACCCAAACCCGACCCGGTTCGGCTCAGTTGCAACCTGTATTCGTTTAACGAACCGCTGGTCAACAAAACCATGACGCTCGAACAGGTGCTGACGTTCTGTGCCGAGACGGGCTTTGCGGCGGTCGACCCAACAGGCTATTATTTTCCCGGCTACCCGGCCCTGCCCGACGACAGCTATACGTACCTGATCAAACGAAAGGCATTCCGGCTGGGACTCGACATCAGCGGCACGGGCGTGCGAAACGATTTCACGCTACCCGACCCCACCCGCCGCAAGGCTGAAATCGACCTCGTCAGGCGCTGGATTGGCTTCGCGGCGAAGCTGGGGGCGCCCGTACTCCGCATTTTTTCGGGGAAGAACGTACCTGAAGGCCACAGCCGCCCCGAGGTGGCCCGCTGGGTCGTCGATGCCATTGGCGAATGCTGCCGCTATGCGGCGCAGGAGGGGGTGATGCTCGTGCTGCAAAACCACGCCGACTTCATCGAAACCGCCGATCAACTGCTCGACATTTTGAAGCAGGTGCAATCTGACTGGCTGGCCGTCAACCTCGACATCGGCAGCTTCAAGATTGGCGACCCTTACGCGCAGATTGCGCAGGTAGCCCCGTTCGCCGTGACGTGGCAGCTGAAAGAAAACCTGTTTGTCGATGGCCGGGAAGTCGAAACCGACCTGACCCGTATCGTCCGTATTGTGCGCGAATCGGGCTATCGGGGCTATCTGCCCATCGAGACGCTCGGCAAAGGCGATCCCCGCCAGAAAGTGCCGGTCTTCTACGAAAAGGTGCGGCGCGCCCTACAGGGCTAACCAGCCCGACGGATGGACTTACCGCCGAATCCGTTCCAGTTCGGTCAGCAGGTAATCGAGTCCGTTCAGCCGGATTTCGTAGAGCGTTTGTAGCAACGTACCCAGCTTGCCCGGCGGAAAGCCTTTCTGGGCAAACCATTCCAGATACGCCATCGGTAACTCCCGCAGCCGCTGCCCTTTGTATTTGCCAAACGGCATCTGGTACGTCAGTAAATCGACTAATACCTGCGGATTGCCCAACGGTGCTTCTTCGGCCATGTGTGTAAATTGGGAATGAGACGGCTAAACCAGATAAAGGCCGCTGCGTGCAAAAGAGTTGCGCGGGTGGCCCATAACGCGTGATTCGCCGACGACGAACGTTGTAAATTCGTGTAAGAGCCAGCAAGTTTGCACAGAAAAACTGACAGCATCCACTATATACATGCCCGCGCTTACACTATCCGTTTACATCGCTACCAGCCTCGATGGGTTCATTGCCCGGCCCAACGGCGCCATCGACTGGCTGACCGATCCGGCGTTTACGATCCCGGACGAAGATTTTGGCTATCAGTCGTTTATCGACAGCATCGACGCGCTGGTGATGGGGCGTGGCACCTACGAGAAAGTGGCGACCTTCCCCGAATGGCCGTACCCAAAGCGCGTATTCGTGCTGAGCCACACACTCACCAACGTACCCGACGCCCTAGTCGACAAAGTCGAACTGCTGTCGCTCTCGCCGCGGGAGCTGGTAACGTACCTGGCCGGGCGCGGCTATCGGCACATCTACCTCGACGGCGGGCAGACCATCCAGCAGTTTTTGCGCGAGGGGCTGGTCGATGAACTGACCCTCACGCGCGTCCCCGTTCTGCTGGGCGAAGGCATTCCGTTATTCGGGAATACCGGCCCCGATATTGCGCTCCAACACCTGCGGACGACAACGTACCCAAACGGTTTTGTGCAGAGCGTCTATAAACGAGCATAAGGTCGGGGCGGAATTTACACTATTTTGCGGGTGGTCAACAACCGCCTAAACCAACCGCCTGCATGCACTGCACTCGTTTCCTTGTTTACCTGTTTCTTCTCGCTTGCCTTACCCCCACTGTCGGCTGGTCACAGACGGGCGCCGATTCATTTGTCGTCGGCGATCTCCTGCCCGACGCGCCCGAACTCGCCGCCCGGGGGCCGCATAGCGTGGGCGTTCGCTCCCTGACGCTCACCCACGCCGATCAACTCGACGTATTACACACCAAAGACGGCCAAACGCCGCGCTACAACCGCGTGCTACCTGTCGAAATCTGGTACCCGGCCCGGATTCCGGCGAGAAAAACCGAGCGCGTTGTTTATGACCAGGTGATGGGCAGTTCCAACGATCCAAAACGTCCGCTCATTCCCTTTACGTTCGACGGCCGGGCCCTGCGCGACGCCGAGGTTGATCGGGGGGATAAGGCCTACCCGCTCGTGATCGTGTCGCACGGCTACCTGGGGTCGCGGCTGTTGCTGACGTACCTGACCGAAAACCTCGCTTCCAAAGGCTACGTGGTGGTCGCCATCGACCATGCCGAATCGACGTTTCGGGATGCGGGCGGGTTTCCGAGCACGCTGCTCAACCGCTCCCTCGACGACCTGTTTGTGCTGAACGAAATGGCCCGCCTGAGTGCCAAAGGCAGTAAGTCCTTCCTGTCGGGCCTGCTCGACGCCAATAATACGGGCCTGATTGGATACTCAATGGGCGGCTACGGGGCTCTCAACGTAGCCGGGGCGGGCTACAGCGCGCAGGCGGCCAAACTGTTTACTCAGCTATCGGGCGGCAGCACGGCCCTTGATAGCCGCACCATGGCCTCCCCCGACTACAAAGCAACCATCGATCCGCGCATCCGGGCCGTCGTGGCGTTTGCCCCCTGGGGCATGGAGCGCGGCGTCTGGGATGCCGACGGACTGGCGGGCCTCAGGACCCCCACTTTTTTTGTCGCGGGTAGTAAAGACGACGTCTCAGGCTACGAAAAAGGCATCAAAGCCATTTACGACGGGGCCGTCAACGCCGACCGCTACCTGCTCACGTACCTGAATGCCCGGCACAACGTGGCCCCCAACCCGCCGCCCGCCGCCTCGCTGAAACCTGGCCTGCATTTCGACGAGTATTACCGCTACGCCGAACCCGCCTGGAACGAACGGCGCATCAACAACATCAATCAACACTTCGTCACGGCCTTTCTGGGCATGCACCTGAAACAACTCGATTACGCCTCTTTTCTCGACGTTCCGCAGGAAGCCAATGAAAAACCGTGGAAAGGTTTCAAACCCCGCTCGTGTGTAGGGTTAGAAATGAGGCATAACAAGCCTTAGTATAGTAAGACCTCTCCCCCAGCCCCTCCCCTTTTTTAAGGGGAGGGGGGTATTGCTCCGCCGAGCGGCAGGCCATTGCAGCGCATCCCTTTTACACAAAAAGAGGGGAGGCGCTACACTGAGCAGCGAAGCTACGGTAGCGCATCTCCCCTCCCCTGAAAATCAGGGGAGGGGCCGGGGGGTGGGGTCAAGCCAGCGAAAACCTCATGAAAAACGAAGACAACTCCCAATCAGCCAACTCCCGCCGGACGTTTCTGAAAACCCTCGGCGCGGCGGCAGCGACCGCACCCGCCGCCCTGTCGGGCACCGCCGCGGCCGCCCCCACCACCCAATACCTCAACCTGGTAAAGAGCCACGCGAGCACGGCCGCCAACAGCAAAGTGCGGATGGCGCTGATCGGCACCGGTGGCATGGGCATCGGCGATATGCAAACGGCCCTGATGGTCGACGGGGTCGAGATGGTCGCGGCCTGCGATCTGTACGACGGTCGCCTGCGCCGGGCCAAAGAACTGTGGGGCGACGGCCTCACCGTCACCAAAGATTACCGCACCCTGCTCGACCGCCCGGATATCGACGCCGTCATCAACGCCACGACCGACCATTGGCACGAGAAAATTTCAAGCGACGCCATGCGCAAGGGCAAGCATGTCTACTGCGAGAAACCAATGGTCCAGAAAGTCGACGACGGCCACACGCTGATTAAAGTCTCGAACGAAACGGGTAAGGTGTTTCAGGTGGGTAGCCAGTTTGCGTCGTCGATCATCATCAGCAAAGCCAAAGAACTGCTGAAGGCGGGCGACATCGGCGAGTTGGTCTTCGTGGAGGCCATCTACGACCGCCATAGTGCCATGGGCGCCTGGCAATATTCGATTCCGCCCGATGCCTCGCCCCAAACCGTCGACTGGGATACGTACCTGGGCAGCGCCCCCAAACGCCCCTGGGACCCGCTGCGGTTCTTCCGCTGGCGCAATTATCAGGACTACGGCACGGGCATCGCCGGCGATCTGTATGTCCACCTGCTCACTACGCTGCACACCATCACCGGCTCGCTCGGCCCCAATCGGGTGTATTCGAGCGGCGGCACGCGTTACTGGAAAGATGGCCGCGATGTACCTGATATTCAATTGAGTATCTACGACTACCCCAAAACCGATCAGCACCCCGAGTTCAACCTCACCACGCGCTCCAACTTCGTGGATGGCGGCGGCGGCAACTACCTTGTGCGGCTCGTGGGCACCGAAGGTGACCTGTCGATCGGCTGGGATAGCCTGACGATACACCGCAACAAATTCCCGAAAGCACCGGGCATGTCGATCGACAATTTCCCGAAAGATCAGAAAGAACTGTTCGTGGCCGAGTATAACAAGATGTACCCCAGCAAGCCCGAAATGGAAGGGCCGAAGGAGTTTAAATACCAGGTGCCGAAAGATTACAAGGGCGACCGCTATGAGCACTTCGTCAATTTCTTCAGTTCGGTGCGCGACAAGAAGCCCAACATCGAAGACGCCACGTTTGGCCTGCGCGCCTGTGGCCCCACTCAGTGTGGCAACATGAGCTATTTCCAGAAGAAAGTCGTGAGCTGGGATCCCGTCAAGATGAAAATCGGCAACGCGGTCTAATGAATCAGCAGCGCACCCCAACCGCGTAAGTTTCCGAAATGCCCCAATGTAGGCGAAAGCCCGTGTTGGGGCATTTCGCTGCGTAAACGTCGTTCTCCGTCAATGAAAGCAGTCGTCAGTCAAGTTATTGTTTTGCTCTTGTGGCAAGCCGGTCAATTGTTGGCCCAATCCACGCCGATGAGCCAGTTACGGGTTCAGGGCAATCAGTTTGTCACGGCCGAGGGCCGGTCGATGGTGTTCCGGGGCCTCAACGCCAGCGACCCCGATAAGCTGGAGCGGAGTGGTCATTGGGATAAGTCGTATTTCGAGGAAATGAAACGCTGGGGCGCCACGCTGGTTCGCTTTCCGGTACACCCGGCGGCCTGGCGAAGTCGGGGGGCCAAGCAGTACCTCGACCTGCTCGACAAGGGCGTGGCCTGGGCGGGCGACTTGGGCATGTACGTCATCATCGACTGGCACAGCATCGGTAACCTGAAGAACGAGATGTACCAGAGTCCGAACTACGAAACCACGCGCAAAGAGTCGTTTGAGTTCTGGCGCACCCTGTCGGATCACTACAAAGGCAACACGACGGTTGCCTTCTTCGAACTGTTCAACGAACCGACCGTTATGGGCGGGAAGCTGGGCACCTGTAGCTGGACGGAGTGGAAAACGTTGATGGAAGAAACCATCACCATCATCCGGGCCAATGGCAGCACCGCCATACCGCTCGTGGCGGGTTTCAACTGGGCGTATGACCTGAAAGAGGTAGCCCAAAACCCGATCAACGCCGAGGGCATTGGGTACGTTAGCCACCCCTACCCCATGAAGCGCCCGAAACCCTGGGAGCCCCAATGGACCGCCGACTGGGGCTTCGTGGCCGAAAAATACCCGCTCATCCTGACCGAAATTGGGTTTTGCGGTGCCGACGACCGGGGCGCACACGTACCCGTGATCAGCGATGAGTCATACGGCGACGCGATTACGCAATATTGCGCCACCAATGGTATCTCCTATGTGGTCTGGGTGTTCGATCCGCAATGGGCTCCCATGCTCTTCAGCGACTGGAACTACACCCCAACCCGGCAGGGACGCTATTTCAAGAAAGCCATGCAGGCCCCACCCGGCAAGTTGTAATCACTCCCAGACTAGTAAAAAACAAGGGAACGTCCCCTTTGACCAGCAAACCCTAATCGTTCTCAATCCGATGCACCTCAACCGCCGACATTTTCTACAGCAACTGGGCGTTGGCGCCCTTACGCTTGGTGCAGCCACCTCCGGACTGGCCAACGCCTCTTCTGGGCTGTACAGCCTGTTCTCGCCAGCGCGCGCGCTTAAGCTCCCCCGTGGTCTGCCCGGCGCCAATGGCGTCAACGCGGCCAAACTGCTCGACTTCGTGAAGGCGGTCGAATCGGCCAACCTGAACCTGCACAGTGTCATGGTGCTGCGGCATGGAAAAGTGGTGTCCGAAGGCTGGTGGGCCCCCTACGCGCCCGAACTCAAGCACACGCTCTATTCGCTTAGCAAAAGTTTCACGTCGACGGCGGTCGGGATGGCCGTTGCCGAAGGTAAACTGACGGTCGACGACAAGGTGATTTCGTTTTTTAAAGACGATCTGCCCGCAACGGTGAGCGAGAACCTGGCCGCCATGCGCGTCAAAGACCTGCTCACCATGTCGACGGGCCACGATACCGAACCAACGGGCAAGATGCGCACCGACGGCAACACCAACTGGCCCAAAGCCTTTCTGGCGCACCCCGTCGAGCATAAGCCGGGCACGCATTTCGTCTATAATAGCGGGGCGACCTACATGCTCTCGGCCATTGTGCAGAAGCTGACTGGCCAACCCGTGCTCACGTACCTGAAACCACGACTGTTTGCCCCGTTGGGCATCGAAGGTGCCGACTGGGAAGTCGATCCGAAGGGCGTCAACGTGGGGGGCTGGGGCCTGCGGGTGAAGACGGAAGACATTGCCAAGTTTGGCCAGTTGTACCTGCAAAAGGGCGTCTGGAATGGCAAGCGCCTCCTGCCCGAAGCCTGGATCAACGACGCTACCCGCTACGAAGTAATGTCGGCCGGGGGCAAGCGCAAAGCCGAGGAAAACGACTGGCTACAGGGCTACGGCTACCAATTCTGGCGCTGCCGCCACGATGCCTACCGGGGCGACGGCGCCTACGGCCAGTATTGCATTGTGATGCCCAAGCAGGACGCCGTCATTGCCATCACCTCCGAAACCGGCGATATGCAGGCGGTGCTCGATGCCGTTTGGGATCACATTCTACCCGCTATGGACGGCGCCGGTTCGGCCGATGCCAAACCATTGACCCAGACGCTGAGCCAACTCGCGGTACTCCTGCCCGTGCAGGAAGGCCGTTCGTCGCTGGCATCGACCATCAGCGGGCAAACCTACGCCTTCGCCGACAATAGCCTGAAGGCCCAATCGGCCTCGCTGACGTTTGGCAAGGATGGCGTCATTTTCAAACTTCACGACGACCGGGGCGATCATCAGGTGCTGTGCGGTATCAACCGCTGGGCCACCAGCGACTCCACCTTTTCGGCCATGCCGCTGAAACTGGTCGAGACGCCCGTGCCCGGCGAAACCAAAACACGCGTGGCGGGCACCGGCGGCTGGCAGGATGCCAACACCTTCGTAATGACGTGGCGCTTCATCGAAACGGCTCACTACGAAACCGTCACTTGCCAGTTTGGGGCTGACAATACCCTGTCAGTCGCTTTCGAGAGCAGCTTGGCCAAACTCACCAAGACTAAAGACAAACGCCCCGTTTTGCAGGGCAAACTCCGCGAGTCGGTTGGCATGAAAAAGGCCTAAGCGCGCTGTTGTTAGTCGGTATAGCCCATAAACGCCTTGCTGCCACGCCTTAGCCTGTGCGGCAGCAAGGCGTTTATGGCGTACGTTATAATATTCTGCGCCTCACTTAAACGTTTGCTCATCAATTGCATCTAATGGCTATAAGCCAAACAGAAGGCGATGAAACGAGCAGCGATTTTTCAACTAGCGGTAGCCGGACTGGTACTGAGTGTAGCCGGTGGGCTTACCTCCTGTGCGCAGGGTAGTTATGGTCAGCAACCGGGCTATGGGCAACAGCCTGGCTATGGTCAGCAGCCCTACGATCAGGGGTATGATCAATACGGGCAATACAATCAGCAGGGCAACCCCGATTTCTACGGTCAGTTGAGCCCCTACGGCCAGTGGGTCAACACACCCGAATATGGCCGCGTCTGGATTCCGGGTAACGTCGATCGGAATTTCCAGCCCTACGCCTCCAACGGGCACTGGGTCTGGACCGAATACGGCAACACCTGGGTGTCTGACTACGCCTGGGGTTGGGCACCTTTCCATTACGGACGCTGGTATCAGGACCCCCGGATGGGCTGGGCCTGGGTGCCGGGCTACGATTGGGGCCCCGCCTGGGTATCGTGGCGGTCAGGAGCTGGCTATTATGGCTGGGCACCGCTGAGCCCTGGCCTCAATATCAACGTGAACGTCAACATCCCGGCCAATTACTGGGTGTTCGTACCGGAGGTGTACATTGGCAGCCCGCGTCTCTACAGCTACTGCGTGCCACGCCCGCAGGTGGTGAACATCTACCGCAATACGACCATTATCAACAACGTGTACCGGGTCGACAACCGGGTGTATGGCTACGGCCCGCGGCGGGAAGACATCGAGCGGGTAACGCGCCGCCCTGTACCCGTATACCGCGTTGAAAACACGGGTCGGCCGGGCCGCGATGAAGTGCGGGGCGATGCCGTGGGGATCTACCGACCCAATGGGGGTCGTACCTCTGGACCGTCGGATGCCAACCGCAGTGGTCGGGGTAGCAGCCGCACCTACAACGAGCCCTTCAACAACGGAAACACAACGCCGCGCGACGGTGGCTACAACCGGGGCCGGGGCAATGCCGGTACGTATGGCAGCCCGACGCCCAACCCAACCGGCGGAGGCTACGAAGCTCCTCGCAGTACCCCTACCGACCCGTCGCCGTCGTATCCCTCGGGTGGCTATGGCTCATCGCGGGGCAGTCGGGGCCGCTCGGGCTACGAAGGACAACCCCAGTCGCAACCGAGTCAACCTTCGCCGCAGCCGTCGCCACAGCCTTCACCGCAGCAAACGTACCCGCAGCCCAGCCAACAGCCGGCGCCGCAGCGCGAGTGGGGCAATCGCCGGGCTGAGGGGGGCAGTTATCAACAGCGGGAAGTAAACCCCGCTGATGCCGGTCGGCAGCAACAATTGCCCCGCGGCGGCACCGAACCGCGCGGACAAGGTCAACCCGGCGGGGAGTATCGCAGCGGCCGTGGTAGCTCACGCGGCAATCAGTAAGAGTCCCACCGTAACCAGCGAGCGATGGCTAACCCCATCGCTCGCTTTTTTTATGGCTGAGGGCCGTATCCATCCAACCCATTGGCTGGCAAATCAATCAAGCAGTAACTTGTACTTCGCCCGCCCCCTGCTTCTTTTTCCAGAACGCCTTGTTCCAGCAAAGACTGAATATCGCGCAGTGCCGTATCCTGCGAGCATTTGGCAATCTTCGCCCACTTGGAGGAAGTGAGTTTTCCATCGAAACCGTCCAGCAATTTGTTGATGAGCAGTCGCTGACGGTCATTGAGCGATTTGGTGTGCAACCATTCCCAGTAGCGTGCTTTCCGTAGCACTACTGCCAGCCCCGCTTCGGCAGCCGATAGGGCTCTGTCCAGACAGCCTAGAAACCAGCTTAACCAATCGGTAATGTTCAAATCACCGCGTTGAGTGCGTTCGAGTACAGCATAATAGGCGTTACGCTCTTTACGAATCTGCGCCGACATGCTATAGAAACGCCTATGACTACGATCAGCCCTCGCCAACTGCATGTCAGCGATAGTGCGGGCTAGCCGACCGTTCCCGTCATCAAAGGGGTGCACGGTTACAAACCACAGGTGGGCAACGGCGGCTTTCAACACGGGGTCAATTGGTACATCGGCATTAAACCAATCGATAAACTGCTGCATTTCAGCACCCACTATAGCCGAATCAGGTGCCTGAAAATGCACAATTTCCCGGCCAGACGCGCCCGATACCACCTGCATTGGGCCAGCTTCCTGGGTGCGCCAGTTCGCCACTGTAATGCGGTGCATGCCACTGCGCCCAGTCGGAAATAGGGCGGCATGCCAGTCGAACAAGCGATCCCCGGTCAACAACTCAGTAAACCGCTGCGTCGCATCAAAAAGGACATCGACAATGCCTTCTACGTCACGGTCGACAGCAACCAGCCCAAACGTCTCGATCCCCAACCGTCTTGCAATCGACGAACGTACCTGTTCGGCGTTGAGGAGCTCCCCTTCGATTTCGTTCGATTTCAGGACATCGAGCGTCAGAGTATCCAGCATCGCCTCATTTTGAAGCGAAAAACCTAATGCCGTCATGTGGCCAATAAGCCTTCCCTGCCTGTACCGCACCTGAGCCAGTGGCCTCGATACGTATTCCTGATCCCAGTGAAAAGCGGGCCAATCGTGTCTTTGGTAGATGTACATGCTATTCACCGCATACTATGCGGCGAATATAAGTATTATTCACCGCATAACTTACTCTTGTACCCAGCCGACCGATCTGCCGTTGAATAAGTACCTCAAACGATATACAAGGATAGTAGGTCTAGACAAGGCAACCTGACACCACTTGTATGGCAACTCAAGCACCTGTTCCCGAACCAACCGACGACGAGCAAGCGCCCCTCGACCCCAATACCACGCTCGACGTGTATGTTGGGCCTAATAACTCTATCACCGAACTGGCCGACACCGTCGATACGATGGATGGCGTGCGGGCCGAAACAATCGACATTACCAACGAAGGCGACGGCACCCACGTTGAACTGATCTCGCTGGAAGAGCCCTCTCCCACTGACCCAAACATGGACGTGGTCGACAATTTTGTGTCGGTCGAGGGAATCGGGCCGGAAGTAGCCTCACTGCTCATCGCGGGCGGCATCCGTACATTCAACCAGTTGGCCAACACCCCTGTCGAGCGCATCCGCGCCATTCTGGAAGCGGGCGGCACACATTTCCGCATTCATGAAGCCGCCAACTGGACCGAACAGGCTGGGCAGCTTGCCAAGACAGACCCATTTGGACCCGACGCCGACGCCCAGTTGCCCTTTGGCTTCGCGCAGTGGCCCAACGAAAAAACAGGCGGCGAAGCCACCGCCTGATGGATCGGCGTCGTGGTCAAACGCTCCTTTGCCGTACCTTGGCGTCGAAACCAGCTACGCCTATGCGCATCTTCTTTTTCTTTCTCTTTGTCTCGCTCGTCAATACCGTTGTCGGGCAGGAACTGGTCAGCAACCGGGCTCGGGAGATCGTTTTTGTGGGCGTCAATGTTATTCCAATGGACCGGGAGCGGGTGCTGACCAACCAGACTGTGACGATCAGTGATGGTCGGATCACGGGCATCTATCCTAGTAAGCAGTCCATCAAACGCGGCAGTGAGTCGCTTTATATTGACGGCACGGGTAAATACCTGGTACCCGGTTGGGCCGAAATGCACGCCCATATCCCGCCCATCGATGATATGGAACCGATGAAAGACGTGCTGATGCTGTATCTGGTCAACGGGATCACGACGATCCGGGGCATGCTCGGCCACCCGCGACACCTCGAACTGCGCAGCCAGGTCAACGACGGTACGGTGCTGGGGCCGCATGTGTATACCACTGGCCCCTCCTTCAACGGGCAGACGGTGAAAACGCCGGAACGTGGCGCCGAGATGGTGCGCGAGCAAAAAGCGGCGGGCTACGATTTCCTTAAACTCCATCCCGGTCTTACCAATCAGACCTTCCCAGCCATTGCCCGCACAGCAAAAGAGGTTGGTATTCCGTTTGTTGGGCATGTGTCGTTCAACGTGGGCGTGTGGCGGGCTATCGACGCCCGGTATTCGTCTATCGATCACCTCGATGGGTTTATCGAAGCCATTACGCCAGGCAGCGACACCCTGGCGGAGCCCGAAACGGGGTTGTTTGGCGCCTGGATCGCCGATCGCACCGACGAGGCCCGCATTCCGAAGTTAATCGCCGCCCTGCGCGGGACCAACATTCGGGTGGTGCCGACGCAGGCGCTGGCCGAACGGTGGCTGTCGGCGCAACCCGCTGAAGCATACACCAATGCGCCAGAAATGCGTTACATGAAGCCGCAGGAGATTACGAACTGGGTCAACGCCAAAACCAACTACCTCAACAGCCCTAACTTCACCAAAGCCAAGGCCGACCGGCTGATTCAGGTACGTCGGAAACTGATTTACGAATGTCAGAAGAATGGCATTCCGCTGTTGCTTGGCTCCGATGCGCCGCAGGTCTTCAACGTGCCTGGCTTTTCCATTCACCACGAAATGCAATACATGGTCGACGCGGGCCTTACCCCCTACCAAACCCTGCGCGCCGGAACGGTCAACGTAGCCGACTACCTCAACAAACCGGATTGGGGCACCATCAAAGTCGGTAATGTATCGGATCTGGTCTTGCTACGTGCTAACCCACTCATCAACATCGGGAATACCCGGCAGATCGAGGGTGTCATGATGGGTACCAACTGGCTCCCCAAATCCTATATAGACCAAACGCTCAGCCGCTTGTCACGGCAATAGCCGCCTGCGGCTCAACGCGACCACTCCCCCTCGGGCCAGGCCAGGCGGGGATTTAGGTGGTGCCAGACCACGGTGCGCAACGACTCCCGCGACCTGTTCTGATGAAAAAGCCGCAATGCTAGTCGGCTACAGCGCAGGCGCTGAAAACGCTGGCTCAGCGGGTTTTTCGGAATGGAACTGAGTAAATCGAAATAGCGCTGCTCGGCCACCGTCGGCACCATCTGACGCAGCCGATGCTGCACGGCAGGTGGCAAAACCAGATCGGCGTGCGTTTGCAGGGCCATCAAGCCCCGGCGCACCGGGATACGGAACGTAAAGCGTTCGGTCAGGTCGAGCAATTCATCCCACACGATCTGCCCGGTCCGGATGAGTTGCATGCTGTCGGGCATGGCAGGTAACGCCGTCCGGCGGCCTCCCTGATAGCCAACAACCAGCGTCTGAAAGAGCAGGTGCGTGGGCGAGAGGGTTAGAGCGGGTAATCCTGTTGGCAACTCGAGTTGACTCGCATCGGCCCAGAAGGGATCGTCGGCACCGGCATACGTGTGCTGGGGCAAGGTATGCCAATGCAGCCGTATGCCGACCCCGTCCGGTCCCGTCAGAAGTAGTGAAGCTAGTTGGCGCCGGTGCCGCAACCCAACGGTCGACGGCAGCAACTGCTGCTGACGCAGGGCAGCCAACGCGACATCGGTCTTTTCGGTCGGGATCAGCAGCGACAGTTTATCCATGGCCCGCATGCCCATATCACCGTAATGTGTCAATGACAGTGGCAGGCTGCCCAGCAACAACGACGCCACATTGGCCTGCCGAAGCGCCTGGAGGGCTGTACTCATTACCCGTAGTCGGCGTTGGTTCTCGTGCAGCGTTGTCTCATAGGCTTGCTGTAAGTAGCCCATCAGCGCGTCGTCCGACTGCTCCAGCTTGCGGCAGATCATCGGCAGCAATTGCTGCGCGCTGCCGTCGAGCAGGGTAAAAGCGCGTTTCACCGACTCAGGCGCGGGCGAAGCAGCATGCAGGTTGCGAATCTTTCGCCACGCCTGCCAGTGCGCCAGAGCTTCGTCGGGCGGGCAAAGAGCGGCCCGGAGTAAATGGGCGTGTTCGGTCGTCAGGGAGTAGGAAGCGGTGGTCATTCTAGGTGCCTTCCTGAGCAGCCGTTGGTGGCAACTGATGCAGGCGTATACCAACCGTGGCAAGTATTGTACCAGTTGCCGCTACTTAGGAAAAAGTTTAGTGGACGCGCGATTTCGTGTGCCCATCTACCTTTCCCATGGTAAGTAGTACGGCATCAGGTACGTTCGGCGGGCCATTAACAAGGGTTTAATTAGTAAAACTGCCTAGCGGATTCGATCTTTAATGAGCGGAGTCGCGCCCGACAGTCGCTCATCGAGTGCGTGCTCCCATGACTCCTTTTTCTGCCGATCTATGGCCCTTACTGACCCTTTTCGGAAACCACTAACGCAGGCGCAAGCGGCTCACTTACTCCGGCGAGCGACCCTGGGCCCGACCCCGGCGCAGATCAGGCAGTTTACGGGGCAAACCCCGCAGACCGCCCTACAGACGCTGCTGGCAACTTCCCCAACGCCAACCCCGCCCATCGACCCGACCACCCTCAAGCCTTTCAACACCCTGGCTTTCAGTCAACCCTTGCAGGGCACGTGGCAGTCGGCAACCAAATACTGGTGGCTGGGCCTCATGCTGAACGAAGGGACGTCGCTACGCGAAAAAATGACGCTGTTCTGGCAGAATCACTTTGTTTCCACCTTTGCCGTAGTCAATGATGCCCGGTATATGTATCGGCAAAACGCGCTGCTTCGCCGCCACGCGCTGGGTAATTTCCGGTCGTTCGTGATCGACGTGACCAAAGACCCGGCTATGCTGCGCTACCTCAATGGCAACCAGAACATCGTCGGCAAGCCCAACGAAAACTACGCCCGCGAGCTACAGGAGTTGTTTACCATCGGGGCCACTAACCCGATTACGGGCACCCGGAATTACTCAGAAGACGACGTCAAGGCGGCCGCGCGGGTGCTCACGGGCTGGACCGACACCGGCTACCGCAGCGAAACCACCGCCGATATGACCGCTACCTTCCGGGCCGCCCAGCACGACACCACTGACAAGCCATTTTCGGCGGCTTACGGCAACACCGTCATTAAAGGCCGGAGTGGCACCACCGCAGGCGACGCCGAACTGGGCGACCTGGTCGACATGATCCTTAAACAGCCCGAAACGGCCCGTTTTATCGTTCGGAAACTGTACCGCTGGTTTATCAATGCCGATATTCCAGCCACCATCGAGCAGGGCTTCATCGAACCACTGGCGGCGCTGTTTCGGAAAGATTATGAGCTGAAACCTGTGCTAACCGCCCTACTGACGAGCGAACATTTTTTCGACGACGCCCTCCGGGGCGCTATGATCAAAGCCCCCGTCGAGCTGACGATCGGCACGTTGCGCTACTTTGGGCTGGCCGCGCCCGACCCCGTCGCCAACGCTACGGGCTTTACGGCGCTGATGGCCTACCTACAGGCCCGCACTAATGAGCAGCAACAAAACGTAATGGACCAGCCCAGCGTATTTGGCTGGCGACCGTATTACGACGTTGGGTTCTACGAACTCTGGATCAACAGCACCACGCTGGCCCTGCGCAGCCGGTTTGCCAATGAAGTGAGCGCGGGCGCAGTGAAGTACGGCACCGACCGGATCACCTTCGATCTGATCGCGCAGGCCAAACTTACCAGCGACCCCGCCGACCCCGTCAAGCTTATCGACGAGTGGACTGCCCTCCTGTTTGCCACTCAGCTAACGCAAAACCAGCGCGATTTCCTGATCGATAGTGTCCTGATGGTCGGCGTACCGCGCTACGAATGGGCCACGATCTGGACCGATTACATGGCCGCTCCTACCAATCCGGCTCGCCTGAACGCCGTGCGTACGCGCCTTACCAACCTGCTCACCTACATGCTCAGCATGGCCGAGTATCAACTTAACTAAAGAGTGAAAGAGATAATGAGTGACTAAGCGCTACACAACCACTCTTTATCTCCTTCGCTCATTCGATGTATGAACCGCCGACATTTTTTACAGCATGCTACTGCCGCCCTGGCATTGCCCGTTTTTCTGGACGGTTTCGGGGCCAACGCATTCGGGCAACCCACGTCGGCCCTGATGCAGACGCTGGCCAATCTGGCTACGGCTACCGACCGGGTTTTGGTGCTGATTCAGTTGGCGGGGGGCAATGACGGCCTCAATATGGTGGTACCGCTCGATCAGATGAGCCAATACAATAGCCTGCGGGCCAACATTGCCCTGCCCGAAAGCAAGGTGCTCCGCCTCGCCAACAACACCGCGACGGGCCTCCACCCGGCTATGACGGGCTTGCAACGGCTTTACAACGACGGGCTGCTCTCGATTGTGCACAGTGTGGCGTATCCGACACCCAGCTTTTCGCACTTTCGGGCCAGCGACATCTGGTTTACGGGGGCCGACGCCAACCAAACCCTCCTTACGGGTTGGGCCGGGCGTTATCTGGAAGGCGAATGGCCCGGTTACCCGACGGGTTACCCCACCGCCGATATGCCCGATCCGCTGGCTATCCAGATTGGCTACATCACCAGCACGGCCTTTGCCGGACCGGGTGGCCCATTGGCCGTCGCCATTCCTAACCCCGACACCTTTGCCCAATTGGTTGGCGATAAGCCGGTGGTCGACACCGAACCCGTTGCCAACACAGTAGCGGGCCGCCACATCAGCTTCATCCGGCAGCAGCAGGTCTCGTCGGTGCAGTACGCGGCGCAGATCAAAACGGCGGCGGGCAAAGGCAAGAATCTGACCACGTACCCAGCCAGCAATGGCCTGGCCGATCAGCTCAAAATTGTGGCGCGCCTTATTCACGGCGGGCTACAAACCCGCGTTTATTACGTGACCATCGGCGGCTTCGATACGCATGCCGGGCAGGTCGTCGCCACCGACACCACGACCGGGCCCCACGCCAACCTGATGAAGCAACTGTCAGAGGCTATCAAGGCGTTTCAGGACGATCTGAAGCTGCAGGGCGTCGACCACCGCGTGGCCGGCATGACGTTCTCGGAGTTTGGTAGGCGGGCGGTTTCCAACGGTAGTTTTGGCACCGACCACGGCCTCGCGGCACCGCTGTTTGTATTTGGCAAAGGGGTGAAAACGCCCGTCATCGGCAAGAACCCAAGCCTCACCGACCTCGATAACAGCAACATAAAAATGCAGACCGATTTTCGGCAGGTTTATGCCACGCTGCTGACCGACTGGCTGGGAGCCAGCAAAGCCGACATGACCACGGTGCTCCAACGCAGTTTCGACAACGTACCCATCTTCAGGCAAGTCATTACAGCCACCGAACCGCTCGCCCCGACCCTGCGCGTTTACCCAAACCCTGCCACCGCCGCCGTCACGCTCGAAGCCGATGCGTTTGCCAGCAGCACCGGAACCGTGCGGGTCCACGATGCCGCCGGTCGCTCAACCAACGTACCCAGCACCCGCCTCTCCGATCGCCTGCTCGGTCTAAACGTGCAACAACTACCCGCCGGAGTTTACGTCGTCACGGTCGACACCAACGGCCAACGCCTTTCAGCCCGGCTCGTCGTGGCGCGATAACGAGCTGTCATCTAATTATTTACGCCAATGGCACTGCATTAGAGTCGTTCCGTTAATAGGTTAGACTGAGATTCGTGTTGGTGCACTTCGGAATGGCATCAGACCCCTCCCAGCGGTTTTTAGATCCCTTCGCTTCGTAAGTAAACGTAACATTTGGCGATACAGTAGCGGTGCATTTTTGATCGGGCGAAACGTACCCACATCCGCCCGGAACAGAACCGTTGACGCTGATTTGCAGCACTTCAGGGGTCTTGTTAATGAAGGTGATGGATGACCCGCAGTCGGGCTCTTCCGTTTCACAGGCTATCAGCGCGAGTAAGGGCAAGAGATAGATTAATTTCTTCATGGCAAATGGAGTTGATAGATGCTTTACACAAGCAAAAATCGACTACACCCCAGCCATCGGAAATACTGCCCCGACAGTATTTATGCGACTCACTTAGCCACTAAACCTTGATAGCCAATTGATTACATACCGGATACGCCCTCAAATTTTTGTTTCTACCCGTTACCTCCACCATAGCAAGGTCAGTGGCTAAACCAACGGTCGGGGACGGGAGCGGGGGCCGATCCATTGACGCTGTAGGTCAGCTTAAGCGTGAAGCCACCACCGCCTTCGATGAAATCGGCTTCGATGGGATGTTGGCCGGCGGCGAGGGCCACCTGCCCACTTTTCTCAATGGGGAAGTGGTTGCCGTCGTTATCGACAACCAGCCGGTTAGCAATGCGTAACACGCCGCCATCGTCGCAGGTGTAGAAGAACATGTAGACGCCCGTTTCAGGTACGTTCAGATAGCCGCGAAACTGCACGCCAAAACTCGGGGCACCCACCGCCGCAGGTATCGCCACATTGGGCGTCACAAACGTGCTGTCGGGTGTAAGCCCAGTCATCCGTTTCGTTTCCTGGAAGTATTTTTTGAAAAAGCGCGCCGTCAGGCCGGGCTGGCCCGTGGCCGCATTGGTAACAGGCTGGGCGTAGGATTGCTGCTGGTATCGTAACGTGTAGACGTCGCCGCGCAGGCCACTCGCCGTAAACGCCGCCACCTTGATCGTCTGCGGCTTCGTGACTACAAACCCATCGGGCAAAACCGGCGCGGTTGGCTGGGGTAACGAGCCATCGGTGGTGTAGCGGAGCGTGTAGCTGGGTATCGGGGCCTTGATGGACAATGTTGCCTGATCGACAAACACGTTTTCTTCGGCAAAGCCCGTCAGGTCAGGCAAGCGGTAGTGAATGTTTAGCTGCTCCATCCGGTCATAGTGCGCCAGCAACCGCTGCTGAAACGAGGGGTACAGATCGCGGGCGGTCCAGATGGCTTCCGACAGGGCCACCATGCGGGGCATCACCATGTAATCGGCGCGGTTTTCGGTGGCGATGTACTCCGTCCAGAGGTTGGCCTGCGCCCCTTTGACCAAGTGCGCCTGTTCGGGCTTGACCCCGGCAGGTACCACTGGCACCCGATACACCTGCTCCACCGATTGCTTACCCGGCGGGCTGTCGAAATAGAGCGCACTCACGGGCGTCATCACAATAGAATTGCCGTTTTCGGCGGCTTTGCGCGGTGCATCTTTCACCCAGCTCCGCCAGTACATGACCGTAGCCGAGGGCTTGAGGCCGCCCTCCAGCGCATCGTCCCACACCAGCAGCTTTTTGCCTTTCGACTGAATGTAATCACCCATCCGATGCACGAAATAGCTCTGCAATTCCTCGACCGTTTTGATGCCTTTTTCTTTCATCAGCGCCTGGCAGGCCGCCGATTGCGCCCAGGTCGTTTTCTCCACTTCGTCGGCCCCAATGTGCACATATTGGCTGGGGAAGAGCGCGATCACCTCATCGAGCACGTTCTGCATGAACGTGTAGGTCGGTTCGTTGCAAGGGCAAACCGGCACCGAAAACGTCTTGCCCATCCCCGGCTGACCCGTACAGCTTAAAAACGAATAGGCCTGAATGGCGGCGCTCAGGTGGCCGGGCATATCGATCTCCGGCACAATCTGGATGTGGCGGGCGGCAGCGTAGGCAATCAACTCGCGCAACTGCGCCTGCGTGTAGTAGCCGCCGTATTCGGTTTTACCGCCCCGTTGCCGGATAAACTGGCGGGGCAACTCAAAATCAGGCTCCGATTTAGCCCGTTTCATCACCACCGAATCCTGGTTGTTGAAGGTGCGCCAGGCACCCTCGCTCGTCAGTTTCGGGTACTTTTTGATCTCGATGCGCCACCCCTGATCGTCGGTCAGGTGGAGGTGGAAGGTGTTGAATTTGTACAGCGCCAGCCGGTCGATGTACGTGCGCAGGTAATCGAGCGAGAAAAAGTGGCGCGATACGTCGAGGTGCATCCCTCGCCAGGCATACGTGGGCTGATCCTGAATCTGTACGGCGGGCAGGGTCAGCGACGCACTCGTCCGCCGCTCGCTGGTTGGTGGCAGCAATTGCCGGACTGTCTGTACCGCCCGGAACATCCCCGCCGCCGTCTTAGCCCGCAACACCACCTGTTTCGGCGTGATGGTCAGCGCGTAGGCTTCGGGAGCCGTAAGGGTCGCGTCGTACTGCAATTGGATGGTCGGCGCGTTGCCTGTTGTGGGCAGGCGGCGCCCCAGCCCGTGCACCATTAATTGTTGCAACTGCTCGGCTTCGTTCCCAAAACGGCGATCCGGTGACCGCAGCACCGTTTGGGCATTAACCGTAAACTGACCCGCAGCGGGCGTCAGCGACGTGGGATACGGAATCAGCGGGTAGCGCGCCGATTCCGTTTGGGCGTGTACCGCGCTGGTCAGCAGCAGACAAACGCCTAGCAGGGATAGTAATTTAGGCATGAGAGTCAAACCTATAAGGCCTGGGAGGCCCCATTTAAAACCTTATAGGTTTAATAATGATTAGAAGACAAAACGCTTACCGGCTGGTGAGCTTGAACACCCAGGCGGCTTGTTTTGAGGCCGTTTGCCGGGCAGCTTCAGGCAGGTTAACGACCAGGCCAGCCGCCGTTTTCTGGGCTTTCAGCGGTTTGGCGTACCCCAACAGCCGCACCTCGGCTTTGGCCGGAATGGTGCCCGCCGAAAGCGTTACCGTAGCCGGTAGAGGCTCGCCGTCTTTGGGCAGGTACGTTTGGTAGAACGCCTTGCCGTTGCCCGTAAAGGCCCACTGCCCCTGCCGGTAGGGCGCGACGGGTTTGGTGCCGTAGATCGACTCGCCGTTGACCTGTAACCACGCCCCGATTTCCTGAAGGCGCTGGTAGGCTTCTTCGTGCCACTCGCCGTCGGGACCGGGCGCGATGTTGAGCAGCAGGTTGCCGTTTTTGGCCACGATATCCACGAGCGTCTGCACCAGCTTGCGGGCCGGTTTGAAGTTCTCTTTCGGGATATACGACCACGAATCGCCCATCGTCAGGCACGATTCCCAGGGGATGGGCAGGTACGTTTCCGGAATCGACTGCTCGGGGGTTACGTAGTTCTCGAACTCACCCGTCACAGTCCGGTCGACCACCAGCAAACCGGGCTGATGGCGGCGCGCCATCTGCGCAATGCGGGCCATGTCGATGTCCTGATCGTAGGGAATGGTGCGCTGCCAGCTAATCGTCGAGTCGATGGTGCTGGCCGGACGTACCCAGCCGCCGTCGAGCCACAGAATATCGACTTTGCCGTAGTTCGTCATCAGTTCCTCGATCTGGTTGTACGTGAAATCCTTGAATTTCTGCCAGCGCTCGGGGTACTTCTTGGGCGAATATGACACGTTCCGGTCTTTGGGCGGGAAGTACGGGTCCCAATAGGTCGTGGTGTGCCAGTCGGGTTTCGAGAAGTAGGCGCCGACCATGAAGTTCTGATCCCGGAACGATTTGAACACCTCGTTGGCAATGTTGCTGCGCGGGTTTTTCGAGAACGGCGTTTTCGCGTCAGTAACCTTGTAGTCGGTCTGTTTGGTGTCGAACATGCAGAAGCCGTCGTGGTGCTTCGTGGTGAAGACCACGTACTTCATCCCGGCATTTTTAGCCGCCGTTGCCCAGCGATCGGGGTTGAACTTTACCGGGTTGAAGGTCGTCTGTAGGTTTTCGTAGGCCTTTTTGTAGTCATACCAATTGGCGGCGTAGGGACCGCGCCGTTCGCACCAGCCTTCATCTTCCGGGCACAGCGACCACGATTCCACGATACCCCACTCGCTATACGTACCCCAGTGCATTAGCAGACCAAACTTGATGTCCTGCCACTGAGCCAGTTTCTGCCGCACGAGGCTGTCTTTGGGTACGACATAATGGGCGTGATTCTGCTCGGAGTGCTGTTGCGCCAGCAACGTACCCGGTGCCAGCAAGAGTGCCAGCAGCCAGCTAAAAGGGAGTGAACGTAGGTTGTGCATGGTAGTAAGGAGTGGGAGGTGAGGGATCAGGAATGATGAATTGCCCTAAGGCATTCGTGCGTCAGCCAATTTATCGTTCATCATTCATAGTCCCTATTTCATGGTTTTCACCAGGTGGTTCAGCAGGACGTTTTCGTGTAGATCGTAGATGTACTCCCAGAACATGACCCCGGCTAAGCCTTTCTGCTTCACGTAGTCGATTTTGGGGTCGAACGATTCGGTGTCGGCGTAAGAGATAAACGTGCGGCTATCGGGGTTCCAGAGGTAGGGCGCCTTGGCATCGTCGTCCCAATGGCGCACGAAGCCATTTTTGTTGATATACTTCGCCACCAGTTCGTCGTAGCTGATAAACGAATGCTTCCCGGCGGCGGGTTGGTAAAGGCCATTGTCGACAGGCTTGCAGTCGGCCCAGCCCCGGCCGTAGAACGGAAGCCCAAGCACAATTTTTTCGACCGGAACACCCGCCCTAATGTGCCCATCGACCGCCGACATCGAGCTGTTGCGCGACTGGTCGCCCTTTTTCGACTGCGCCAGCGGACTATGATGCCCCGTCACCTTGTCATTGCCGTGGTAGAGGTCGTAGGTCATGATGTTCACGTAGTCGAGGTAGCGTTGCGCTTCGCCCAGGTTGGTGTGGTTCACAAAGGCCGTGTCGCCACCCGTTGCGGCGGTCAGCAGGTAGTGGTTGGCACCCGTGCGTTTATCCAGTTTGCCCTGCTCGTCGAGGCGGTCGCGGAGGGCCTTCAGAAACAACGTGAAGTTCGGTTTATCTTCGGGCCGGTAGATGTTACCTGCCCCAATCTGCGCCGGGTATTCCCAGTCGATATCGAGGCCGTCGAGCCGGTGTTTTTTCAGCAGCGCAACAGCACTGTTGGCAAACCGGCGCCGCGAGGCATCGGTCAGGGCGGCATCCGAGAAGTACTTGCAGCCGCCCCACCCCCCGATGGAGATCAGAATTTTCAGGTCTTTGTTCTGGCTTCGCAAGGAGGTCAACGCCGCCAGATTGGCCGCGTCTTTAGCCGAGATCGGAGCCAGCTCACCCGTTTCGGCGGGTACCGCAAACGCATAGTTGATATGAGTTACTTTGTTGGGGTCAATCTGCGCTTTGGTCCAGCCGCCGCCGCTGACGTAACCAATCAGCACGCGCCCTTTAGCCGGTGGTGTCGCTGCTGTTGCCGGATTGCCGAAACCTGACAAACTAATCAGGTAGGTGAATAACGCCAGGAAAAGGGGTCGCATAGAACGTAGTCAGAATTATGTATGGCAAAAATATAGTTTTTTAATTTTTTTAAAAACTCATCTACTTTTTGACAAATTTTTAATTTACTGTCTTCGACCTTTCCTATCTTTCAAAGAAATTAGCTGATTTCGCTCATTTTTTATGTAAAAGCGAGATTTCATCGTGATTTTCTAACCACTTCCCCCTTTCACCTACTCAACTACCAATCGACTTCCTCAGCGCGGCCGCTCCTATGTTACCCTCAACCACGCCCGAAGACTCCCTCACCAAACAGTCTGTTGTTGCTTACAAAAAGAACCTGAAGTTCAGAAAAGCCCTTGCTTATCTCTACCAGGAAGGCTCGTGTACACTGGCCGAATTGGCCAGCGAACTGCACACCAGTATTCCGTCGGTCACCAACCTGGTCGATCAGCTCATCGACGACGGCTGGGTGATCGCCATTGGTACCGCAGCCGGTAACAACGGGCGTCGGCCCGCCGTATTCAGGTTTAATCCAACGGGACACTATTCTATTATTCTCGACAGTGGCACCCACGGCACCCGCTTGCTGATTGTCAATCTGTTACGCCAGATTCTTTTTGAGCGAAGTGTCGATTACCCGCTGGAAGACCGGCCTGAATTCTCGGCGTTTCTGGTCGACTTCGTGAACGACTGCCTACTGGATTCGGGGCTTGCCCGCCAGGATATGCTTGGGGTTGGGCTGTCGCTGCCCGGCCTGATCGACTCCCGGCAAAGCCTCAATCTGAGCTATCCCGGACTGGGTATGCCGGGGCAATCGCTAACCTCGTGGCTAGAGTTACAATGGCAGCTACCCGTTTTTCTGCTGAACGATACCAAAGCCACCGCGTTGGGCGAACACCGCTTCGGCCGGGCCAAAGGCAAACAACACGCCCTGGCTATCAACATCGACTGGGGCGTCGGGCTGGGGATCATCATCAACGGCGACGTGTTTCAGGGCGCTTCCGGCTTCGCGGGCGAACTGGGCCACATTCAGGCCGACCCCAAAGGCTCGCTTTGTTACTGTGGCAAGATTGGCTGTGTCGATACGCTGGCGTCGGCCTCGGCGCTGGTACGGCGCGTTCAGCAGGCGGTCGTGTCGGGGCAGGCGACCCACTTAGCCAGCCTACGGCACGTACCTGAGCAGATCACCGTGAGCCAGATTGTGCAGGCGGCGTATCAGGGGGACGCGTTTGCGATCGAACAACTCTACGAAACCGGCTCGCACCTGGGCAAAGCGCTGGCGATCGCCGTCACGCTCTTCAACCCGGAAATCATCATCGTGGATGGCGTGCTGGCCGAAGCGTCGCTGTTCGTGACCAACGCCCTGCAACAGGCCATCAACCGATACTGCCTCAGCGGTTTCCGCGACACCCTGACGGTAGAGATTACCCAACTGAACGGCGATGCCAAATGGCTCGGCACGCACGCCCACCTGATCGAGAATTTATTCGCGGCGGCTTAGCGTTTTTTTGCCTCCTTTCACCCCCGCTTTTTTCAGCTTATCGACCACAAACGTACCCAGGGCCTGCCCCTGCGCCAGCCCGTTGTCGATGGCATCGCGGTAATGAATGCCGCCGTACAGCCGGGAAACCGCCGCCTCAGCCGCTGCCTGCCGGAACGACGTAAACGAGCGCGACGGCAGCTCAAAGAGTTCTTCGGTGGTGTCAGTAAACGCAAACTGATCACCGAGCAGGTACGTCAGCACTTCCGACACAGCCCCCGAAATGACGCTGTGGCCGCTGGGGTATTCGGGGAAGGGTGGCGTTTGCAGCATCGGTTGCCAGTGCGGGTCGATGTGGCGATTAATCACGGTTTCGGGACGTACCCGGCTGCTGCGGTACTTCTCGTCCCAGCAACTGATAAAGGCGTCCATCAGCGTCAGGGCGGCCAGCGAATGCACTTGCACGGCCTCGTCGAAGGGGAGTTTGGCCTGCTGCGTCACTTGGCTGGTGATGTTAATCCAATGCCCGCCGGGGCTGATTTTTTTGAATCCGATAGCCATATGCCCCGCCGTATTGACGGCAAACGGATTGCAGTCCCAATAGGCGGCGATGAGGCGTTGCGACGGCGTAAGGGTCTGGCTCGTGCGGTGCACTTCACGCGTCAGCCGATAAAACGTACTGCTCGTATCGGTGCTGAAGGCGGCGGGCGGCTTGGGCATGAATTGCGTGCAGGAGTCGATCAGCATGGGCCGGATGGTGCGCCAATGCGGCTCAATGGCTTCCATGTATGCGGGCGGCGTTGGGTACCAATAGCCGTCTTTTTTGGTCGGACGGTAACGGCCACGGGCGCTCAGCTTTCCGTAATTGTCGCTGCGGGCGTAGGCCACAACCGCCTGGGCTACGCGCTGCGCCTCCTGCACCGACCGTTGGATCACGGCATCGGTGTAGCCATCGCGCCGCAGCCGTTCGAGCAACTGCTGCTGGTCTTTTTCCAGCAACGTACCTGATGGCAGCAAGAGCCGCCCTGTTTCGAGGATGCAATACAGGGCCGCAATCTGGTAATCGTAGGTGTTGTCGGTGACGGCCGGGTACGTTGGGCTGGTTTGCAACAACTGCCGGGGCGCCACCAGTTGCGGATTGTGGCGGGCCACCAGTTCGTGCGCTCCCAACAGGCAATAACTGTAAAAGCGGCTCGCGGCGGGCGGATTCACTACGTCATGCATCATCACCATCGTCAGCGCAAACACGGTGGGTTGCAGTTCTTTGGTGGCCTGCGGGCGTGGTTTTGCCCCCGCCACATGGCTGATCAACCACAGACAGGCAAGCAGCAGGTACGTTCGGGTTGTATGTCGCTGCGCTTTCATGGACGTTGTGTTTGGTACACCTGAATAGGCTGATTATACGCCCCAATGACCCAGTTTGGCTTTCCACTGATGGTCAATTCGACAGCGGATTTGACATCGCCAAGTACCGACAGGCCCGATTCAGTCTGGGATACGTAGGTAAAGCCGCCCCGACCGTCGTTCAGCAGCAGGCAACCGTAGTTGGCGTCCATACTGCCCAGTTTGAGCCGGTTGTCCGACTTGTTACCCAGCAGCAGCAGATCGGCGCGGCCATCTGCGTTTGCGTCATTAACCACAATCTGGGTCACCGGCGAGAACTGCGCCTGAACCGGCAAAAACTGTTTGGCAAACCCCCGACCGGTGTTGAGAAAATAGCTTGTCTGCACATCGGTAACAGCCAGTTTCTGCGCCTTGCCCAGCTCATCGGGTGTCAGAATTTTTTCGATCGAGGCATCGGCGTAGTCTTTGTAATAGCCAAACCGCCGCCGCATGCCGTAGATCTGATCGTTCAGTTCGTCGCGGCTCACAAAGGGGTACATCGTTCCCTGCACGTAGAAACAGAAAAAAGGGTCGATTGAGCCATTGTTGTCGAAATCAGCGTAGAGCAGCTCGGCGGGTTGCTCGGACGTGATGCTTAGTTGCGTATTGGTGCCCAGATTCCCCGCCACCAGATCGGGGCGGCCGTCGGCGTTCAGGTCGGCGAACGTGAGCGTTTGCCAGAAGCCGAGCGCCTGATCGGGGAAGTACTGCTTGCTTTGATCAACAAACCCAGTGGGTGTGTTCAGGTAAGCTTTCAACGGCATAAACTCGCCACACAGCACCAGATCGGCGCGACCATCGGCGTTCAGGTCGATCCAACGGGCGTCGGTGACCATACCCACGTTGGCAAACGGTACCTCAGCCAGTTGAAACTGCGGCTGCCCACCGGCCCCCTTGCCCTTGTTCACGAGCAGGTACGACGGTGGCGGCTCGGGATAACGACCGGGAACGACGCGCCCCCCCACAAACAGGTCCATATCGCCGTCGCCGTCATAGTCGTAAGGACGCACGCAGGCTTTGCTGCTACCCGTCAGGTTGGGCAGGGCATTGGGGACGAGTGCCAGCCCGCCTTTGCCGTCGTTCAGGTAGAGATCATCCTGGAGCGAGGGGGTGCCGGGCTCAAACAGCGAGTACCCGCCTTTCGCCACGTACAGGTCGTCGTAGCCGTCACCGTTGGCATCGAAAAACGCCGCCGCCGATACCGCCGACACGGTTTCATCACCGATGCTGAGGCTGCTCATCGGTGACAGCGTGCCGTTGGGCTGCTGCATCCACACGGTCCCCGGCTGTTTCTGGTCGCCACTGATAAACAGGTCTTCGCGTCCGTCTTTGTTCAGGTCGCTTTTGGCCAGCACCGGCCCCACGTGCGAGTACATCCAGAGCATGAGCGGCTGCCGCTTGAAATCATTTTCCTGATACCCCTCGAACGTCCGGTCGATGAGCGACGGCTGCCGCCGAAACAAGGGCACCGGTGCTTTCCGGACAAAGGCCGCTTCGTTGCCCGAAGGCTGCTGCTTGATGGTCAGCTGCTGATTCGCCTTTGCTTCACTGATGCGCTGCACCGACCCGTCGGGCCAGACTACCCGCACCGAGTCGGCCAGCGTGGACGTACCCAGCCCGAAATGCAGCGTAGTCGGTTGGGTCGAGAGGTAGCCCCGCACCGGATTTAGCTCCTGAAACTGCTGCTGCGGGCCGGTGTACACCCACACTTTAGCCCCCACAGCCTGCGTATTTCCGGTGATCGGCTCCAGGCGAATTTGCAGGTACGTGTTGCCCGATGTACTGCTGGCCAGATTCTCGTAGAGCGAGGCAACGTCGTTGGTGTTGTTGATGATCAGGTCGAGATCACCGTCGAGGTCGAGGTCGGCGCAGGCCGCACCCGCCGAGATAGTCGGCTCCTGCAAGCCCCACTCGCGCTGCCGGTTCGAGAAGGTCAGATCCTGGTTATTCCGAAAAATGTAGTTGGGCACTTTGGTCGACGGCATAGCCCGTACCAGGTCCATCAGTTGAATGGGTTCCCGGTCGATGGCCTTCCTGATTTTGTAGTCGCCCCAATAGCGCAGAAAATCTTTGTTGGTGTAATCGCGCAGGTAGCCGTTGGTGATGAACAGGTCTTTGTAGCCGTCGTTGTCGAAATCGGCCAGCAACGGCGACCAACTCCAGTCGGTGTTGGACACGCCAGCCAGTTGGGCGATTTCGCTGAACGTACCGTCGCCGTTGTTCAGCTGAAGCATGTTGCGCATATACTGCCGTTGCAGGCCCTGCTGCTGCATCAGTTCAAACGACTCGTAATTTTCCTGCAATTGCAGCAGTTTCTGCCGCCGGTTGTCTTCGGGCAGCATATCCAGCGACATCACGTCGGGCAGTCCGTCGTTGTTGTAATCGGCCACATCGACGCCCATCGAAAACTGCGGCAAGTGCCGGAAGCTTTGGGCCGTCTGATCGCTAAACGTGCCGTTTTTCTGGTTAATGTAGAGGTAGTCGGGTTCGTTGTAATCGTTGGTCACGTACAGATCGGGCCAGCCATCGAGGTTGATGTCGGAAACAGCTACGCCGAGGCCAAACGTCAGCGGATACTGGTGGATACCCGCCTTTTTCGACACGTCGACAAATCGCCCGCGCTGGTTTTCCAGTAGTTTGTTACCGGCCAGTTCGTCGGTTTCCTGGTGCAGCCGGGCCAGTTCCAGGTTGTCGTATTTCTTCACGTTGTGGTGCAGCAGAAACACGTCGAGGTCACCGTCGCGGTCGTAGTCGAAAAAGGTGGCCTGTGTGTTGTAGCCCGCATCGTTCAGGCCGTATTCCTTCGCTTTCTCGACAAACCGAACCGGCGCACCTTTCTGGCCCGTCTGGTTGATGAAGAGTTGGTTGCCGCGTTTGGTAGCGTCGCCTTTACCCGAGTAACACACGTAAATATCCAGCCAGCCATCATTGTTGATGTCGACCAGGCTAACGCCCGTTTTCCAGCCTCCTGCCCGTCCGCCAAGTGCCGGACTGGCCTCACGCGTAATGTCTTTGAAACTGAGTTTTCCTTGATTCAGATACAGCCGACATGGCTTCATGTTGGCCGTAAAAAACAGGTCGGGCAGCCCATCGTTGTTAAAGTCGCCCACGGCCACGCCCGCGCCGTTGAAGAAGTATTCATAGGCCAGCACGTTGAGGCTCTCCGTCTCGTCGATATCATTCCGGAAGCTGATCCCCGTTTGAGCGGCGGGTAAAGGCCGGAACAACGGCGTCTGTGCGTTCACTGAGCCTAACAGCAGCCAAAGCCCAACCGCAGTCAGTCGGACGCAGGCTTTACTGTAACGCAGCACCAAGTCACCTTTATTCAAAATAAGCTAAGAGGATGTACACACGATAGCTGGTCCGTGCGTAAGTCTGAAACATGTAGTAAAAATACTTCAGCTTCCGGGAGCAACAAAGGCAGTGAACCAGCTTAGTTGCGTTAGTAGGTCATACGTAGTCAGCAACGTCATTCGCTGGCCCTTTTTCACATGCAAATGGGTAGCCCTCTAACCAACTTTTTAGAGCACTACCCATTAGTAGCCTAGTGCAAGCCTATTGCACTGGCACTTGCTTAACGCTAATCTATAAATCGGCTCATTGAATTTTCACCGACGATACTTTATCATTTGCGTTGGGAGACATGGTTGTAAAATCAGCTTTATTAGCGGTCAGGGTCCACGACGTACCAGCAAAATTATCGTGTTCATACAGCGTCACCGTCCAGCCCGCCGGTATGGTTACCGAAGAAGCCCAATCATTCACGAAGCCGTAACTTTGCAATTGTGAGAGCGTGTAATTGCCCTTAGGAATTGTGGATGTTGCAGCGCCGCCGTAATTGATATCCGTAAAGAATTTCACGCCACTAGTGGTAGTGCCGGTACCGTCATTATACACAGTCGATTGGCCATACAGGGCGTTTGACACCCCAGATAAATAACCGCTGACATTCGTATTTGGCAGATTATACGTCAGATAAACTCCATAGCCATCCGTTTTTGTACGCTGCGCAAGTGATGTAGCCGTACTCGAAGCGGTCGATTGAATATCGATGGCAGCGGGCCCAAGATTAGCACTAGTCAAACCCGGCACATTGGGTACGGAATAGGTACCGTAAATGGCATTCCAACTGTAATTTACTTTCGAACCTACGGTCACGCTATTGTAGGATAAACGACTAGCTGCGGGCCCGTAATAGTAGAAGGAAATAAGTTTGTTCGGCAGCAGATTACGCAAGGCAGTTACCAGGTACACAAACGAGTAACTATTGGGCTGTCCCGTCCCATTGGTGCCGTAATCGGCATATTCATCGTCAAAATCAATCCCATCGAGACCATACGTATTCACTGCATTGGCCAGTTGCTGGGCAAAATCATTTGCTGCAGCCTGAGTAGGAAAATTGCAGATACCGGCCCCCTGATGATTGCCCAGAATCGAGAGCAATACCTTTATTCCTTTAGCCTGGAGCGGCTGAATATACGTGGCCTTATTGGTCAATACGTTTGCTACCTGATTATTGAAATACAACTCGGCCTTCTGCGTAGCGGTATTGTAATTAATGTTGGCAGCGAAAATGATTCCAATGTCAAATAATTGCTGACCAGAGGCCAGATAGTACTTGCCTACATTACGAATGTCATTGTTGTTCACTTCAACATAGCATACTGCTTTGGGGCCGTTAACACCAATAGCATTGGCGGTTAAGCCAATAGCATTTTTAGCAGATCTCGCGCCAGCATCATTTTTTTCACTTGACGGAACAGGATCTTCCACCTTACAGGCCCAAAAGGAAAGACTAAATAATGTACCCAAAAAGGCAATTCTCCCAAAAAAAGCTTTCGTTGTAGTTTTCATAATTCTAAAAAAGTTAAGTTATTTCATGGAGAATAAATGCAAAAAATAAGCGAAAAATTACCATAGCAATGTATGATAAAATAATCAAGTGTACTCCTAAAAAAGAATGTATATGGTCCCTTTTTCTAGCCAATGCCGAATTAAGTTGGCCAGCCTGAATCAAAACGTTGCCCTGGTCTTACGTCAATTGTTATCTGTATCTGAGTAGCCATAAACAAAAAGGGCAGCCCGATTAGCGGGCTGCCCTTTTTGTTTACAAGGTATTAGCTTATTTATCCCACCAAACGCGGGCTATCCAGGTATCGCCACCCGAAAGCTTCCCGGTTGCCGACTGGTAGTTGGCGGTGTTCAGCGTAGCTTCGCCCGTTGGATAGGGCTGACGGCGCGGAATTTGGCCACCCGAGAAGTTACCTACGTAGTTTACCGGCGTCAGCACGGGGAAGCCCGACCGTTTCCAGTTGTTCCAGGCCTCTGAGAAATTCATCAGCAGGCCAGTGGTTGCCCAGTATTGCTCGTTAATCTGCTTCAGTGCGTTAGCGGCTATCAGTGGGTTGGCGTCGGCATAGGCCGTAGCCACGGTTGCCTCGATCACGCCACCGGTTCCATACGTACCCAGCGACTGGATACCTGCCACAACCCCATTTTTATAGTGCTGAGCCGCCGTACCGCCTACGTTGTAGCCCCGTGTTGCAGCTTCAGCCAGCAACAATTCAACTTCAGCGTAAGTCAGTACGAACAGCGGCGCGCTACGGTTGCGGTAGATGTTTGTTGGGCGTGAGTACTTGCCAATCGGCGTCACGTCGGCCCCCGTACCCGTAGCGCCAGGATAACCCGCTGACTTGCTGATATCAGTAGCGCCACCGTTCAGGTCATAGCCATTTGGTAACCCAACCTGCGCGGCCGGCGCCGAGTTTGACGTACCGGCAGCCGTCTGGTTTGCCGCCAAACCGGCAGCAGGTACCTCGGCTACTTTGCTCAGGCGCGGATCGTTGGTCGCTTTGAGGTAATCGATCAGCGTCTTGCTCCAACGTACCTGGTAGATATCGGCCAGGGTAGTCAGGGCTTGTCCGTTGCTGTTGGTGAACCCTTTCGAGTCGTCGGTCAGCACATAGGCGTCGTCGGCAACACTGGTGAACACGCCACCGGCGGCGGCTTTCTCCGCGTAGGTTTTGGCGGTGGCGGCATCCGCTTTCGTCAGCCGCATGGCCAGCTTCAGCATGAGCGAGTAGCCAAACTTTTTCCACTGAGCCACATTGCCTTTGTACGCATAAGCATCATTGGTAGGAATGGGCGACGAAGCGTTCAGCGCTGCCGTAGCCGTTTCGAGGCGAGTCAGCAGCGATTTATAGACGCTCTCCTGCGTGTCGTACACAGGCAGCGTATTACCGGCTTTCGCCTGCAACGCCTGCGTATACGGAATGTCGCCATAGGTATCGGCAATCGTCGACAGGGCCTGAGCCTGCATAATGACAGCGATACTGTTGAGGTTGGCCAGGGCGGGTTTGCCTTTGGTCAACTGCTCCATTTCGTAGGCATAGCTAGCCGCTTTGTAATTGATGTTCCAGGTACGTTGCAGGTAGTCGTTGGTGTTACCTGAGATCACGTACTTATCGGCATTTGAGTAGTAGTTGGCCGCCCCTGACGAGGTCGAGGCCATAATCTGCACCCACATGCTCTGGAACAGAATGGGCCCGTTGTACCCGGCCGTAGCATTCACGTTCTCGTACTGAGCACTCGCCAGCAACAGGTTGGGATCGAAAGTGGCCGCCGACGCTTTGGTAGGGTCGGTATTCAGCTGATCGAGGTCGTTAGTGCAGGAGAACTGCATGGCCCCGATTAAGCACGATAAAGCAATTAGTTTCTTGGTCATGATGCGAGGGTGCCTCTTATTTAAACTTGATGTTTACGTTGACGCCGTAGTTCCGCACCGACGGGAGGTTCCCCCCTTCAATGCCTGAGTAGCGGAGGTTAGCGCCAAACGAAGCCTCTGGATCGATGTTGTCGGTCTTCTTCATGAAGTAGAAGAGGTTACGCGCTACCAGCGAGACATTGATGCCCCGGATCAGCGGCAGTTTTTCGAGCAGGCGAGGCGGCAGGTTGTAACCGAAGGTGATCTGGCGCATCTTGATGAAATCACCATTTTCTACGCTCACTTTCGTTACGTTGTTGGCCAGTGCCGTGTAGTAATCCTGCGCCGATGCCTTCACCGTGTTGGGGTTGCCGTCGCTCGTTACACCGGTTGTGATACCACCTTCGCGGCCAACCAGCGTTTCCTTGTGCAGACCGCGACGGTAGGCGTAGTTCTCGGTGGCCGACAGAATTTTGTTGCCGTAGTTGTAATCCACCAGGAACGACAGGTTGAAGTTGCCGAGCAGGAAGTCGTTGTTCCAGCCACCGTAGAGCGTGGGCAGTACCGTACCCAGGTTGATGAGGTCGCCCCGTACCGGCAGGCCCGATGCATCGACGACGATCTGGCCATTGGTACCGTACTTGTAATCATACGCCCGGATCTGCGGTCCCGATTCGCCCACCACAAATGCCGTAATGGCGTTGCCCAGCGTGGCCCGGTTTGAACCAAGACTAATCGGGTTATTGGCCGCGTCAGTTTGCAGAATTTTGTTACGTACCGATGTCAGGTTAAGCGACGAGTTCCAGGTCAGGCCCGCCTTCTTGATGGGCGTACCGTTGATCTGAATTTCTACCCCTGTGTTCTGCGTCGAGCCCGTTCCTACTACGCCGCGCGTATAGCCCGTTGCCCAGCTATAGTTGGCGGGCATGATCTCGTTCTGCGTCTTCTGAGTATAATACGCAATGTCGAAGCCCAGACGGCTACCGAAGAAGCGCAGTTCCAGACCCAATTCGATCTCGCTCTTCGTGAAGGGCTTCAGGAACAGGTTGGGCAGTTCTTCGCTGAAGTTACCCGTAGCGGTACCGTTGATGGCATTACCAACGCCGTAATACACACTCGTCCCGTAGGCACTGGTGGGCTCACCGCTGGTTACGGCGTAGGCCGCCCGCAGTTTACCAAAGCTCAGTTGCGGCACGCGCAGGAAGTCGTGGAAGATGAACGCACCCGTTACCGACGGTGTGAAGATGCTCCGGTTGGCGCTGGGCAGCGTTGAATACGTATCATAACGGCCCGTCGTGCTCAGGTTCAGGAAGCCTTTGTAGCCCAGGTCTACGTTGTAGTAAGCTGATTGCACCTCGGTGTTAGCCACTTCGTAGTTCCGGCCGAAGTTCACTACGTTGTTCCAGCTGTACAGATAAGGCAGTACAAAAGGACTACCGCTTACGCCGACTTTTTCGTATTGGTTCTTCCGAACGTTGCCACCAAGCAAGGCATCAATCGTGAAGTCAGGCGTGATTGCTTTGTTGATACCAACCAAGGCGTCCACGTTCAACTCCGTCCGTTGAGCGTTCGACAGTTCGTCGAGGCCCCCCTTGGTACCATTCGAGAAGGCCGTTCCCCAGGGCGTTACTTTGAAGATCCGGTCGTTGGCGTTGTCGTAGCCGATCCGAGCCTGCGCGTAAATCCAGTTGGCGAACTGGTATTTCGTCGAAGCCATTGAGATCAGGCGCTTCCGATCAACGTTGTTCACGAACTGGCTCGTTACGAAGTAGGGGTTCGTCACGTATTCATCGTCGCTGAAGATAATCTCCCGCCCCGTTACCGGATCATAACCCGGCGCCAGAATCCGCTGATCGATGTTAGTCGCCAGTAGCAAACCGTTGTTGGCGTTCAAGGGCGCATCACTCAGGTTAGGCTTGTTCTTTACGCGCTCGTCGATGTAGTTGGCCAGCACGCTGAAGCTCAGCTTCGAGGTGATGTTCTGATCCACCGTCAGGTTGATCGTCTTCCGGGTCAGGCCGCTGTTCTCGATAATGGCTTTGTTGTCGAGGTTCGACAGCGACAGGCGGAACGACCCGTTATCGCCCCCTTTGGTCACGGACACCGTGTTGGTGAAGTTTGACCCCGTTTTGTAGAAGTTCTTGATGTTGTCGCGCTGTGCCGTGTATGGGTACATTTTGCCATCGAACTGGATGGTGCTGCTACCGTCCAGTTTACTACCCCAGCTCATGCGGCCCGTTTGCTGCGCCAGTGCCTGTGTCGTCGGTTTGGCACCCTGGAGCCCCTGCCCGTATTCATACTGAAAATCAGTGAAGTTAACCGGGCTATCGGCCGTCAGGTTCATGTTGTATTCAACCGCAAAATCACCCTTACGGCCCCGCTTGGTCGTTACCAGAATAACGCCGTTTGACGCACGGGCACCGTACAGTGCCGATGCCGACTGGCCTTTCAGCACTGTCATCGTTTCGATGTCGTCCGGGTTAAGGTTACCCAGGCCGTCGCCACCATCGGCACCGCCCCACTCACCCGCGCTCCCGCGCTGCGTGTTGTCCATCGGCACGCCGTTGATCACAATCAGCGGCGAACCGGCTGAGTTCATGCTGGGCATACCCCGCATCAGGATCTTAGCTGTACCGCCGGGGCCACTGCTCGTGCCTTTCACATTCAGACCTGCCACGCGGCCCGCCAGTGAGTTACCGATGTTGGTTTCACGAGCTTTGGTAAACTGAGCGGCATCGACGGTTGTCACGGCGTAACCAACCTTGCGGGCATCTTTCGATACGCCCAGTGCCGTCACGACCACTTCGTTCAGGGTGGCGTCGCCGGGCAGCAGTTGCACGTTAATTACCGTTTGTGTACCCACGGTGATCTCCTGCCGAGTGTAGCCAATGTACGAAATCACCAGCACGGCGTCATTCTGCGGTACGTTGATCCGATAGCTACCGTCGGCGCCCGTGTTGGTCCCCCGCACGGTTCCCTTGATGCTAACCGTAGCACCTGCCAGGCCATTTCCTTTTTCGTCTGTCACGACGCCGGTGATTTCCCGGTCGGCTGCCAGAAGGGGTACTAGCCCTACGACTAACCACGCTCCCACCAGGAGCAAACCTTTCAGAAAGGCTTTTCGTAATCTTTGTTCCATACGCTATGCTTGAAGAGTAGCTGTAAGATGTACTTAGTATGAACTGGCCTTTTGTTAGCCAACCCTTTTGGCAAATATATTTCGAGTTTTTAAAATTTTTTAATAAATTAACAATGCAGGCGATTAATTTTAAAAATATTCTCCCCCTGCGCAGCTGAAAAGCCTTCTTTTCAGCTGGCAAACAGCACCTCCTACATCTACTTTGAGTAGTTACCGAATAGGTTTAAGTAAATAAGTTTATTGGCCTCAGCGGATCGATTGGTGCAAAAACAACTAGCCATGAGTCAGGTTGGTTGAGCAACCCAAGTCATGGCTAGTCAGGACAGCATCGCCCCGTTTGTATGATTAGTCCCCGAAATGGACTACATGTAATTCTCGGCCTGATAGACCTTGTGCTCGATCGTAGCTGTGGTCAGCGTGTAGGAAAACCCTTTCTGCACCGAGAAGGCCCCGATTTCGCCCTGTTTGTTCACGGCGATGAAGCCCACCTGAAAATCTTTGGCCCGCGCCGGGTCGCGCTTCACGATGCGTTCGATCGCCCGCTGGCAGGCTTCTTTCGGCGATAGCCCGTGGCGCATAGCCTCCACGATGGTGTGAGCACCGCACATCCGGATCACCTCCTCGCCCTGCCCCGATCCGGTTACAGCACCTACTTCATTGTCGACGTACAGACCCGGCCCAATCAGCGGAGAATCGCCAATGCGGCCACGCATCTTGAACGCCATACCGCTGGTGGTACACATGCCCGACAGGTTGCCCGCCGCGTCGAGGGCTACGGTACCCATCGTGTCGTGGTTGAAGCTCCCATCGTCGAAATAGTTGGGGCTGAACTGCGTTGGGTCGTAGGGACCCCGGCCTCGTTGCGGCGTCGATTTCGTGTTCTCGATGTTGATCACCGGCTTGTATTCCGATTTCTTCAGCCACTCGCGGTAGGCTTTCTCAGCATCGGCCGAGAGTTTGGCGGGTTCGAGGGCAAAGCCATTGGCGACGGCAAACTGCTGGGCGCCACTCCCCACCAGCATCACGTGCGGGGTGGTTTCCATCACCTTACGGGCCACCGAAATTGGGTGTTTGATCCGTTCCAGGAACGCCACCGACCCGCAGTTGAACCGGTCGTCCATGATGCAGGCATCGAGTGTGACAAAGCCATCGCGATCGGGATTGCCGTCGAGGCCGACGCAGCAACTGGGTTCATTTTCGATGGCGATTCCGGCCTGTTCGACCGCGTCGATGGCCCGCCCGTTGGCTTTCAGGGTGGCCCAAGCCGCTTTGTTGGCCGTTACGCCACTATCCCAGGTCGAGATCACGACGGGGCGTTGCGGAGCCGGGGCGTTGGCGGCCCAAAGGTTAGTCCAGGAAAGGCTGGGCAGCATGGCCCCTAAGCGGAGAAATCGACGGCGCGATGGCATTGCGTAACGGTTTGTGAGGTGACAGAATCAGGTTGAGTGGCTAAAAATAGAAAAAAGCAGGGGCCGTAGCGCCATTGGTGATGACCATAACTTTTACACCGAATCAAGATGAGTCACCAGTTGCGCTATGAAGAACGGTACCCCTTACGCCTCTCGACCAATAAATGATCGCTGGCACAACTGGGCCGCTATCATGCCGCGGCGACCATTCCTTTGTTCGATCTCAATCAGCATATAACAGGCTGGTAGGGTGCACTATCAAACGAAGCGTTCTTTTGTTTTTCAGGAGCGAATAAACAGCCCGATCAGCTCAAAAATGCGTTTTAGGGCGAAAACTGGCGCTACACCGGGGTTGGCTACAACACAGGCAACTGGGGAAGAATTGAGTTAGGCTATCGGTAACAGGATCTGATTCGCAATCCGGCCAAGGAACATCGCAACCTGCATGTACTTCAGATCGAATGGTCGATCAACTTTAGCCTCGACGAGCTAGTGGCCTGGCTGCGAACGCCGCCTTTCTGAGCAATTGGCGTAACAATTGCTTTTTTCAACAAAAAGAGCCCGCTTTAACCCACATTTTGCTTTAGTTGTTCTATTTTTCCACGATTAATTTCAACTTAGTCGTCATTTAGCGATCTGTTTAACCATGAAACGCCTGCTGAGTCTTAGCTTACTGGCCTTACTGCTCTACCATACGCTGGCAACGGTATGGGTGGCGGTTGGCGTCTGGTGGCAGGATCAGCACGACCTGACCAAACAGCTGACGGTGTATTCCTCGGTGGATAGCATGGTCGAGTTTCAGGTTGTTTTGGGTGCCGGTCAAGCTCAGCAACTAGTTGAACAGACCACAAAGGATGGCTTTGCCTACCACGGCAAGTTCTACGATGTGATTAGTGTTGACCTCAGCGGCGACACTCTACGCATCGCCGGCATGGAAAATAAGACCGCCGGTTTCTGGCAGCAGGACCTGCTCTCGTTTGTCAAAAAAACAATCAGTACCGCCAGCGGTGATGATACGCATCGCAAGGCGGGGCACTGGCTAAAATTGCTGCTCAAAGAATATCAGTTGGCCGACCGGCTGATTTTGTCGCCTTCCCTCCTATCCTGGCTGGTCGATGTCCGCATTGCCGACACTTCTCTGCCAATTCTCGCCCGCTATCTGGCGGTGCTCGCTCCACCTCCGCGTGGCTGATTGAGTTTTACTGTTTTGTTGTTCTCGGGCCGCTAGCACGTAGTCAGGTACGTACCTGATGCTGTTCTGCGCTGCTCAGGATTCTTGATCAATCAGTCAATCAACTCAATTCGTCCAGGTCTGCTCCAGGGCGCCCAGCTAATCGGGCGTCGTTGTTCCGGCTAGTTGATGGTCGATGCAGGTACGTTCCCGCCTTCTTCCGGTGTGTGTTATGCTTGTGCGATAACACCATTCGGAGGCTGATGAGGCATGCGTTTACTGCCGGCCGATTTAAATCGCTATTGCGCTAACAGCAGCCAACGTACCTGGCAGGGCTTGGACTATTCCCTTCCATGAACACCTTCTTGTTATCCAATTTACGCTGCCATACAGCGTACCATACGCTCCTGCCCGGGGGTGAATCGCAGCCCTCAAGAAGTCTCTTTTCGGTATATAACAACCTGGTTACTAAATCATTTTGACGCTATGCCGCACATTCCACTTCCTGATCACCTGCCGGGTATTACGGGCCTGCTTGAATATCGCCTGGATACGGCCGCGCCGATTCGTACACTGACGCAACTACTCCTACGTGGCGAGTCGACGCTGACCGAAGGCGAACGCGAATTAATTGCCGCGCTGGTATCGTCGCGCAACTGCACTAATTTCTGCAACGCCGCCCACACAAAAGCCGCCGATCTGTTGCTGGGCGAGGCCGAAACGGCTCGCGCGGTAAAGGATGATATCGAAACGGCACCCGTGAGCGAAAAGCTGAAAGCCCTGCTTCAGATTGCCGCCCTTACCCAACAGTCGGGACGTGCGGTGTCGCCAGAAGCCGTTGAGCGGGCGCGTGTCGCCGGGGCCACCGACCGCGAGATTCACGATACCGTGCTGATTGCGGCCCTGTTCTGTCTGTACAACAAGTACGTGGATGGGCTGGCCACCGTAACGCCAACCGACCCGGCGTATTATCAGACGCTGGGCGATCGCATCACGGGGCGTGGGTACGTTCGACCACCGGGTGGTTATCCCACACCAGCGAAGTAAATGCGCCCTGAAAACAGGGAAACCACTTTTTACGCTAACAATCATGAAATTTATATACACAGTCATCGCTCTGGCGATGATGCTTACTCTTTCATTGCCTACACGAGCCCAATCGCGGCGCATAACGGGCATAATCCGCGATAGCCAGGGACAGCCGTTACCGGGTGCATCGGTTGCGATTAAAGGCCAACTGGCTGGCGTGACGACCGACGGCGACGGCCGTTTTTCGCTTAATGTCAATCAGAAAGGGTCGCTGGTACTGGCCATCTCGATGATCGGACACGAGCGGCAGGATCTGACCGTTGGCACAGATGGCCAGCTGGTAGAGGTACGTCTGGCAGCGATGACGAGCCAACTCGACGAAGTAGTGGTGGGCGCTTCGCGCGTGGAAGAACGCCTGCTCAGGGCGCCCGTTACGGTGGAGAAAATGGATGTCCGAGCCATTCGAGAAACGCCATCAGCATCGTTCTACGAAGGCATCAATAACCTCAAGGGGGTCGATATGGTCACCAGCGGGCTGACCTACCGGCAGATTAACACACGCGGTTTTGCGAGCACGGGCAACAGCCGGTTTCTACAGCTTATCGACGGCATCGACAACCAGCCCGCTGGGTTTGGGTTTTCGGTGGGGAACATGTTCGGACTGAGCGACCTCGACGCCGAAAGCGTTGAATTGGTACCGGGTGCGGCGTCGGCCCTTTATGGCCCGGCGGCGTTCAACGGCGTGTTGCTGATGACCAGCAAAGACCCGTTCCGTAATCAGGGCCTCAGCGTGCAATCGAAGGTGGGGGTTAATCACCTGGGCGATGCGAATACCGGCGCGGCAATCTATACCGACCATGCTATTCGTTACGCCAAAGCCTTCGGGTCTAAGTTTGCGTTCAAGCTCAATGCCTCGTACATGGCTGGTTTAGATTGGTTTGCTACCGATTATTCCGACGTAAATCAGACGACATCACCCGAACTACGCGGCGCTAACAATCCGGCCCGGAATGCGCTCAATATTTATGGCGATGAAGTGGTTCGGACACTGCCGGGCATTGGGCAGGTATCGCGAACGGGATACGAAGAAAAAGACCTGACCGACTACAACGTCTATAGCCTGAAACTGAACGGGGCGCTTCACTATCGGATTACGCCCAAACTCGAGGCCATCTACGCGTACAATTTCGCCAAAGGAACAGCCAATTACACGGGCTCTAACCGGTTCTCGGTCAACGGCTTTTCGCTCATTCAGCACCGGATCGAACTGCGGGGCAGCAACTTCTTCGTACGCTGGTATAGCAATGCCGAAGATTCGCACGACTCCTTCAACACGCGGTCGCTGGGGCAGCAGATCAACCGGGCCTGGGTACGTGATCTGAACGGCAACGTGGTCTCGCCCGACAAGGCTGATCAGACCTGGTTCGATCGGTACGCCGCCGCTTTCGCTGGCAGCATTCCGTCAGTGGGTGCCAATAACCAGACAGCAGCCCGTGCCTTTGCCGATCAGGGTCGGCTGCTGCCAGGTACGTCGGAATACGAAGCGCAGAAAAGCAGGCTGATCGGCATTCAGGGGCTGGCAGGGGCCGGGATTTTGAGCCAGACGAGCATGTGGCACGCGGATGGCCAGTATAACCTGACACCGGCACTGAAGAACGTGGCGGAGGTACTGATTGGTGGTAATTACCGGCAATACAGCCTGTTTACCAACGGAACCTTATTCGACGATAAAGGCGGTCGCATTCTGTACAATGAGTTCGGCGCATTCATGCAGGTGAGTAAAACGCTGCTCGCCGACCGACTGAAACTGACCGTTTCGGGACGGTACGACAAGAATCAGAACTTCGCGGGCTATTTCACGCCACGGGCGGCGGCGGTGTTCTCCGCCACAGATCGACACCATTTCCGGGCCAGCTACCAGACGGGCTTCCGCAACCCAACGCCTTCTGACCAGTTCATCAAACTGAACGTCGGGCCGATCACAATTCTGGGCGGGGCACCGAGCAACAGTGCGGGCATGAACGTGTATGAAAATTCATATACTGCCAGCAGTGCCAACCTGTTTGGAGCTGGTTTCGGGGCCGATGTCAGTAAGGTAGGTCCGCAACAGGCGGTACTCAACAACAAAGACAAGCTGCAAAAATCGGCGGTGCCCTACATCGCGCCCGAGCGCGTAAACAGTGTTGAAGTAGGGTATCGTGGTGTGCTCACTAGCAACCTTTCGGTTGACGCCAATTACTATTATGGTGTCTATAACAACTTCATTCTGAACACCGTTGTGCTGCGCCCAGACAGCCCCGTGTTGGGCAGCGACGGCAAACCCAACCCCGCCGCCGCGCAGGATATTCTGAGTGGTCGGGTACAGGCGTTTCAACTGTATACCAACGCACCCGACAAAGTTTCGGCGCAGGGCGCAACGCTGGGCCTGAACTTCCGCACGCCGGGCGGCTATCTGCTGAGCGGGAATGGCAGCTGGTCGGCGTTCAATCTCCGTAACGCCGACCCGAACAACGTAGCGGCGTTCAACACGCCCCGCCTGAAAACCAACGTAACGTTTGGCCACCGGAATGTAACGTCTAATCGGGCCGGCGCCGCGCTTGGTTTCAACGTGGCCTGGCACTGGCAGGAAGCCTTCGACTGGGTAGGTTCATTTAACGCCCTAATTCCGGGTCGAGTACCGGCCTATCACCTGCTCGATGCACAGGTCAACTACCGGGTGCCATCGCTGAAAACAGTGTTTAAGCTGGGCGCATCGAACCTCACCAACCAATACGTTGTGCAAGCCTACGGATCACCCGCCGTTGGTGGTTTGTATTACCTCTCGCTCACGTTCGATCAAGGGGTTAAATAGAACAAAAAACCACCACTAATCAACTGATTACCAGTAGCATCCCTCTACTAACATGGTTATGACTATTGAATCAACCAACATCGAAGCCGATCGGCTGACGGCCAATTGGCTCGCCTTTGGCCTCTGTGCACTCTCGTATCTGCTTGGCGGGACGGCCTCTACGCTTATGGCCTCGTTTTTACCCGTCGTGGTGCCCGAACTGCTGGGTACTAAAGCCGGTACGGCCGAACTGGGCGATATCGGGGCGTACATCAGCGCCGCTTTTCTCTACGGCTGGATGACGGGCGGGCTTGTTTTCGGCTTCGTTAGCGACCGCATTGGCCGATCGCGAGCGGTGGCTTTTGCGACAGCCCTATATGGCATCGCTATGCTGGCTACTACCGTGGTACCCAACTGGCCGGTCCTCTTGCTGTGCCGTTTCCTGACGGGCGCGGGCGTTGGTGGCGTGTTGCTACTCACGACGGTCTACATTTCTGAGATTTGGCCCGCCCGCAATCGGGCGGTGGTGCTGGGTATACTGGCGGTCATGTTTCCGGTTGGCATCGTGGCCACGGGTGGGCTGAACGTGGGGCAGGTGACCTGGCGGCAGGCCTTTGGACTCGGCCATGTTCCAGTGCTGGTTGCTTTCGTGATGCTATTTCGTTTACCCGAATCGGTGAGTTGGCAGCGTGAGCAGCAGGGTCGGCACCAGTTGGCCCACCAAGCCTGGACAGCAGGCACTCAGGCGAACCTGATCACGGGTGTACTCGTCTTTGGCGCTGTGCTCATTGGGCTCTGGGGTACGTTCTCCTGGATTCCCACCTGGGTGCAGACCTTATTGCCACCGGGTCAAACGGGGGCGCGAGAGCGGGGCCTGACCATGATGCTGCTCGGTATGGGCGGCATTGTTGGTGGGATGCTCTCGGGCCTGTTGATCAACCAGTTCGGTTCACGCCGAACCCTGTTAATGACCTTCGTGGGTTGTGCGGGCGGCTGTGGTCTGCTCTTCCTGACTAACCGCCAATTCTCACCACTCATTTATGCCGAAACGGCCTTCGTCGCCTTGTTTTTTGGCATTAGTCAGGGAGCGTTATCCAGCATTATTCCGGCGCTCTTTCCGGTTCATATCCGCGCTACAGCGGCGGGCATCAGCTTTAATATCGGACGATTCTTCACCGCTACTGCCGTGTTTTTTGTCGGGACGATGGTAGCTGGGCTGGGTGGTTTCGGAAATGCCCTGCTCGTGTTTTCGATGGCTTTTCTGATCGCCCTGCTTACGGTCTGGGTACGTTACAAACCATTTGACAAACAGCCTATTGCCAAGTCAACATCTGTTCACAGCTAACTCGTTACGAAACAATGCCTCACATTCAACTCAGTAATGACGCGCCGGGTATCCGGAGCCTGGCTATGTACCGGCCCGATACCGGTCAGCCGCTTTACGAACTGGCCCAGGCGCTGCTGCGCGCTGGTTCACCCGACAGCACACTCATGGACGCCGATCGCGAGCTGATTGCCGCTTTCGTATCGAGCCGAAACTGCACCGACTTCTGCATGAACAGCCACGCCGCAGCCGCTCGTTTTCTGTATGGCGACCAGGCATCTATTGTCGATCAGGTGCTTCGTTCGCCTGACACGGCGGCTATTTCGCCGAAGCTTCGTGCCCTACTGGCCGTTGCTGATCACGTACAGGCTGATGCCCGAACGGTTAGCACCGAGCTGGTCGAAGCAGCCCGAACGCTGGGCGCGACGGATGGCGACATTCACGACACGGTGCTGATTGCCGCTTCTTTCTGCATGTATAATCGCTACGTCGACGGGTTGGCAACTTTAACCCCCACCGACCCGGCGGCGTATGCGGCGATGGGTGAGCGGATGGGTACGTTGGGGTACGTGTTACCCACCCCTGTAAAACTGCAGTAAGCTAACTCTGATCTTCACTCCTTACCATAGGTTAGTAGTTTGTATCCCCCAGTCTGGTTATGGCTGGGGGCATCTTGACTACCGCGCCAACTCAAAACAATGCCCCATATCGACTTACCAGCCGGAATACCCGGCATTCGCGGGCCGATGGCCTTTAGCCCCGAAACAGCTCGCCCGCTGAACGAACTCGCCAACTGGCTGCTTCGTACCAATGCCTACCACCCGGCATCTACGCTGAGCGAAGGCGAACGCGAATTAATCGCGACCTACGTGTCCTCGCAAAACGACTGCTTCTTTTGCCAAACCATCCACGGCGCCGTCGCCAGCCATCACCTCGGCGATGAGGACTGGAGTTTGGTGCAATCTGTGAAACGAGATTACGCAAACGCCTGCGTTTCCGAAAAGCTCAAAGCGCTGCTTATGGTAGCGGGCAGTGTACAGCAGGGGGGCCGGTCCGTAACCGCCGAACAGATCGAGGCAGCCCGCTCCGAAGGGGCTACCGACCGCGATATCCATGATACCGTGCTGATTGCGGCGGCCTTCTGCATGTATAATCGGTACGTCGACGGGCTGGGTACGTTGGCGCCCGTCAATGATCCTGACTTCTACCGCAACCGGGCAGCGCTTGTTGTTCAGAACGGGTACGCGGCGTCCTGATTGCTTATCGCTTAAAACCAGAAAGGCCCACAACGGAGCATTATTCTCGTTGTGGGCCTTTCTGGTTTTTATGAGCTGAATGGGCCTACTTGATTCGTGTCCAGGTCTGCGTTTTACCGATGGCCCGAATCCCCACGTACCCACGCACATAGAGCGAGTTAGGGTCATTGAGTTTCATGTAGCAGCTATACGTTTTGCCGTCTTCGGGATTGTAGATTTTCCCATCTTCCCACTGGTCGTCGCCGTCGAACACAAAGTCCTGCATAATGTTCAGATTAAGCAGGGGACGGCTTTTTAGTTTGCCATCGGGGTTTTTCGAGTCAACTTTAGGCTTTCCGGTGGCGGGGTCGTTGGGCTCCGACAGCCAGATCAGCTTGCCGTAATATTTGTTGGCTTGTTTGTAAATCTGAATGTGGCCTTTCTTAGTGCCGTTGAGCCACGTACCCAGCACGGCATCGGGATTCTCAGCCGATTTGAAAGCCGTGGTCAGGAAGGTAACCAGCAGTAAGGGTAAGATGAAGCGCTTGCCGTTCATGCGTTGTGTAATGGTTGGTTTAAATATGATTTTAACAAGAAAGCAAAGATACAGCACTAAGACAAGATTCACACCGCAAGGATTAATTAGAACGAGATTAGGATGACAATCACCATTCGTACTGCCGTCGATCAACCCATCGACCGAGTTTGGGCCGGGTTCAACCGCGCCCTGTTTGATCGGCTCAGCCCACCCTTTCCGCCCGTCAGGGTACTGCGCTTCGACGGCTGCCTCACCGGCGACGTGGTATCGCTTGAACTGAATTTTCTGCTCTTCAAACAAACCTGGACCAGCGACATCGTCGACCAGCAAACCACGCCCGACGAAATCTACTTCGTCGATCAGGGGGTGAAGCTCCCTTTCTTCCTGCGCGCCTGGCACCACAAGCACCGCCTGATCCGGCAAGGCAGCGGCACCGTGATCGCCGACGAAATCACCTACCAGACGCCCAATCGCCTGTTTGATTACCTGATGTACCCGCTGATGTGGGCGCAGTTTGTCTACCGAAAACCCATTTATAAACAGACATTTAGCCGTTTAAAATAAAAACTCGGATAGCTATTGTCTACGGTCTGGAAGGTTGATAACTTGTTCACGCAAGTTATTCATAAACCTAAACGTTCTCCGCTTCCATGGAACCTGTTTCGTATTCGTCACCATCTGTCCTTTCCCGCGAAAAAGCCAGCCCCATTATTCGCTTCGTTGCTATTTTTATCGATGGCCTCGTTGGGTACGTTCCGCTGCTCGTGCTTTCGTTCATATCGTATAAGCTGGCAACTCTGGGGTATCTTGTTTACATCGCTTACCTCCTGACCCGCGACAGCCTGCCTTTCCTGAACGGGCAAAGTGTTGGCAAAAAACTGATGGGCATTAAGGTCATTAAGGAAGATACCGGTGCCAGCATCATGGGCGACTACGGCACGGGCGTGGTCCGGGCCATCCCGCAAATCATTCCGCTACTCAACCTGGTCGATGCGCTCGTGATCTTCCGCGACAACTCGAAACGGTTTGGCGACGAGTGGGCCAAAACGATTGTCGTGAAAGCCTAGCCGGTCCGTTTCTATAAAAAGAAAGCACAACGCCCAACGGGCAAAGTAACCGATGCGAGCCTCGTTTGCGTCGGCCAACTTTATCCGTTGGGCGTTGTGCTTTCTTTTTGCCGATGGTGGATGAAAAAGCCCATTCTCCCCTTTGCCACAGCGGGGACTGCCCCAGCCGGTGTATCTTTGGTTATTAACCGAACCATGGCTGTATGACGATCCTGGAAACCCGCCATATTACTAAACAGTACGCCGAACACCGGGCGCTTGACGATGTCAGCGTTAGTATCCCTAAAGGACAGATTTTCGGGCTATTAGGCCCCAACGGCGCGGGCAAAACATCGCTCATCCGCATCATCAACCAGATTACCGGCCCCGATGGCGGCGAAGTCCTATTCGACGGCAAAGCCCTTGGCCCAGAGCACATTCGGCGCATCGGCTACCTGCCCGAAGAGCGTGGTCTGTACAAAAAGATGAAGGTAGGCGAGCAGTTGCTCTACCTGGCCAAGCTGAAGGGGCTGAGCGAGCGGGAGGCGATGGACAAGCTCAAAATCTGGTTTGAGAAGTTCGATATCAAGACCTGGTGGAGCAAGAGCGTCGAAGATCTCTCGAAAGGTATGCAGCAGAAAGTGCAGTTTGTGGCGACGGTGCTGCATCAGCCCGACCTGCTGATTCTGGACGAACCTTTTTCGGGTTTCGACCCCATCAACGCCAACCTGATCCGCGACGAAATCCTGGAGTTGAAGCAGCAGGGCACCACGATTATCTTCTCGACGCACCGCATGGATACGGTGGAAGAACTCTGCGACCACATCGCTTTGATTCACCGCTCGAAGAAAGTGCTCGACGGCCCCAAACTGGCCATCAAGAATCAGTTCAAAACGCATACGTACCGGTTTGAATACCAGGGCAATCTGGGCGAGCTACCCCCTGCCTTCGCGGCAGTGCCCGCTGGCCAGACCGACGATGGGTTTAGCCGCGTCGACATCAAGATTCCGCCCGATGCATCGGTCAACGACCTGATCCGCCTGCTACTCGACCGGGTACAGGTACGTAGCTTCGGCGAAAATATTCCCAGCATGAACGACATCTTTATCAAAGCCGTCGGCGAGGTGCCAACCACCTGACCAAACTAACCGTCTATGAACATTATCCTTACGATCATCAAGCGCGAGTATCTGGTTCGCGTCCGGAAGAAATCGTTTATCGTCATGACCCTGCTGGCACCGCTGCTGATGGCGGCCTTCTACGGGGCGATTGGCTGGGCAGCGGTCGGCTCGATTTCGCAGAAAAAAGTGGCCATCGTCGACCAGAACGGGCAGTTTAAAGGGCAGTTCAAGAACAACGACGAAACGGCCTACGTGTACCCCACCGAATCGCTCGCCAGCGCCAAAGCCAGCCTGGCCAACAAAGGGTACGACGCCCTGGTGGTCATTCCCGCCGACGTGATCGAGCAGCCCAAGACGGTGCAGATCTTTTCGAACAAGAGCGTCAGCCTGAGTATGCAATCGAACATCGAATCGGCTATTTCGAAGCGGATCGAGCGGATCAAGCTCAGCGCGGCGGGTATTACGCAACAGGTCATCGAAGACGCCAAGGTGAATGTCGACGCCACGACGATCAACCTGAGCGATCAGGGCGAAAAAAACACGAATTCGATCATCACCACGGTCATTGGCGGTTTCTGCGCCTTCCTGATTTACCTCTCGGTGTTTATCTACGGCGCCCAGGTGATGCGGGGCGTGCTGGAGGAAAAGACCAACCGCATCATCGAGGTCATTATCTCATCGGTGAAGCCGTTTCAGCTTATGATGGGCAAGATTGTGGGCGTTGGATTGGTCGGTCTTACGCAGTTTCTGCTCTGGATTTTGCTCACCATCGGTGTGATTTCGGCGGGCACGGCCATTCTGGGGGCTAAATACACCCGCGACGCCGCCAAAGCCCGCACATCGATGGCGATGGGGCCGGGACAGGCCGACGTGCAGCGCAAAATGGAAAACAGCAAGAACCCCGTTGCCGAACTGACCGCCGCCCTCGACACACTCAACGTGCCGCTGATTGTGTTCTGCTTTATCTTCTACTTCCTGGGCGGCTACCTGCTCTACAGTTCGCTGTTCGGGGCGATTGGGGCGGCTGTCGACAGCGAGACCGAGACGCAGCAGTTCATGTTCCCGATCACGATCCCGATTATCGCGTCGATTGCGCTGGCGCAGTTTATCGTTCGCGATCCCGACGGCCCGCTGGCGTTCTGGATGTCGATGATCCCGTTTACGTCGCCCATCATCATGATGGTGCGCATTCCGTTTGGCGTACCGGTCTGGCAGCTTGTCCTATCGATGGCACTGCTCGTAGCAGGTTTTCTGGCCACTACCTGGCTCGCCGCCCGCATCTACCGCGTCGGCATCCTGATGTACGGCAAGAAACCGACCTACAAAGAACTCTCGAAGTGGATTTTTTATAAAGCGTAAATTGGTCATTTGCTGCGCGTCATTCATGGTCATTGACAGTCATTTATTGTTTGTCTCAATTAGCAATAAATGACTGTCAATGACCATGAATGACGCGCAGCAAATGACCCCAACTTATGTGGCAGGAAACCGATAATAAGCTCGTTCGGCAGTTTACGTTTGCCGATTTTACGGAGGCCTTTGCCTTCATGACGCGGGTGGCGCTGATCGCCGAGAAGATGGACCATCACCCCTTCTGGACTAACGTCTACAACCAAGTCACCATCGAACTCACGACCCACGACGCCGGTAACACCGTCACCGACAAAGACCGGGCGCTGGCGAAGGCGATAAACTCAATGTATAATGAATAATGTACGATGTATAATGGGTTAGATGGCGTACCGCTGATGCATCCCCATTGTACATCATGCATTATTCATTATACATTCTTTGTTCATGAAACTTTACCTCGTTCCTACGCCTATCGGCAATCTGGACGACATCACGTTGCGGGCCATTAAGGTGCTGCAAAGCGTGGATGGGATTCTGGCCGAGGACACCCGCACGACGGGCTTCCTGCTGAAGCACCTGGGCATCAACAAGCCGCTGCACAGCTACCACATGTTTAACGAGCACGGTAGCATTCAGAAGATTATCGCGCAGTTGAAGCAAGGCAAGACCCTGGCGCTGGTGTCGGATGCCGGCACGCCCGCCATCTCCGATCCCGGTTTTCTGCTGGTGCGCGAATGCCTCGATTTCGACGTACCTGTGGAGTGCCTGCCTGGCCCCACGGCGTTCGTACCGGCGCTCGTTAACTCGGGCCTGCCCAACGACCGCTTCACGTTTGAGGGGTTTTTGCCCCATAAAAAAGGTCGTCAGACGCGCCTTGAGGCGTTGGCTAACGAAAGCCGGACGATGATTTTCTACGAATCGCCGCACCGACTGCTGAAACTGCTTGAGCAACTTGCCGAGGTGTTTGGTCCCGACCGGCCCGCCAGTGTGTCGCGTGAGTTAACAAAGCTGTTTGAAGAGACCGTGCGGGGCAGTTTGTCGGAAATTGCGGCTTATTTTGCCGAAAAACCGATTAAAGGCGAAATCGTGGTGTGCGTAGGTGGCAAACCCGAAGCCAGCCGGTCGGAGAAGCGCAACAAGAAAGGGGATGATTATTACAAACAACGCCATACCGATAATGACGACGACGAGGAGCAGGACGACTAACCGGGTCAGGTACGTTCTTTTTGCCTTGAGTCTGGTGTTGGCAACCGTCGGTATCCGGCCGAAGGCACAGGCCCAAACGCTCTCGCCATCGGCCCGCGTCAGCCTGATCACGTACGGGCCGGGGCAGGATGATATTTCGTCGGTATTTGGCCATACCGAAATCCGGGTTTACGACCCGATGCTGGGCATCGACCGCGATTACAGCTACGGCGGTTTTGATTACAACGCCGATAATTTCGTCATCAAATTTCTGCGGGGTACGTTGCCTTATCACCTCTCATCGCACACGCTGAGTCAGGTGGTTTGGTATTACCAGCAAAACAACCGCAGCATCCGCGAGCAGGAGCTAAACCTCTCGGCACCACAGCGGCAACGGCTATTTACGGCATTGGAAACCAACCTGTTGCCGCAGAACCGCGAGTACCGCTACAAGTTTTACTACGACAACTGCGCCACGCGGCCCCGCGACATGATCGCCAACGCGATGGGTGATAGTCTGGTTTGGGCACCTACCGTGAAACAGCCGACCAAATCGTACCGCGCCTGGATGAACGATTACCTCACGCCCAAACCCTGGGAGCGACTGGGCATGAACCTCGCCATCGGCCGGCCTTCCGACAAGGTGACCACGGGTTGGGAAGCGATGTACCTGCCCAATAATGTGTTTGCCGAACTAGCCAAAGCGCAGGTACGCATGCCCAACGGGCAGTTGGTGCCGCTGGTAACCCAGACGCAGACGTTGTTTGCCGGCCAACCGCTGTTTAAGCCGACCCTGCCCATTGTACTCTATCCCGATTTTGTCTTCCTGATCGTCTTGATCGTGGTGGCTCTGTTTACGTGGCGGCACTGGAACACCGGAGTCCGGGCGGGCGAGCGGACTGGCCTCTGGCTCGATCGGCTTCTGTTTGGCATTGCTGGTGGCTGGGGCTGGTTTCTGTTCCTGCTTTGGTTTGCCACCGACCACGGTGTAACGACCTGGAACCCCACCCTGCTCTGGCTCATGCCCCTGCACCTGCCCGGTATTTTCTGGGCAACCTCGGCCAAACGGCATCCGTTTCAGACGGGTACATACTTCCGCATTACGGCGGCACTGCTGGTGCTATCGTTCTTTTTCCTCAACGCGCCGGGCTTTGCCGATACCCTGCTCGTGGGTACGTTGCTGGTGCGGGCGCTGTTCCGGTCGTGGGTACGTACCGGCAACGTCAGCCACCGTGCCGACGTCGTTCGGGTGTAGTTTCTTGTCACTTCAACGAAGGTCCTACTCCCCTTTTCGCTTTTTCTTTTCCTTCCAATGACATTTCCCGATCAATTCCGCCCCCGACTCAACGCCATTGCCCGGGAGGCCGGTGCCTTTTTGCTGGCTGAGCGCCAGAAATTCAGCCTTGACGCCATCGAATACAAAGGCTTGAACGACCTGGTGTCGTACGTCGATAAGGAGTGCGAGAAGATGCTGGTGCCGAAGCTGCACGCGCTGCTGCCCGAGGCGGGTTTCATCACCGAAGAAGGCACCACCGAACAAGCCGACCGCACCCTCGGAACGCCGACCGGACTCAACTGGATCATCGACCCGCTCGACGGCACGACCAACTTCATTCACGGCCTGCCCATTTATGCGGTGAGCATCGGGCTGGCGCAGGGCAGTCACCCCATCGCCGGTGTGGTCTATGACCCCAACCGCGACGAATGCTTCTCGGCTGTCGAGGGGCAGGGAGCGTGGCTGAGCGTGAACGGCGCGGACGAACAACCCATGCGTGTTTCACCCACGCAACGGCTGGCCGACAGCCTCATTGCCACCGGGTTCCCGTATTACCGCTTCGAGCAGATGCAGGCCTATTTGCAGATTCTGGAGCAGCTGATGCAACACACCCACGGCCTGCGCCGCATGGGGTCGGCCGCTATTGATCTGGCCTACGTGGCGGCGGGGCGATTCGAGGCGTTTTTCGAATACAACTTGAAGCCCTGGGACATGGCCGCGGGCATCTGTCTGGTCCGCGAAGCGGGCGGCATCGTCACCGACTTTAACGGCGGCGATACGACCCTGTTTGGCGGCGACGTCGTATCCGGTTGCGCCATTCAACCCGAGCTACTAGGCGTGATCGATACGATCTGGCGGCAATAAAGAGCTACCTATCTCCGGTTCCGAAGTGGTGGCAGTAGCCAGAAACTGTTCGATCTCGGCCTTGTTACGCAGGAAGTACACTCGTTTCTGATCGCTCAGGCTCAACAGCAGTTGTCGGGTACGTTCCACTTTGGTAGGGAATTGCCAGACAAAGCGCAGAAAACCCCAGTCGAGCCGTTCGGGGCAACCCGGCGCCTGATCGGGGCGGACGCGCCCGTAATACGACACGATTCGCCGGATGACCCGCCACAGGCACAGCCACCGCGGACACTCCAGCAGAATCAGCGTATCGGCGCGGTCAAGCCGGCCCGTCAGTTGCGACTCGGTCGTGTAATTGCCGTCGGTGATCCAGCACTCGGCGGCTATGGCTCTTGTGATGGCTTGTCGGAAGACGGCATCGGATGTAATCACCCAGCCGGGATTGAAATAATACCTATCCAGGTGAACGACGGGCAACCCTGTTTGGGCCGACAGCTTCCGCGCCAGCGTGCTTTTTCCCGAACCCGGCGACCCGAAAATGGCGATTCGTTTCATCGGTGCAAGTTACCCCGAGGAAGCCGAATTAAGCCCCGCCAGATTAGCCCTTGGGCCAACGAAAAGGCTACGACGCTGCACGTCGTGGCCTTTTCAGACTAAAGTTCAAAACTTTATGGGCGCGGGGCGCTTCTTCCTGTATGGATAAACAAACCGCCCAAGCCCTGCTGACCGCCACCGTCGAAGCGGTCGGTCGCCACCTCAACGCCGACCGCTGTTTTCTGTACGTTCGTCAGCCCAGCCAGCAGCACGGCCGCATCGCCTTCCAGTGGCGGCGCGCTACGACTATTCCCGACGTGATTCAGCCCGACTGGCAACCCGACACCATCGACCTACCCCAGGAAGATCCGCTTTTCCGCGCCGCGCTGACGCTCCAGCCCTCCGTATACGTACCTGACGTAGAAACGGCCGGACCCGACGTACTGAACCGCGATTTCGAGCACAACACGTTTGGGCATCGTGCTCTTATCCACGCCCACGTGCAGGCCGACGGACAACTCTGGGGCATTTTGCAGCCCTGCCTTTTCGGTCAGGCACGTACCTGGACGGCCGACGAGCGAGCCTACGTAGAGAAACAACTCCCCGGCCTGCTCGCGCCTATCCGGGCGTTTGTGGGAGAATAAACCCGAGCGCAAAGCAACCTACCAACTCCCCCAAAGGACCCGATTGGTTACTAGTTCGTTGATTAGCTATATTGCTTGACAAAAGCCAGTTAACGATGAAAAATAGCCTCTACATCGTATTGATCACGCTCTGCTTCGCTTGCAAAACGGATGATCCGCAAATTCAGCTATTAGTTGGTCAATGGCTCAAAACGGAGCGACTAGAGCAAACCTGGATTCCGCTATCTACAGCAGATAAGCAAACGCTTATTTTCAAGGCAGATGGAACTGTCGCTGGCACAGATCCCATTTTAGATGGCAATGAATGCAACTGGGCCCGCCAATACACGTATCAACCTTATACTGGTAGCAGACTTGTTTTTAAGTACAGCGAACCGGAATGCATTTCCATCTATTACCATCCAATTCCTGAATACCGGGTTGTCAGTCTCTCTGAAGACGCGCTAGTGATCAGCGTGAACCAGCAGTTGCTTAAGTACAAAAGGCAGTAACAATGGGCATCAATAAAGTCTGAACGCATGTGGACTTCCAACACGCTCAGGCAAACGGTTTACGCGACAGCGAGACAGATCAGACAACGATTAATGACCAATCTGCTTCACCCCTCAGCTATACCGGTCATTGCGCCAGGGGTAAGCCGTGTCTGAGTAACCGCGCTCTTCCCAGAATCCGAGCCGGTTACCGGCCATAAACTCGATCCGCTTGATCCACTTCGAGCCTTTCCAAGCATACAGCTGCGGCGTAATCATCCGCAACGGGCCACCATGTTCTTTGGTGAGCGGTTGGCCATCGGCGGTGTGTACCAGCAGGACGTCGGGCTTAAGGGCTTCTTCGAGCGAAATGTTCGTGGCATAGCCGTCGTAGCCATAGCACATCACGTGCGTAGCCGAGCCTTTGGGGTCGACGAGGGCGGCCAGGTCCATGAACCGCACGCCAACCCAAGGTACGTCGAGCCGAGACCAAGTCGTAACGCAGTGGAAATCGCTGGTGTCTTCCACCTGCGGCAGTGCCATCAGGTCATCCCATTTCAGCCGAACGGGGTTGTTTACTTCGCCGTCGATGTTTAGTTGCCATTTGTCGAGCGGAATCACGGGTTGGTAGCCCAGATCCAGCACCGGCCACTTTTGCGTAACCGTCTGCCCGATAGGCACTTGCGGCATTCCGTGCCGGTTGGTTGGCCCCTTGCCCCGTGGCTTCTCGTCGGCAACCGACGGCGTTTGGGCCATCTTGTCTTCAAACCGCCGTTTCAGCTTCATCCGAGCGTCTACGATCCGGTCTAGTTTCTCGTTCTCTTCCATGCTGGTATAACACAAAGGGCATCAAGAAAATCGCGTAGCAGTTCGCATTGCCAATTGCGGGCAGCTTGTGGGGATTTTCTTTTTGTTAAGAATACCGCAAGTAACGCCTTTGCGCCCTTTGCGGTAGAAACGTGTTTCAGGGTTCGCTTGTTCGGGTTGTACCTTTGTGCCACGAACAACTTCCTTATGAGCGAACAAAAACCGCCGGGCCGGTCCGACGCATCGGGCGCACCGCTGATTTTGATAACCAACGACGACGGCATCACCGCCCGAGGTATTGGCTTTCTGGTCGAATGCATGAGCGAACTGGGCACCGTGGTGGTCGTGGCACCCAACAGCCCTCAGTCGGGTATGGGCCATGCCATTACTATTTCGAGTCCGTTGCGGCTCTATCCATCAACGGTCTTTTCGGGCCTGCCAGCTTACGAGTGCTCAGGCACGCCCGCCGACTGCGTGAAGCTGGGTAAGCATTACGTACTGAAAGACCGCGCCCCCGATCTGGTGGTGAGCGGCGTCAACCACGGCAGCAACACGTCGGTCAGCGTATTGTATTCGGGCACCATGTCGGCGGCGATCGAAGCGGCCATCGAAGGCATTCCAGCGATTGGTTTTTCGCTCAACGATTTCAGCCGTGAGCCCGATTTCTCGCACATCCGCGACCACGTACAGGCTATTGCGCGCAACGTACTTGAGCGCGGCCTCCCGACGGGTGTGGCGCTGAACGTGAACTTCCCCGTGCGCGGCCCGGAGCCGCTGAAAGGCGTGAAAATCTGCCGGCAAGCCAATGCCAAATGGCACGAGATTTTCGATGAGCGCCGCGACCCGCACGGCCGCCGCTACTTCTGGCTCGACGGTGAGTTTGTCAATAATGACACCGGCACCGACACCGACGAATACGCCATCGCCAACAATTACGCGTCAATCGTTCCCTGCCAGTTTGACCTCACCGCCTACGGCGTCATGAAGGCGATGGAGGAGTGGAAGTTGTAATGTATAATGTATGATGCACAATGTACAATGGCTCCGCACTAGTCAGGTACGTTCCGTCGCATCCGCATTGTCCATTATTCATTGTACATTATACATTAAGAAATGGCAATCCTAGGCACACTCTTAAAACGCGGTATTCGGCTGACCAACGCGGTACAGCGGCGCAAGAAGTTAAACCCGTTTAAGGCGCAGAAAAAAACGCTGCTGCGGCTGGTTGAAAAAGCACGGCATACGCAGTTTGGGGCCAAATACGGGTTTGATGAGGTCCTGCGCGAAGGCCATTTTGGTGATCAGCGTGCGTTTTACGACGCCTACAAACGCCTGGTGCCGATCTACGACTACAACAAGATCTACGGCGAGTGGTGGCACCGGTCGCTCGCGGGCGAGAAGAACGTGACCTGGCCGGGGCGGGTGAAGTACTTCGCGCTCAGTTCAGGGACGTCGGAAGCCGCCTCGAAGTACATTCCCGTGACCAAGGCCATGAGCAAGGCCATTCAGAAGACGAGCATCCGCCAGATTCTGACGCTGGGTCAATACACGCACCTGCCCGCTTCGCTCTACGAAAAAGGATACCTGATGCTGGGTGGCAGCACGCAGCTCAACGCCCGCGAAGGCCATTTTGAAGGTGACCTGAGCGGCATCACGGCGAGCCAGATTCCGTTCTGGTTTCAGCGGTTCTACAAGCCTGGCCCGTCTATTGCCCGAGAGCGCGACTGGGGCACCAAGCTCGACGAGATTACGCAACAGGCTGCCGACTGGGACATTGGGTACGTGGTGGGCGTGCCGGCCTGGATCCAGTTGCTGATGGAAAAAATCATCGCGCACTACAAGGTCAAAACCATCCACGACATCTGGCCAAATCTGGCCGTTTTCTGCCACGGCGGCGTGTCGTTTGAACCCTACAAGCCGGGCTTCGAGAAGTTGCTGGCGCGGCCCATTACCTACATCGAGACGTACCTGGCCTCGGAGGGCTTCATCGCCTATCAGACGCACCCCGAGGCCGAGGGCATGCAACTGGTGCTGAACAACGGCATTTTCCACGAGTTCGTCCCTTTCACGGAAGCCAATTTCTCGGCTGATGGCGTGATGGTGGAAAACCCCCAGACGCTGATGATCGACGAGGTTGAGGAAGGAAAAGAATATGCCCTGTTGCTGTCGACTTGCTCGGGTACGTGGCGCTACCTGATTGGCGACACCATTCGGTTTGTCTCAAAAAAACGAGCCGAAATTGTCATCACGGGGCGCACCAAGCATTTCTTGAGCCTCTGCGGCGAGCACCTGTCCGTCGACAACATGAACAAAGCGGTGGAGCTATCGGCGCGGGAAATGCACCTCAACGTGCGCGAGTTTACCGTGGCGGGCATCAATCATGACCCGCTGTTTGCGCATCACTGGTACGTGGGTGTTGAAGGCGACGACGTGGACGCCGATCAACTCTGCAACCGCATCGACGCGCACCTGAAAGAATTAAACGACGACTACGCCACCGAACGGCAACACGCCCTGAAGAACGTTTTCCTGACGGTATTGCCAGCCCAGCGTTTCTACGACTGGATGGCCGCCAAAGGCAAGATGGGCGGTCAGCACAAATTTCCCCGCGTCCTGAAGAAAGAACAGATTAAGGAATGGGAGGCGTTTGTTGCAGCCGGAACGCCGTCTATTCACCCTGACAAATAGGTAGTTCGGTGTAAAAATCCGTGAAAAATCCCGGCAAAAAGTGAGCTGTAAGGTGAGTATGTTTGGCATGTAAGTCAGACCGTATCACCCCTATGTCTTCGCTCCACTCCCTTCGCCTGTCAACAGCCCAATGGTTCCTCTGGACGATTGGGCTGTTGTTGTTTTTAGCAATCAGTTATCTGTTACCTCACTGGCAGCTTTCCGTTGGTCGTTCAGCTACGACGTTGACGACCGGAGACATGACAACGCTCAGTTCGCTGCTTTACGAACCCAAGCCTACCTCAACAACGGCCACACCCCCTACTCCCCAGACAGCCACGGTTCCAGATAGCCAGCGACAACTTACCGACAGCCAACGTTTACGTGCTTACAGCTACATCGTAAACACGTACCCCATGTATCCGAGTGATGCGGATACCCTTCAAAACTGGATAAACCTGTTCAATCAGCCGGGTGCCCTGATGAGTGCCCTCAAAGAACATACCTTTCCGGTTCGCTCCTATTTTTGGCTGATGGGCGGATGGCTTTACTGGGAGGTCATCTTCTGGACTTGGTTTGGCCTGATTGCCAGCCTATTGTTCAGCGTATCTGAGGCATTACGTACCGATTCAAAGAGCTTTGACCAGTCTGAAGTCTGGACCCACATTGCCAAGTTTTTCTACGCGCCTCTCTGTTCAATCGCCATTTTTCTGGGATTAAGTCTGGCTATCACTGATCAGAAAGTGCTGGATATGGTCAAGTTTAGCCCCAATCAGATCCTGGTGGCCTTCATTCTGGGTTTCTTCTCAGGACGGGTGGTTGATCTGTTGCAACGCATCAAAAATGTGATTCTGCCAGATGGTAGCCTTACGCCCCCGGTCCCGTTGAATACGTCGGCAAACAGTTCGAGTACAACGGCAACGCTAGCGTTGCCGCAAATAGAAACGGCCATCCGACAGTATGGGCCGCTTTGGCAGCAAGCGTATCCGAACGTAACAGGCATAGCTGCTCAGCTTAAAACCACGGCAGGTCGCCCCACCGGTCAGGCAGCCATTGTGTTTGAAGTGAGCCAGAAACCGGCCAACTTGACTGTGGGCGCCATTCCGCCCTCGTTCACGGTCCCGCTAGCCAATGGACAATCGATCGACATACCTACTGATGTTGAAGAAGTGGGTATTACCCGATTTGGTTACCGTGAAGGTCAGGCCCGACGCAACAACCGGCTACCGACAGGAGTGGGGAGTAGCGTAGCAACCCGATCAACCTTAGCCGAACCCGAAAATTGGGGGACGTTAGGCCTACGGGTGCATGACAGTACCGGTGAGTATGTTCTGACTTGCTGCCACGTTTTATGCGGGCACCTTATCAACGACATGCCCTGGTTTTACGATTCGTCCGAGCACGGCCCCATCGATGTAGTGGTGCCTACCAATCATGATACGCAGCAAATCGGCACCGTCGTGAAGGCATCGTTCAACAGTAAAGAAGACTTTGCTCTGGTGCGTTTGATGACGCCCACAGATGTCGATAAAACACCGTTAGGGATGTCGATTCGCCTCACGGATACCGAGCCTCAGCCGAAGCTACATCAACTAGTGAATATGGTTGGTGCTTTCTCAAACGTTCAATCGGCCACGATTTCAGCGCTGTATCAGGAAGGGCAGTATGAAGACATTCCCAATCTAGTGCGTCCAGCCCGCATGGAAGGACTAATAAAAACGCAGCTTCTCTCCAACAAAGGGGATTCAGGGGCAGCGGTTTTCATACTTGATACGAACCAGAAAGCAAAGGTTATCGGCTTGCTCATCGCCAATAACGAAGTCGCCTCCTACATCCTTCCCGTTCATAATTACCTCCTTAACAACGGCCTTTTTCTGTCAGTTTAATAACCTACACCACACCATGCGCTACATAAAACTACTTCTCCCGTTGATTGTGAGTTTACGGGTTTTCGGTCAGAACACCCACGTGATTAACCACACCTTGTCGTACACCCAGCTTCAGGGAGCCACCCCCTTGGTCGTACCTCTTCCGATAACGGCTGCTGAGTTTGCGCAGGCCAAAGCCAATAAAAACCTGTTTCAGTTGAGGCTGAAAGTAGACGATGCGCCCTCCAGCGCTAATCAGTCACTTGCCCTGGCAACCATCAGGCATCAGGAACCAGCCTCGGTCAATTTGGCGACTGGCACCATTCAGTTAGACTACGTACTGGATTTGCAACCAGACAATAAAACGGAATTTGTCCCGACCAAGAACCAACTGATCCGGGCAGTACCCTGGTCAGACACCACTCTCCGGCCTTTACACTTGCTGTTGCCTGATATTCAGCCTGGCTTTACCTCGCAGGAGGACAACGCCATTCAAATTGATTTCTGCGCAGAAGACAACCAGGGAGTCCGTTTTCCATTTGCCAGAAAGTGGCCATTCATTAAAGCCGACGAGACCATACGAGCAGTGGTGCGCCACGTAAACCCGCTTCGCTATAATGCTGCATTAGGGACAGACGGTATCGCTTTCAACACCGACCCCGGCGCAGCCTTTTCAGCGGTCAGTGGCATCTTCGATCAGAGCGGTACCTTCTTCAAGAAAAATGACCTCAGTTCCTCCATTTCTAGGAATGCGACTGTTCGAAAACTGGAGAAGTTAACCGGTATTGCACCAGTTATCAGTCAGCGGCTAAGCATAACCAAACGGCTAGACTGTTTATCAGAGGCGGATCTTGCGCTACTCCGCTCACTCAAAGTTGAACAGCAACGCGTTTTAGATGACTATAAGATCGCCGATGAATTTGCGCTCAAAGCCACACTCACTCAAGCTGCCAATGCAGCGCTGGCCAGTCTGACGGCCGTATCGATGATTAGTTCCACGAGCATCAGTAGCACCACAAGTGCCGTGAACTCCAGTACAACAACGCCGGCCACCGGGCTAACCACGACAGTCAGAAGTGTTACCACGAGCCAGAATAACAGTCTGGTTACCGATGCCGGTCAGGCTGATGAATACACGCTGTATGTACGGGCGCTTGCAGAATATGCCTTGACCGCTGATCTGGCCAGTCGTACGTTCAAATTGATACAGACCCTCGACGACGTCGTGGAGGGTAGCACACTACGGCTACGTCCGTTCAGTCCAAAACAATACACTGGTGCCGACGTCATTCGGATTACGCTTAGCACGGCTCCCGCTGGCAATACCGCGGTTTCGCCCACGAAACAGAGTTACGATTTATGGGTAACAGGGCGGCTGAAAATCGACTACAGCGCAGGCGTCTTCTTTTCGGGGTTGGCCGATGAATCCTTCAGTACCCGCGACACGACCTTCAAACCGACGTCATCAACGGCCACTATTACCCGGCAGATCAAAGATGTTGATGACGCCAACAAACTAACAGTCGCACTGGGTGTTTTGGCTCACGCCTACTGGCGGCTGCCCATTTTGGGCGGCACCGTTACGCCTGGCCTGACAGCCGGCAGCGGCATTACGTTTAAAGGACGCCCGATCGTAGTCGTTGGGGCCAGCCTGCTGTTGGGACGCGCTCAACGGGTCGTCTTCACGTACGGGCGGTCGTTTGGTATTCAGCGTGAGTTGTCTGCTCGGTATGAGAAATTGAACAACTATGCCACCAGCGACTCAACTCCGTTTACCTACGTGGATACGTTCCGGGGCAGATGGTTCTTCGGTCTGACCTTCAACTGGGGCAAAAATGAAAAAATTGTCACGACAAACTGAGGCGATGGTTGCCTTTACCCGCGCATGCCGCGCAGGAGCGTCTGGCACTTCATCTCGGTTTCCAGCCATTCTTTTTGCGGGTCGGAGTCTTCGGTGAGGCCGGCCCCGGCGTAGAGCGTAGCCGTCTTGCCTTCCAGTTTCAGGCAGCGGATGTGCACAAACAGGTGGCTAGCGGCGTCGATATTGACAGGGCCGGCAAACCCCGCATAGAAACGCCGGTCGTGGCGCTCGTGGGTCTGGATGAAGTGCAGCGCCTCGGGGCGGGGCATCCCGCAGACCGCCGACGTGGGGTGCAACAGCCGTAGCATCACCGTGCCCAATTGCGGAAAATTGACCGCGTTCGTATCGACGGTGTATTGCGTACACAGGTGCATCAGGTTGCCCGCCTGCGCCGTTTTGGGCCCTTCTTCGACATATTCCCGCAACCGGATTTTCTTGAAACAGCCGATGATATACCGACTCACCAGCGCCTGCTCTTCAATCTCTTTTTGCGACCAGAGAGCGTCGGCGGTGCGTTTCAGTGTGCCATCGGGGTAATAAGCCGACTGCGTACCGGCCAGCGCTACCGTGCGAAAAACGCCATCGGCTTCGACACTGACGAGACGCTCGGGGGTGGCCGAAAGCCAGATTTGAGCCGGAGCACCGCCCGTGCCTTCGGGCAACCACACCGCCGACACAAACGCCGCCGGATAGGCCGCACACAACCGATCGAACAGAATGGTCACGTCGGGCTGCTCAGCGAATTCGATGGTCTTGGTGCGCGAAATCACCACCTTCCAGAATTTCCCGGCCTGCATGGCCCGTACGGCCTCGGCCACGGCATCTTCAAAGTTGCGTTGCGCGTCGGGTTGGGTGGTTTCGGTAAACTCAATTGCCGACAAGGAGCCTGCCCCGCTCGGGCGGGGTTCCTGACCAGCCTGCATGGCCGCCCGCACACGTACCTGAAAGGCATCGGCGAGCGGGTTTAGCGACGCAGTGGGCACGTCGCGTTTTGGCTCAACCTGCCCGTTCCCGTCAATGGTATACTGTAAATCGGCGTGCAGGTAAAAGGCTTTTGCCATCTCCTCACGGTTCGGGTCGGTGGGATTGTCGAACAGGCCAATGGCAAAGCCGGGGCGCAGTTCGTCCAGGTCGATGGGCTGCTCAGTCAGTTTGTCGCCGAGGTGCACAATCAGCCGCTTGTCGGTCTGGTTGGGCAACCGCCACAGCGCGGCTGGCTGATTGGTATCAAGCGCAGTTTGCCAGATATGACTCAGGGAAGGGGCAAGTTGGCGAGCGGTGGGTTTTGCTGACGAAGCGATCATGGCGGAAAGCGACCTTGTTCAGGGTTATAACACGTTTCGCCAACGAAAGAGTTTTCGTCGGCCCCGACATCCGTACCCTTGTTTTTCGCTGCAAGCGGAGGCGCGACGCATCGCGCCCCCAATCTGCTTACGGCTTCTCGACAGGTACGTCGCTCACTACTTCGCCTTTGAACTGCAACGTCGCTATGCCCTCACCCGCATTCGACTCCACAAAGACCGATTTGTTGAACGTACCCAGCGCGGCGGCGTTAAACGTCGCGTTGATCTGCCCCGACGCCCCGGGCAGCACGGCCTCTTTGGGCCACTCAACGCCCGTGCAGCCACACGATCCCTTCGCCTTCGTGATAACCAAGGGCGTGGTGCCGGTATTGGTGAACGTGTAGGTGACCGTTACGGGCTTGCCCTGCTGAATCCGGCCCAGTTCCTGGACGGTACTGGCCCAGCCAAACGAGGCCAGGGTGTGGGCGAAAACGGTACCTGCCAGCAACAGCAGCGCGACCAGAAATGCGAATGTGTTTTTCATAAAAAACAGCGATTTGGTTGATTCCCCCGGTGGCCGTTCGTCGGCCGGTGGGTAACGGCACAAACGTAGCGTGAGTCAACGGGCGGGGGTGTTAATGAGTCGTTATCAGTTGTTAATGACTTGTTAACGCGGACCAACCAGCCACCAAAGCCCGTAAGTTTACCGCCGTATCTGACTAACCCGGCTGCTATGTCCCGTGCGTTGATTCGAAGTTTGGTCGTCTTGTCGGTGATTGCCATCGTCGGCATTCTGACGGTGCAGGCCGTATGGCTGCGGCGGGCCTACGCGCTGGGCGAGCGGCAGTTTCGCCAAACGGCTTTCGTGGCGTTGCAGGAAGTGGCCGATCAGGTGGCCAAACTCAACCGCATCCGGCAAACGCAGGCGGCCGTCGTGCAGCTATCCGCCGATTATTTCGTGGTTCGTACCGACGCGCCCATCAACCCGGTGCTGCTGGAACATTACCTGCAAACGGCGCTCCGTCGGCACCGGCTCCTGACCGATTTCGAATACGGCATCTACAATTGCGAAACCGAACGGATGGTCTACGGGGCCTACGTGTCGTCGGTGACTCAAACGACCGTCAACAATGCCCTACCCGGCCGACAGCAACCGCCGCGTTTCCCCGGTTACACGCATTATTTCGAGATTCGGTTTCCGGGGCAGGCGGGTTTCGTGACGGGGCAACTCAACGGCTGGCTGGCGTCGTCGGTGGCCGTAGCGCTGGTGGTCGTACTGTTTGGCTATACGCTCTGGGTCGTGCTGCGCCAACGCCAACTGGCCGATATTCAGCGCGAGTTTATCAACAACGTTACCCACGAACTACAAACGCCCGTGTCGACGCTCCGCATTGCGGCGGGGGTGCTGCAACAGCCAGGTATCAGTCAGCAGCCCGAGCGGCTGGGGCAGTATGCCCGCGTGGTGGCCGAAGAAAGCGGTCGGCTTCAGCGGCAGGTGCAGGCCGTGCTCAATCTGGCGCGTCGGCAGCACACCGGCTTTGCGACGGATCGGGTCGTGCTGGATTTGAACCAGCTACTCACCGACGTGGCGCAGGCCCATACCGTACCCATCCGGCTCGACCTGCAAGCCGCGCCCGCCTGGCTCCTGGCCGACGCCTACGCGCTCGAAACCCTGCTGAACAACCTCATCGACAACGCCCGGACTTACTGCACCGATCAACCCGACATTCTCCTGAGCAGCCGTACCGTAGGGCAGCGCCTGATCTGGTCGGTGGCGGATAAGGGCGTTGGGATTGCCAAAGCGCATCAGCGGGCGGTGTTCCGACAGTTTTACCGGGTGCCAACTGGCAACGTACCCACGGGCAAAGGCTTCGGTCTGGGGCTGTATTACGTCTCGCGGGTGGCGCGGGCGCACGGCTGGCAGCTTCGTCTCGACAGCACGCCCGGCCTCGGCAGCACGTTCACGTTTACGGCCCCGCTGGCCAGTTTCGTTCCACAACCCGCTGTTGCTGAACCTGTATGCTGACCGATTTGCCGCAGTCAACGCCACCTAAAGCGAATCTGCTGTATGTGGAAGATGACATCAACCTGAGCTTCGTCACGCGTGACAACCTCGAAGCGGCTGGGTTTGCGGTGCAGCATTGCGCCACCGGCCGCGAGGGCTGGCACACCTTCCAATCCGGTACGTTCGACCTTTGCCTGCTCGATGTGATGCTGCCCGAAACGGATGGCTTCGCGCTGGCGCAGCAGATTCGGGCGGTCGATACCAACGTACCCATCTTGTTTCTGAGCGCCCGCACCGACCGCGCCGACCGCCTGACGGGCCTGCGCCTCGGTGCCGACGATTACCTGACCAAGCCATTCAGCATCGACGAACTACTACTCAAAATCGAGGTATTTCTCAAACGAAGTGGCCGAAAACCAGCGCCGGACGTACCTGCACCGACCCGCTGGCAGCCCGGTGGCGTGCCGCTGGGTACGTATCGTTTCGATCGGGCGAATCTGACGTTGCACCGTGCAGAACGTACCCACGAACTAACCCAGCGCGAAGCCGACGTACTGGCCTACCTGCTGGCCCGGCCCAACGCGGTGGTGCGACGCGACGACCTGCTGCGGGCCATCTGGGGCGACGACGATTATTTCATGGGACGCAGCCTCGACGTGTTTGTGTCGCGGCTGCGAAAACGGCTGGCGGCCGATCCGAGCCTGCGCATCGACGCGGTCCACGGCGTTGGTTTTCGGCTGGTCGTCTAACGTTATTTTGAGCGAATCGCATCGACCGGGTTCATGCGGGCGGCCAGCGCGGCGGGCAGAATCCCGAATACGACACCAATCAGGCTGGAGACCATTACGCCAAGCAGGATATTGCCCGTGCTCAACTGAATATCCAGACTCCCCAGGTTGGCAAAGGACATCAGGTAGACCAGCCCAATTCCGACCAGCCCGCCAACCAGCGCCAGCAGCACCGATTCGAACAGAAACTGAAGCAGAATCACGTAGTTTTTGGCGCCTAATGATTTCTGAATGCCGATGATGTTGGTGCGCTCTTTCACCGACACGAACATAATGTTGGCGATGCCGAAGCCGCCGACCAGCATGGAAAAACCGCCGATGAACCAGCCCGCTACCGTCAGCACGGCGAAGATACCACCGATAAATTTGGCCAGCGCCTCGGGGCGGTTGATGGCGAAACTGTCTTCCTGTTGCGGGCGCAGGCTGCGGCGGGCGCGCAGCAGCCCTTTTATTTCGCCTTCGAGGTTTTCCAGCCCCTTATCCGACTCATAGCCTTTCACGGCGATGGTCAGGCTGGGGTTGATGGAATTGAACAGCTTGGCGAAGGTGCCGTAGGGAATAATCACCCGTTTGTCGGGGTCGCCGCCGATTTCCAGAATACCCGATCCCTTTTTCTCGCCCACGCCGATCACTACAAACCGCAGCCCGGCAATCTGCACCGACTGACCCATAGCGCTCTGATTCGGAAACAGCGTTTCGGCAACCGTCGAGCCGATGATGGCTACGTTACGCGCCGACTCCACCTCCTGCGGCACAAAATAGCGCCCCTCGGCGATGGGTACGTCGGAAATCTTGTTGTAGTCGAAGGTAACGCCCGATACCCGCGCCGACAGGCTGTTGCTGCCACGTTTGATGGTGATGCCGCCCCGGCCACCCATCGCCACCACCGCCTGCGCATTTTCGAGCCGGTCGGCCAGCAATCGGTATTCGGTGTATTTGGGTTCGGGGCGCTGGAAGTATTTCCACCACGGATAATCGCCGCTGAAGTCGAACGGCCATTTCTGCACGTACACCACGTTGGTACCCAGTGAGCCCAGCGTCTCCTTAATGTTGCGCTGCAACGAATCGACGATGGTAAACACCGCGATGATAGCAAAAATACCAACCGTCACGCCCAGCAATGACAGGGTCGTGCGCAGCAGGTTGGAGCGCAGCGCCTGCCAGGCAAACCGCAGGCTCTCATAGATTTGACGGAAAACAGCGATCACAGCAAGGGGCGTTTGTCGGGAGTCGTGGGGCCTTACGATCAGTGGCAACCTTTAGCAAGGCCAACCGATCCGTGAACCCTAAACTTCCGGCGCTTCCCTCAACATTCCAATTCCTTTGGGCTAAGGGGTTGGAATACGGGGCGAGTGGTTGGAGAGGAATACATAATGTATAGTGTACAATGTATAATGTACGATGAGCTGATCCGAAGTACCCTGCTCCACCATCGCATCATACATTCTTCATTATACACTATACATTATACATTATAAATTCTTCACTATACATTCAACACCTCCCCCTGCCCTACCGGCTGGCTGTCTTTGATCTGTTCGCGAATGATGAACAGCGGGCGCCCTTTCACCTGGAAGAAAATGCGCAGTACATACTCACCAATGATACCCAGGGCAATCAGCTGCACGCCGCTGAAGAGCGTGATCAGGAAGATCGTTGCCGTAAAGCCCTGGGGTACGTCGTCGTAAGCGAACTTACGGACCAGGTTATAGATCAGGTAAATGACGGCGAATCCGAGCGTCCAGAGGCCAAGGTTGGTGATGAACTTGATGGGGTATTCGCTGAAGTTAAAAATGCCGTTGTAGGCCAGCCGCCAGAGCATCTTGAACGAATACTTAGCCTCGCCGGCGATGCGTTCGTCGCGCTCGTAGGGCATCCCGATCTGCTTAAAGCCAATCCAGCTCCGCATCCCGCGCAGGTAGCGGCTCTCTTCGGGCATGCTGTTCATCACGTTCACCACCCGGCGGCTCATCATGGCAAAATCGCCGCTATCGAGCGGAATTTTGATGGACGAAATCGACGCCAGAAACCGATAAAACAGAAAATAGGCCGACCGCTTCACGATGCCCTCCTTGCGTTTCTGCCGCACGGCATACACCACGTCGTAGCCTTCTTTGAGCTTGGCGTAAAAGCTGGTGACCAGTTCGGGCGGGTCCTGCAAATCACCGTCGATCACCATCACGGCCTCGGTGCCCCGCGCCACGGCCAAACCAGCCGTCAGGGCCGTTTGATGCCCGTAGTTGCGCGACAGAAAGACCGCATGGTAACGAGGGTCATTCAGGGCTAAGTCGCTCATCATCACGGCTGTCTGGTCACGGCTCCCATCATCCACCAACACTACATCGATATCGAGATCGCTGGTATCCATGAGTGCGTTGAGGCGTTTTACCAGATGCGGAAACGTGGCCTGTTCATTATACAGCGGCGCAACAATAGAAACTTGCGACATAGGAAAGTAAATCAGCGTTCGGGGTTCGATATTGACTGGGCAGACCAGCAGATTAGTAGCTGGCAAACGCCTGAACAGCCAGGATCGAACCGAATTTTAGTCCCAAATATACGGCAACAAGCATGCCTGCGCCCGATAGGTTATTTTATGCACGGGTAGATTCCGTAGTTTAGTAGCACAGACTTACCCACTATCCCTCCCTATCGCGCGCCAAAGGCAGCCAGGGGAACCGTAACCGTCTCATTCTCTATGCGCTTTCGTCTATTCTCCCTTTTCGCGGCCACGTACCTGCTGGCTCTCGCCTGCAAACCCACGCAACCCACCTCCCAGCAACCCACTACAGCCTCTATTCAAACCGGACAAGGCGTTTATCAGTACCGGGAAGAAGACCCGCTTCGCAAACCGTTTTTCTCGGATCGGCAGGGCGTCATCGGGCGAAATGGCATGGTGGCGTCGGCGCATCCCGAAGCCTCACTCGTGGGCCTGAATATCCTGAAAGCGGGTGGTAACGCTGTCGACGCGGCCGTGGCGGTGCAGTTTGCTCTGGCGGTTTGTTACCCGGTGGCGGGTAACATCGGTGGGGGTGGCTTTATGGTCTATCGCGACAAGAGCGGTAACACCAGCAGCCTCGATTACCGCGAAAAAGCACCGGGCCGGGCTACGCCGAATATGTACCTCGATTCGCTCGGCAACGTGCGGGCGGGGGCGCTGAGCATCAACGGCCACCTGGCCAGCGGTGTACCCGGCGCCGTCGACGGTATGGTGCAGGCACACCAGAAATTCGGCAAATTGCCCTGGGCGCAGGTGTTGCAACCCGCCGTTGATCTGGCCGAGAGAGGCTTTTCGCTCACCGAACGCGACGCCACGGGCCTCAACCGCATCAAAACCGACCTGCTGACCTACAACCCCGGGAAGACGTACTTTATGCGGCCCGACGGACGGGCGTGGGCCAAAGGCGATACGCTGGTACAGGCTGATCTAGGCAAAACGTTGCGCCGCATTCAGGCGCAGGGCCGCGCGGGCTTCTACGCGGGCGAAACCGCCCGACTGCTGGCCGCCGAAATGGAACGCGGTAGCCCCACCGGCGGTAAAGGGCTGATCACCGAGGCTGATCTGGCGGCGTATCAGGCCGTCTGGCGCGACCCCATCCGGGCCGGTTACAAAAACTACAACATCATCACCATGCCCCCTACCTCGAGCGGCGGGGTGGCGCTGGTGCAACTCATGCGCTTTGTGGAGCCTTATCCACTGCGCCGCTGGGGCTGGAACCGCGACAGCACCGTGCAGACGATGATCGAGGCCGAACGCCGTGTCTATGCCGACCGGGCCAAATTCTTGGGCGATCCTGATTTTGTGAAGGTACCCGTTCAGCAACTAATCAGCCCCGACTACCTGCGCCAGCGCTGGGGAACGTTCAGCTTCGCCCAGGCCACGCCCAGCAGCAGCGTGCGGGGTGGCAACGTACCTGGCTACGAAAGCATGGAAACCACGCACTTCTCGATCGTCGACCGCGAAGGTAACGCCGTCAGTATCACCACCACGCTCAACGGTGGCTTTGGCAGCCGGGTCGTTGTGGGCGGCGCGGGCTTTTTCATGAACAACGAGATGGATGATTTCAGCGTGAAACCCGGCGCGCCGAACATGTACGGCCTGATCGGCAATCAGGCCAACGCCATTGCCCCCGGCAAACGAATGCTGTCGAGCATGACGCCGACTATTCTGGAGCGCGATGGTAAGCTGTTTTTGGTGGTAGGCACGCCGGGCGGTTCCACCATCATGACGTCGGTATTTCAGACGATTCTGAACGTGGTCGAGCACGGTATGACGATGCAGCAGGCCGTCAATGCGCTGAAATTCCATCATCAGTGGTTGCCCGAAAAAGTCATTTTCGAGAACGGCGCCTTCACCGACGCCACGCAGCAGAACCTGACGAGCAAAGGCTATCAGCTCGAACGGCTCACCAATACGCTCGGCCGGATGGATTGCGTGCTCGTTCGCCCCGATGGCACCTACGAAGGCGCCTCTGACCCCCGCGCCGACAACACGGCAATGGGCTGGTGATTAGTTTGTGGCGACAGCCTTAGCGGAACGTACCTGATTCTCGAGCAGCAGCAAACCGCTAGGGCTGTCGTGCCAGTATTGCCGCCAAGCGGCGGGTGTGTTGGACAGCGATCGAAAATTGGAGCCTAGCACGATGTCCTCGTCGCCGTCACCATCGAGGTCAGCCGCGTCCATCACCAGCCAACGACCCACATCGGCACCGCGCCAGGTACGTGCCTGAAACCGTAGATTGCCCTGATTTTCGAAGTAGACAAACAACTGAGCGGGACGCTGTCGGTTCGGGTCGAGCAACGGAAAGAACGAAATCGCTACCAAGTCGAGGTCGCCGTCCTGATCGAAGTCACGGGCGAGCACCTGCCCGGCCCCCGGCATGGCGTAGGTCCAGGCTTTTTTGAAGCCGAATGTACCGTCGTTCAGGAAAATATGGACGCCGTGGTAGGGCTTGTACACCTGCGAATAATCGGCGTTATCGCCGTTGGTGTACACGATATCGACCTTCCCATCGCGGTTCATATCGGCTAGCTCCAGATACGACGAGCCGTTGGCGGGTGGAAACCGCAGCACGGTCTTTTTCAGGAATTTACCATCGGGTTGTCCGTAGTAAACCGCAACCTGTTCGTCACCCTGCGCGAGTAAGGCCACCACGTCGGGCCAGCCATCGGCGTTGACATCCTGAATGATAGCCCGGCGCGCCCCCGGCGTGGGATCGAGGATAGTTTCCAGGTACGTGTTGCCCGTTTTGATGAAGGCGCTCAGTTGCCCCACATTATGCCCAAACTCGCACACCACCCAATCGGCTTTGCCGTCGCGGTTGAGGTCGCCCACGGCCAATTGCACGGGGCGTCGAAGTGTGTCAACGCCTTTTTCACCCGGTAGCCGTAACTCGCCCGTTTTCCGGTCGTTGGGGTTCATGATGCCGACCAGCAGCCGGGCGTAGGTGTTCTGGCCCGGTACCCGCACCACGTCGGTCAGCGGACTCACCACCCGCACCGAGTCGGTCCGTTGCAAGTGAGCATCGAACGTCTGAATAGCCCCCATCTGATCGCCCACGATCACGCGGTGCGCAACGGGGTCGATGCGCACACAGGTCGAGAGAGCCGCCAGGGGCTTGGTCGGCGTGATGGGTTTGAATAACGTCAGCGAAGGCGTGGGGGCCGGTTCCGTTACGGCCAACGAATCGGGCGCTTTGTCGACGTAAAAATCGACCAGCCGTTTCCATTCGTCGGGTGTCAGCAAAGGTTGCGCAGGGAGATAGCCCTGCTGAACACCCCGCTCGCGTTCCTCCTGCTGACTGATCTGCTGGGCCAACGCCAGCGTGTCGCCAACCAGCCCCAGCCGAAGGGCCATTTGCGGCAATACGCCGTGTAACCACGTTTTCTTGGGTAGCAAAGCCGGTTGAGGGTATTGGTGGCAGTTGCCGCAATGCTGCTCGGCCAGTTGCTGCCCAGTAGCTTCGGCGGGTTTACAGGCCATCGGCAAACCAATACTCAACGCACTAATCAGAATAATTCCGCCAGCCAGCAGACCCAGACCATTTTTCATTACAGACACAACGAAGTCTTTGTAAAACTACGCGATTCGGGCCAATACTCGCCCAAAAACGCAAGCCAGGTACGTTGTAAGCGGCTTTTGCACAGCCGCTACCCCGAACGGCCCTATATTTGTGCCAGGCGAGCAGGTGAACAGGTGGTTGCGGCACGGAATCAGGCTTTCACTCATTCGCACTTTCACTCTTTTTGCCCACATGCACGTTCTCAAATTTGGCGGCACATCGGTTGGCTCGGTCGAGAGCATCCGGCAGGTAATCCGCATCGTTGACTCCCACCGCCAGCAGTCGAACCCTATTGCCGTTGTGTTGTCGGCGATGGGTGGCGTTACCAATCAGCTCATCGAAATCGGGCGTATGGCCACCAACGGGCAGCTCGACTACATGGAGCTGGCGCGGCGGATTGAAGACCGTCATTTCAACGTCATCAAAGCGTTGATTCCCATCAAGGAGCAGAGCAAGGTGTTTGCGACCGTGCGCGGGACGATCAACGAACTCGAAGACCTGCTGCGGGGCGTGTCGCTCATTCGCGAACTCACCCCCCGCACCATGGACCTGATTATGAGCTTTGGCGAACGGCTGTCGAACCTCGTGGTGGCCGAGTGCGTGAAAGCAGGCGGCACACCTGCTACGTTCTGCGACGCCCGCGATCTGATCAAGACCGACGCGCAGTTTGGGCATGCCGAGGTGAATTATACGTTGACGACCCCGCTGGTGCAGGGCTATTTTGCGGACCTGAGCAACTCATCGTCGCCAATTCCGTTCGTGACGGGCTTTATCGGCTCGACCGAGAAAGGCGAGACGACCACGCTGGGCCGGGGCGGCTCCGATTATACGGCCAGTATTCTGGGCGCGGCGCTCAACGCCGAGGTCATCGACATCTGGACCGACGTGGATGGCATGATGACGGCCGACCCGCGCAAGGTACCCAACGCCTTCAACATCCCGACGATCACCTACGCCGAGGCCATGGAGCTGAGCCATTTTGGCGCGAAGGTGATCTACCCGCCCAGCCTCCAACCCGCTTTCGCCCGCAACATTCCGATTCGGGTGCTCAACACCTTCAACGCCGATCACCCAGGTACGTTGGTGAGCCGCACCGCCGAGCGTCGGCAGTATACGATCACCGGCATTTCGAGCATCGACGATGTGGCGCTGGTGAACGTGCAGGGGTCGGGAATGATCGGGGTGGCGGGCGTATCGGCCAAGCTGTTTGGCGTCCTGGCCGCGCACCGCATCAGCGTCATTCTGATCTCGCAGGCGTCGTCGGAGCACTCGATCTGTTTCGCCATCGATCCGAAAGGCGCCGACCGGGTGAAGGCCATTCTGGACGCTGAATTTGCCGTCGACATTGACCACGGGCATATCGACAACATCAGCATTGAGCGCGACTTGAGCATCATCGCGACGGTGGGCGAAGGCATGCGCAAGTCGAGTGGTATTGCCGGTAAGCTATTTTCGGTGCTGGGTAAAAACGGGGTCAACATCGTGGCGGTGGCCCAGGGGTCGTCGGAGATCAACATCTCGGTAGTGATTACGAAGAACAACCTCTCGAAAGCCCTCAACGCCTTGCACAACGTGTTCTTCCAGTCGGAAGCGCGCGTGCTGAACGTATTCCTGGTCGGTACCGGGCTGATCGGACAGACGCTGCTGCGCCAGATCCACGCGCAGGACGCCTACCTGCGGCAGGAGAAACTGCTCAAAATCTGCGTGGTGGGTTTGGCCAATACCAAAAAGATGGTGCTCGACCCGAAAGGCCTGAACCTCGAACAATGGCAGGACGCGCAACAGATCGACGGCGTAACGACCTCGCTGGAGGCCTTTGTCGAGAAGATCAAATCGTATAACCTACCCAACTCGGTCTTCATCGACTGCACCTCGGACAAAGACATCGTGCAGCATTACGAGTCGCTGCTCGACGCCAACATTTCGGTGGTGACACCCAATAAGGTGGCCAACTCGGGTTCGTATGCCGAATACCGCCGCCTGCAACGCACGGCGCTGAACCGGGGCGTAAAGTTCCTGTACGAGACCAACGTGGGCGCGGGTCTGCCCATCATCAACACCTTGCAGGGCCTGCTCACGTCGGGCGACCGGTTCCTGAAAATCGAAGCGATCCTGTCAGGTACGTTGTCCTACATTTTCAACTCGTTTGCGCCAGGGTCCAAGTTTGTCGATGTGGTACGGGAAGCCAAAGAGAAGGGCTATACCGAGCCCGACCCGCGAGACGACCTTAGCGGGCAAGACGTGGCCCGGAAGATCCTGATTCTGGCGCGGGAAGCCGGTTTTGAGCTGGAACCCAGCGATGTTACGGTCGAAACACTGCTCCCCCCCGCCTGCCTGGCCGCCCCCACGATCCCGGCGTTTTTCGACTCGCTCGAGGCAGAGAATGGGTATTTTGAAAAACTCCTGAGCGACGCCAGCGACCGGGGCGAAAAGCTGCGGATGATCGCTACGTTCGAGAATGGTAAAGCTGTGATCGGCCTGCGCGGCGTGGGTCCCGAACACCCGTTCTACCAACTAACCGGCGCCGACAACATCATCTCGTTCACCACCGAGCGTTACAAAGAGCGCCCGCTGGTGATTAAAGGCCCCGGCGCCGGTGCCGAAGTGACGGCCTCCGGCGTCTTCGCCGACATGGTTAGCATCGGGAGCTATCTGGGGTAAAAATCGGTTATCTTCGCATAAATCAGCGAGAACAATCATGAGCGAGAACCTGCTGCAACGCATTACGCTGGATCCAGACATCTGTCATGGCAAGCCTACAATTCGGCACATGCGTTACCCGGTAACGATGGTTCTTGATCTGCTCTCGGCTGGCATGACTGCGGACGAAATTCTGGCTGACTATCCAGCTATGGAAGAAGCCGATGTACGCGCGTGTCTGGCTTATGCGGCCCGGCTTTCCGACGTAAAAAGTATACACCGTGTACTGGCGTGAAATACCTCATTGACGCCCAACTCCCGTATCTGTTAGCTGAGGTATTGAGGCAACGTCATTTCGATGTCTTACACACGGATGATCTCCCCGACCGAGAACGCACGGGCGATCAGTACATTCGATTGCTTGCCGCGAAAGAAAGTCGAATCGTAGTTACGAAAGATACTGACTTCCAAGACAGTTATTTACTCCAAAAAGTACCACCAAAGCTGTTATTGCTGACCACCGGAAATATCAAGAACCGAAAGTTGCTTGATTTATTTCGGGCAACTATCGACGAAATAGACACCCTTTTTGCGCATCATTGTTTTATCGAATTAACGAACGAAGCCTACCTGATTCATGAGTAGTGGCCTTCAGCGTATTCCCGGTCTGGTCAGCATCGGGAGCTATCTGGGGTAATTTCCTCAAACCTATAAGGTCTTTGGAGACCTTATAGGTTTACAAGTTGAGGCTTTTCAGGTAGGTTCGGAAGGGTTCGGCGAATTCGGGGCGTTTGAGCGCAAATTCGACGGTGGTTTTCAGGAAGTCGAGTTTGTTACCGATGTCGTGGCGTTTGCCTTCGATGCGGTGTGCAAACAGGTTTTCGCGGGTGAGCATCAGCTTCAAGGCGTCGGTGAGTTGCACCTCGCCGTTTTTGCCGACGGGTGTGCGGTCGAGCGCGTCGAACACGTCGGGCGTGAGCACGTACCTACCCGCAATCGCCAGGTTGCTGGGTGCTTCCTCGATGGACGGTTTTTCGATCAGGGTGTCGAGGGCCATAATGCGTTCGCTCAGGGCTCGGCCACCCACAATCCCATACCGGTTCACTTTGTCGGCCGGCACTTCTTCCACCGCAATCACCGACCCGCCATATTGCTCATAGGTATCGATCAATTGCTGCGTCACGGGCATAACGGCATCCATAATGGTATCACCCAACAGCACAGCGAACGGCTCATTGCCAACGTGTTGCCGGGCATAGCGAATGGCGTCGCCAAGACCGTTGAGTTCGCGTTGCCGAACGTAATGCAAGTTGGCCATATCCGAGAGACGGCGCATCTCGTCGAGCAGCAGCCGGTCTTCCTTTTCGGCGAGGCGGCTCTCCAGTTCGTAGTTGCGGTCGAAGTGGTCTTCGATGGCGCGTTTGCCTTTTCCCGTGATAATCAGGATATCTTCAATGCCCGAATCGACGGCTTCCTGCACCACATACTGGATGGTGGGCCGGTCGATGATCGGCAGCATTTCTTTGGGTTGGGCTTTGGTGGCGGGCAGAAAACGAGTGCCCAGGCCAGCGGCGGGAATAACGGCTTTTTTGATCATGATAGTGGTACTTAGTTGTCATTCGGCTTCGCCGTCATTACTAGTCATTCGTCGTTCTTCTTTCTTGTAACACTGAATGACTACTAATGACGGCGAAGCCGAATGACCACGTAGTGCTATTGTGCAAAAGGACGGATGACGCGGGCATCCAGGCGTTTTAGTTCGACAAACAGACGATTGAGCATGGCGTCGTCCTGGTAGGCGCCAATAATCGATCCGCCCGAACCCGTGAAGGAGGCCGAAGCCCCACACCGCCGCGCCGTGTCGATCATGGCCTGATTGGCCTCACTGATGGGATAAATCTGCTTTCGGTAGTCAAAATTCTGGTTGATGAGCTCGTTGAGCCGGTCGGTTTGGCCGTTGAGCAGTGCCTCGCGGCCCTGCCGGGCCAGATCGGCAATGTTGTGCAGGGTATCGACCACCAGCGGCTCCCCTTTCTGCCAGCGCGAGCGCACGTCGGAATGCACCCGGCCCGACTGTTTGCCAAGCGTGGTTTTGTAGGCGATGTACAGATTGGGCAGGAGTTGCGGCGGGATCGGGTCATACAACCCGTGCCCCTGCTGCTCCATCAGCGTCTTGTCGAAGTCCATATACACGCAGCCTTCGTAGCACTGAATCACGCGGTCCTGCAAGCCCGCCGCAATACCCAGCTCATTGGTTTCGGTCGCCAGCACGATATTGGGGAGTTCGGGCAGCGGAATCTCGATGTTGTAGAACGTCATCATGGCCCGATACGCCGCCACGATGATGGCGCTGGAACCCGACAGCCCCACCTGACGGGGAATCGACGTGGCGTAACGCAGCGTGAAATTCTTGTTGGGCAGCCGGATACCCTGCCGATCGCAGTAGTCGAGAAACGTTTTGGCGGCGGCTTTCAGCAGCGGAATCCCGCCCTGATACCCCAACGTCGCCACGGCGTCGCGCAGGTGGTGCAGGCTGCGGAAGCTGTTGGTATCCTGTGGCTGTGGTTCAATCACCAGTTCGGGCGACTCATACAGCTTCACCGACGCCCCGAAGTTGCGGACCGATAAGGCAATGGTTTTTCCAAAAAATCCGTCGGACGGATTGCCCAGCAGCCCGGCACGGGCGTAGGCGCGTGTTTCGATGATCAAGAGAATCAGAATCGTTTACCAACAAAGAAACAGCATTTGGAAATCGGTTTGACACAGTCTGCCGCGGCGGTTTGCTATTTCTTACGTCTGTGCGACTGGTAACGGCAAGTCCGTCTAGTCGCGACGTTTGGCAATCAGGACGGCCTTGCCGTCGCGGCTCAGCGTTAGGTGGCCACGTTCGATGCTGTAGGTCAGGGTGCCGGTAAGGGCCCTGAACAGCTCGGTTTCGAAGGTATTTACTTCGTTGGCACAGGCCATCTTCGTAGCAACAACGGGGCTGAATTTGATCAGTTGGTTATCGGCGCGGAACGTACCCGAGAACCGGTTGCAGCCGCCACTGCCCAGCACGCGGTTAGCGCTGGGCTGAAACTCGATAAACGGTTGCTGACGGCCCTGCGCCGGGGTGGTTTTGCCATTCAGGCTGACGATACGCCAGTTTTCACCCAGTAGCATCAGTTGGTTCAGGGCTGTGGCGCCGCCGCTGTAGGTACGTACCGGCCCACGCCCTTTTTTCACGGTTACGTTGGCCGTATACGCAAACTGCTGACCCGACATGTTATCGGTATAGCGGGCCGGTCGCAGATTGACCCGAATCGAATTCCCCCGGTTGCGGCCTTCGTAGGTACGTTCGCCGTTGGCCGATACGATCGGGCTCGGCGTTGGCACCGACAGCGTGTCTGTAGGTGTGCGCAGGTGCATGCGGCGGTCCGACTGGATGATCAGCCCCCAGCTCGGTTCATTCCCAACGGCAAAATAGCTGACACCCTGCCGCACATACTGGCTGTAGTCGGGTACGTCGTCGGCGGCTGCGGGCGGGGGCGCAGGGCGGCTGGTTGTTTTGGGAGCGGGGCGATGGCAGGCCGACACAACGACCAACAGGGCAAGGGGTAGCAGGCGCATAACGTGAAGGTGTATTCGCCCTTATAGACTACCGATGCCGCCGGAAGGTTTGAAAATACAAGGGAGTACGGGGCTGGCAGTAAACACCTAACCCCGTACGGCCCCGCGTTTATTTCATCCGGACGAGCGTCACGCCGGGGCCGCCCCGGTCGGCGTGCTCATCGGCCATGCTGGCGACCTGCTTGTAGGAACGCAGGTGATTGCGGATCAACTGCCGCAGAATACCGTCGCCTTTGCCGTGGACGATGCGGAGTTCGGGGTAGCCGAGCATCAGGGCGCTATCCATAAACTTGTCTACTTCCACCAGCGCTTCTTCGCCGCGTCGTCCGCGGATGTCGAGGTTAAACGAGAAGTTCATCATCTTCTCATTCAGGTCCATACCCTGGCTGCGCGGGGCCTGTTTCTCGCCCACGGCTTCGCGGTACGTTTTGCGACTCACCTTCTCCAGCCGGTTGAGCTTGATGTTCGATTTTAGCTCACCAATGCGGATTTCGGCGTCTTTTCCACGAATCGCCAGTACTTCACCAATGGCATTTTGCCCCTGTATCCGTACAAAATTACCCACGCCGATCTCGCCGCCGGCCAGTTCAAATTCCTCTTCGGCCGACTTGGGTTTCTCGGGCTCAACGATGACCTCGGGTTTCAGGCTAGCCTGCTCGAAGCGTTGCAGTTCGGCACGTACCTGGCGGGTCTGCTCCTTATCGGCCTTCGTTTCCTTGATCTCGCGGATCGTGTTTTCGATCTTCTGGTTGGCCTCCTGCACCAGCGCCTTTGCCTTCGCTTTGGCCGTGTTGATCAGCTGTTTCTGCTCGTTGTCGAGCTTGGTTTTCAGGGCTGTGTATTCGGCCACCTGCTGCGCCAGCTTCCGCTGATTGATGCTGATGTCGAGGTTCTTTTCCGAGAAAACGCGCTTTTCAATGTCCAGTTCTTTCAGCAGTTTCTCGAAGTTGACCTGCTGCGAACCGAGCTTTTCCTTCGCCCGGTTGATCACCGCGTTGGGCAGGTTGATCTTCTGGGCAATTTCGAAGGCAAACGACGAGCCCGGCCGACCCATTTCGAGTTCGTAGAGCGGTTCCAGTTTTTCGCCGTCGAAGCGCATCGCCCCGTTGATGAGGCCCGGCGTTTTATCGGCAAAGACTTTCAGGTTGGTGTAGTGCGTGTTGATGACGCCATACGCCCCCGACTTGTTCAACTCCTCCAGGATGGCTTCGGCAATGGCGCCTCCCTGCCCCGGCTCGGTGCCCGTCCCGAACTCGTCGATCAGGAAGAGCGTGCGGCGGTTGGCACCCACCAGGAATCGCTGCATGTTGGTCAGGTGCGACGAGTAGGTGCTCAAATCGTTCTCGATCGACTGTTCGTCGCCGATGTCGATAAAGAGGTTCTGAAACACGCCCATGTCGGAGTGTTCGGCCATCGGCACCAGCAGCCCGCACTGCATCATGTATTGCAGCAGGCCAATGGTTTTCAGCGCGATGGATTTCCCCCCCGCGTTGGGCCCTGAGATAATCAGGATGCGTTCGGCAGGCGTTCCTGCGGCAGGCGTCCCTGGCTGTTCGTCGAGCTGAATGTTGAGCGGCACCACCGCCTTGCCCTGTTTCTGGTGCGACAGGTAGAGCAGCGGGTGGCGGGCGGCGATCCAGTTCACCACGGGGCGATTCATCACCTGCGGCATACCGGCCTGTAGCTGCCCGGCTAGTTTGGCCTTGGCCCGGATAAAGTCGATCTGCGCCAAGAAATTGACGGCCTTGTTCAGTTCGGGCAGGGCGGGACGTACCTGATCGGTGAGGGCGAGCAGGATGCGGAACACCTCGCGGCGCTCTTCATATTCCAGTTCGCGCACCTCGTTGTTGCCGTCGAATACTTCGGCGGGTTCGATGTAGACGGTTTTACCCGTGTCAGATTCGTCGTGCACGAAGCCGCGAATCTTGCGTTTGTGTTCGGCCGCAATCGGGATCACGAGCCGCCCGCCGCGCACCGTCAGGCTCAGGTCGTCGGGAATCCAGCCCTGCTGGCGGGCCGTGCGCAGGATGCTGTCGAGGCGTTTGCGCAGGTTGGCCTGCTCCGAGATGATCCGCCGCCGGATATCGGCCAGCGCGGGCGAGGCGTTGTCACGTACCCGGCCCCGGTCGTCGATCACGCGGTCGAGCGCGGCCACGATACCTTTGTCGACCGTTACGGGCCCGGCCAGTTCAACCAGATACGGATACTGGCCTTCTTCCTGTTTTTCGAGGAAACGAAGGCAGTCCTGAATGGTTTTCAGCGCCAGTTTAAGGTCAAAAAACTCGTCTTCCATGAGCGTAATGCCTTCCACGCGGGCCTTTTGCAATTGGGGGCGCACGTCGAGGTAGTTACTCTGCGGAAAATCGGGTTCGTACTGCACGATCTGCGTAAACTCGTAGGTCTGCCGCAGCAGCTTATCGATCAGTTGGTGATTGTCGGTGAAGCGAATTTTGTCCACGTAGTCCTGGCCCAGCGGCGAAATACAGGCCTGCCGGAGCAACTCGCGGATTTTGTCGAAACCAAGTTTTTGTTCGAGGGTATTCGGGTAAAGCATTTACGCTGGATGCTAAAAAGGATAGTCTGCTCTGAACTGATGGGCCAGCCGGAGCGGTGGTTTGCCAATGGCAATCAACTGAGGCTGAGCGCTCAAAAGAGCCCGCTCAGGTTACCAGATGGCCATCTATAGAACACGATAACAAGCAGAATGGCTCCACTTGCCGAAAAACTGCCGGACAAGCAGAGCCATTCTGGGTAAGCGACAAGGGCTGGGTTAGACGCCGCCTGCGGGTTTCACGCTCTTGGCTACGTCGAGTAGGTCTTCGGCGCTCATGTAGCCGATGGCTTTTTTCACCACGCGGCCGCTGCCGTCAATGAAGAGGAGCGTCGGATAGGCTTCCAGCGGATAGACCTGCGACAGGGCAGGGCCTTCGCCTTTTTCCATATCCATCTTCACGTTGATAAACCGCTTATTGAAGTAGTCACCAACTGAACGTTGCGTAAAGACCTGCTTCTGAAGCATTTTGCAGGGGCCGCACCAACTGGCATAGGCGTCGAGGAAGATAACCTTCTTCTGCGCCTTGGCTTGCTTCAGCACCTCAGCCCACCGGGCGCTGGAGAATTGAATGCCCGGTTCTTCGCTCGGTTTGAACGATGAGGTGCTCAGCACAACAAGCAGGCAAACGCTGACTAATCGAAACATGGGTGCTTCTCGTCGATAGACTTTTTGGTGATATAGCGAAGTAACGAAGAATTAACCAGTTTTCGTTTTCGCCCGCCTATAAACTCCTGTCCGGCTCCTTTACGCGGCTCACTCGCCCTCCTGCACCCAGAGGATCACTCCCCGCGCCTGCTATGCGTGCATCTACTCACTTCACCTGTCTGACCTGCCAGCTAAGCAGGTGTTGCATCAGGCCGACAAAATCTTACCATAACTCTCTTACCGTCAACAAACTATTGTAACTCGTCAACTCTGTTACATAGCGCTAAATCTACCCTTTTATAGCAGCTCTAACCACATAACTACCGCACAGTATTATTGACTAAAAATACCCTATAGACAGTATTGTTATTAGCCCCACCCTACAACAACCTTTGCATAATCGCATGCGAAGCTTGCTGTCGTAACACGGCTGATGGTGTTCGTCTAGCTTAGCTATCTGTCAACTCCCTGAAGTCGACTGATTACGCGCCATCTTTTCTCATGGGTGACCGTTATCACTGCCTTATCAACCAGCCAGGTACGTTGGGCGCAGGCTTATTCACACCTTGCTTATTACACGCATGAAACACCGTTTACTCCTTTCGCTGCTGTTGTAACAACTGCCAGCGCGCATACCTAACTTTTTAACTTAAGCAGTCTCTTTCCGGCAAATCGATCAACATTGTTTCCGCTGTTTTCCGTCTCATGAAGCCAAATCTACTCCTGTTCCTGCTGGTCGCGGCTAGCACAGCAACGGTCGCGCAAACGCGCCAGATGGCCAAACCCGGCGAGGAAGTCCACGTATGGGCCTATCCGGTGAAAGCCGGCAAACAAAAACAGTACGAGCATTTCGTACATGACATCTTCTGGCCAGGAGCCAAAAAACTCCCAGCTGCAGGCCAACGGGTGTTTCGGCAAACGCGCGTCCTGCATCCAACCCGGGCCAATGCGGATGGCACCTACACGTACCTGTTCATCATGGACCCTTATATCAAGGGGGAAGACTACGACATCGAATCGCTGGTGAAGAAAATGTACGGGGCCAAGCAGGGGGCTGCGCATTACAAACTGTTTGCCGATGCCGTCGTTTCGGGCAAAGACGTAGGTTACCGCGTCACCCAATCGAACGAGTAAGCCGTCTGATAAACGGGGGATGCCTCCGCTGTCGGCTCACCAGCGCTACGGTCTGCAAAGCGCGGACGTCGCTCCGTTCGCGGTTTGTCAACGGGTTGACCTCAGGGCTTTTCAGCACTTGTCGAACAACGCCGTTTACGATCAATCTAGCCAGTTCTTCATCCGAACCTCACGTCAACCTAACTGACTATGACTATCCGAAATCTATTCTCATTAGTGGCCTTTATTTGCCTCGTATTTGGGTTGGGGCTGGCTTTTTCGCCTCAACTGATGGCCAATCTATACCTCACCGACCCCAACTGGATTAACCCAGCCGCCAGACTGCTAGCCCAGGGTTGGGGGGCCATGCTGCTGGGTGAGGGCGTAGCCTGCTGGCTCCTGCGAAACCAAGGGTCAACAACCGCGAGCCGGGCAATGCTCTGGATGCTGATCGTATCGAACGTAGTGTTTCTGCTGGTACACGTAACTGCCATTCTTAATGGCGTAGAAACGCCGATGGCCTGGCTACAGGTCCTGATGGCTGTGCTGGTAGGCGGTTGGGCCGCACTACTGGCTCGGCCCAACCCCGCGGTAGCCTGACTGCCTACGGCATCAGTTGCCTATACGTTGTCCGGCCATAAGCCGCCCGTTAAACGCCTTCCTCTTGTTATGATGAAATCACTTAGTATCTGCCTGCTACTCGTGCTGACGGCTACCTACAGTCAGGCACAAATGAGCTTGTCGAAGAAAATGAACATGCTCATCCATATCACCTGTGGCCCTGCCGACCCTACCCGCGCTGCCCTTGGCTTTCTGGTGGCTAAAACGGCCCTGGCCGAAGGGCATTCCGTCACGCTTTTTCTGGCGGGCGATGCGGCCGTGCTACTCCGTGACGCCGAACTCGACCAGGTCGAAGGCCTTGGCACCGGCAAACTCCGCGAGCATTTCGAAGCCATCGTGAAAGCAGGCGGGCGGTTCTACGTATCGGGCCTGTCGGCGAAGGCGCGGGGCATAACCGAGAGTGATCTACAGGGAAAGCCCGCCGAGTTTGCCATGCCCACAAAGCTGGTACAGTTGGCGGCCACTAGTGACCGACTGTTCACTTACTAATGCCCAAACCAATGACCGAATCACTATCAAGGCGACGCCTGCTGACCAGCGGAACGCTGGCCACCGCCGGGCTTCTGGGCTGGCCCGCTGACCTCTCAGCGGATCGCTTAGTCCCGCACGGCCTGACCGAACCCGACGAAGCCGCCCTGCTACGGCACGAGGTCATGGTGGTGCGTGAGATGGCGAAATCGGCTTACGACTTCTTATGGCAAATCATGACGGGTATCGACGAAAAGGAAGCCGACTGGAAGCCAAATCCAGAATCGAATTCGACCCGCTGGATGGTTGAGCACCTATGCTGGTTTGAGCAATGGGCCGCCGACACGATTGAAAATAAAGGGCGCTACCTCACGGATAAGAAGCCGGGGAAACTATCCGAGCCTTCCTTAACAGCGCTAAAAGCCCGGTTTGATGCCGATTTCGACCGGCTGGATCAACTGTCGGCCAAGCTGACGCCGGAGCAGTTGAACCGAGAAATTACGTTTGTGGGTCGTTTCCCTACTACCATTCGAAACATGCTCCGGATCCACGTCTCGCACCTGTCGGGCCACCTTTATCAGATCCGGTACGTGCGGGGTACGTATAGCCGCGTGTTTCACACCAACAAAGCGATTTTTGATCCCTGGTGAGCTAGCCTGGCAGGTGAGTACCATATATAGTTCGCCTGTCTTATGGCTATGGGCTATGTCGTTGAACGTCGGCAAGCAGACCCCGACTCCACCAACCCTGAACCGATGAGCCAACGGGCCCGGTGTTTATGGGGCGGTGCGTACCTTCGCGGCCCTATGACTACTCCCAGCCAACAAATCGAACACATTGTGCTGCAGGCCGACTACGACACCGTACTGGCCAGCTTACCACCCACCGGCACCGACGGGCAGCAGGTTGCATCCTCGCCCGTTATGACGCGCGAGTATCGGCTCAACACCAGCGATACCATCAACGCCGGCAAGTGGATTATGTGGTCCGTTTCGCCAAAGCCTATCGTTTTCACCTGGCAAAACGGCGCATGGCAGCCACCGGCCACGCTCGTGGTTCGGCGTAGCTGATGGCAGTAGGCAGGCGGGGGTTCTGCGTTTTGAGCATACCTGCCTGTTTCTGATCATAGCGTTTTTCGTTTATGAACTCCTACCTGCTCTTACTTCTTAGCCTGCTGGCTATCCCGACGCTCGCGCAACCGGCAAAGCAAACGACCTATTGCAACCCCATCGACCTCGATTACCGCTATAACTTCGAGCAGCAGAACGAGGGCATTTCGTACCGGTCCGGGGCCGATCCGGTCATTATCCGGCACAAGGATGCCTACTACATGTTCGTCACGATTCAGGGCGGCTACTGGCGCTCGACGGATCTGGTCAACTGGAAATACATCACCCCGTCGATGTGGCCCATGGAAGACATGTGCGCCCCGGCGGCCGCGTCGGTTGGCGACACGCTGTATCTCTTTCAGTCGACGTTCCAGCAACGCCCCATCCTGATTTCGACGGCTCCCGAAACGGGTAAGCTGCAATTCTATAATCGCTGGCTACCCCAATTGCCTAAAGACATCGGTCCTTGGGATCCGGCCCTGTTCCACGACCCTGATACCAATAAATGGTACATGTATTGGGGATCGTCAAACGTCTACCCGCTGTTCGGGGCCGAGCTCGATAAGAATCGGCAGCTTACCTATGCCGACCGCAACCCGGCCAATGCCTACAAGCCCATGTTCTGGCTCGATCCCTGGGTGCACGGCTGGGAACGCTTCGGCCCCAACCACGCCGATCTGGTGAAACCCTTCGTGGAAGGCGCCTGGATGACGAAGCATAACGGCAAATATTACCTGCAATACGGCGCGCCTGGCACCGAATACAATGTCTACGCCAACGGCACCTACGTGGGTAATTCGCCACTCGGTCCCTGGGAATATGCCCCGTATAACCCCATCGCCTATCACCCCGGCGGTTATGCCGTGGGCTGCGGGCATGGAAATACGTTTCAGGATGCCTATGGCAATTATTGGAACACGGGTACGTCGTGGATAGGGCTGGTCTGGGCGATGGAACGCCGGATGGTGATGCACCCCGCGGGGTTCGACAAAACGGATCAGCTCTACGCCGACACGCGCTTCGGCGACTGGCCCCACAAGCTACCCACCCGAAAATGGGATACCCAGAACGGACCCATCGCCGACGATACCTTTACGGGCTGGATGCTGCTCAACTACAAGAAGCCAGTCACGGCTAGTTCAACGCTCGATACCCTACAGGCTTCGTTTGTGAACGACGAAAACGTGCGCACCTTCTGGGCCACCCGCAACAAACCCGGCGAAACCCTGACCGTCGATCTAGGCAGTGAGCAGACGATCCGAGCCGTACAGGTAAATTACGTCGACCATAAGAACACAATCTTCAAAACCGATGCTTCGGTCTACACGCAGTTCCGGATCCTGGGCTCAGCCGATGGCAAACGCTGGCGTACCCTCGCCGACCTGACCGACACCACCCGCTACGGCAAACGCGACCGGGCTAGTGCGTATGTGGAACTATCGCAGCCCGAGAAAGCCAGGTACGTTCGCTATGAGCATGTTTACACGGCGGGGCCTTACCTGGCCATTAATGGCTTTCGTATTTTCGGAAAAGGAACGGGCAACGTACCGGGCGTACCGGCCGGCCTGACCGCCAAACGCCAACCCGACGATCGCAACGCCGACCTGAGCTGGCAACCCGTGCCGGGCGCCGTCGGTTATAACATTCGCTGGGGAATTGCGCCCGATAAGCTCTACCAGACCTATCAGTTCTGGGCCGATGACCCAATGGGGCGCCCCGGCCGGCCGTTTGAACTACGCGCGCTGAACCGGGGGGTACCGTATTATTTCGCGGTTGAAGCATTCAACGAAAACGGCGTATCGGCGCTAAGCCCGGTAGTGAGCGATGGCTTCGTGAAAAAATAGCGCCAATGCCTGGAGGGATCGACCAGTACTTTGCCCGTTGAACCCGCAACGGCGGACGGCTTAACCACTAATACTCGATCTGCTCATCGGCCAGCAGTTGCCCGATGTTGAGTGTACACTCGTCGAGAACCTTGATGGTTTCTGACCAGTCGACTACGTACCAGGTGGGGTCGTTTCGGTCGATAACGTAGGTTTTCTGCACATTTGTCACGATCCAGAGTACGCGCTCAACCCCAAAGTCGAGGAGTTTACGGGCTTTCTGCATCAGATAGCCATCGTTTCCGTTTTCGAATTCGGCCACGTCGGCTTTGATATCGACTTCGATGACCACCTTTGGCGGAATGTCGAAGTATTTATCCCGTAGTTTCCCAACGTTGACTTTCTCGTAGATAGCAATGTCGTTACTCAGATGTTCGTTGGTAGCCAGATGAAGACCCGATTCGTTCGTAGCCAGAAGGTACTGCTTTCGGTCAATTAATCCATACAGCGTACCATGTAGAATAGATACCAGCACCCCCTGCAGATCTGAACATGACATAACTTCCTGGATGGTTTTTTTGCCAGCCAGCACCTCCCGGTAACCTTTGTAATACACAGGTTTCCCGGCCCACATCTCGTAGATGAGCGCCGACGGTACGGTACGGGCCGACGAACGGCGTGGTTTTTTCTCAGCGACCATATTGGGCAAGCAGTTGAGTGCAACGACAAGATATACAGAAAAGTCCGCTTTCTAAAATAGGGCTCCCGGTCGTATTTTGCCGGTCTGATGCCTCATCGTTCTGCTCCTCGATCGTTCTGGATTGCCCGTGACAAACCCTATCTGTGGGTGGCGCTGGGCCTGTTGGTGCTGTACCTCCTCCCCTACGTGTGGCTGGGCGAAGGCGCGTACCTGACCATCCACGACAACCTCGACAGCGACTTTCTGTACCTGCGGCTACTGGCGCATAGTGGCAAAGCCATTACGCTTGATTCAGCGGCACGGCTACCCATCGTGATGAATGGCCTGCCCCGGGCCGTATTGCGGTCGGGCCTGAACCTCGAAGTGCTGACCTACGCGCTACTGCCTCCTTACGGCGCCTGGCTCGTCAATTTCGGGCTGATTCATGCCATCGGGTTTATGGGCATGTACGCGCTGCTTCGGCGCTACGTACTGCCTGATCCCCCACAGGCGCCCATCCGCGTGGGTGTGGCCTTACTGTTTGCGCTGGTGCCGTGTTACACGGTGCATGGCGCGAGTGTTACCGGCCAGCCGCTGCTCCTGTTTGCCTTCCTGAATCTGCTGAATCGCCGGGCATCATGGCGCGACTGGCTCATCATAGCGCTGTTTCCGTTCTATTCCTTTCTGGTCTGGTCGGGCCTGTTTGCGGGCTTGCTCCTGGCTGGGTTAGGCGCGTTGGTGATGGCTCGGCGCCGAGCCATCGTGTGGCCGTTTGTGGGGGCGCTGGTCATGCTGGCAAGCCTGTACATCGCATCCGAATGGCAGTTACTCTACGCCTTTGTCACGAAAACATACATTTCGCACCGCACCGAGTATGACTACGCCCGCCTGATGCCGATTACGCTATGGGCCAGCCTGAAAGCGACCTTTTACCTGTTTATCCAGACGCAATACCATTCTGGTGCATTTTACACGCCGCTCATTCTGCTAGGTAGTCTGTGGGTGATAGGGGCGGATTGGTGGAGACGACGCCAAGCCGTTGCCGAGGGGCCGCGCCTAACCGGGCAGCCCCGGGTTATACTGCCTTTGCTCGGGCTCATCGGCCTCATCTGCCTGTGCCATGGCTTCTATCGCTTTCCGGCCACCTGGGCGGGAGCAGGCAATCTCTTACAGGCGCTCCAGTGCGATCGATTTTATTTCATGCTACCGCTGCTGTGGCTGTTGCTGCTAGCCCTGAGTCTGCGCCAGTTTACGCCAACGAGTTGGTGGGTACGTGGTTTGTTGCTGGGTCAGCTGGCCGTGATGGGGCTGGCCAATATTGAGTGGCGTATCAACGTGGCGAAAATGGCAGGAGTCGACAATGAGGCAACGTACCCAGCCTATCGGGCCTTTTTTGCCGAGCGGCAGTTTACTCAAATCAGCAACTACACGGGTCTGGCGCCGGCCAACTACCGGGTGGTGAGTGTGGGGATTCCCCCGGCCGTAGCCCTGTACAACGGTCTCTACACACTCGACAGCTATCAAAACAACTATCCACTACCCTACAAACACCTCTTTCGGCGCGTGATAGCGGCAGAGCTGGCCAAAAGCCCGACGCTGCGTACGTACTTCGATTATTACGCCAACCGTTGCTATGCGTTTTCGGCGGAGCTGGGGCTGTCGGAGAACGACGTGATGGTATCGAAATATGAGCACCAGGCGCTGCAACATCTGCAACTGAACACCGATGTTCTGCGCCAGTTGGGCTGTCGCTATGTGTTGGCAGGGCTACCCATCCGCAACGCCGCCGCCCAACACCTACGCCTCGAACGCATCTTCTCCGATTCGGAAAGCTACTGGAAAGTGTATTTGTACAGACTGCACGGAGCCGGTAGTTGAGGGCGCGGGCATAGTCAGGTAGGTTGCCTGCAATCCCCGCGCCTTCAACTACCGGCTTTTAATTCAAATGAACCAGCGCCGATTTGTAAACCCGCGATTCCATGGTGTTGAGCCACTCGTTGAGGGCGTCGCTGTCTTCGCGCGCGTTGGTCAGTTCGGCGTCGATCTGACGCAGCAGAAAGTAAAGTTGATGCACGTGGCACCACTGTTGGTTGAGCGCTTCGGCCTGATCGGCGTTCTCGGGACGCCGACGGGCTTCCGACGTGAGGCGGCGCAGGCTTTGCCGGAGGTGAAAACGCAGCGTCATCAATCGGCTGGCGATGGGCAACGACTGTTGCTGTTGTTCTAACTTCGAAATGCCCCGGGATAAAAGCGTGTTTCGCTGGTTAAGTTGATCTGATACCACCATCCAGGCCTGATCCGCCTGAAGTGATTCATACGATACGGTTCTCATAGTAGGTCACAGTTACAGAAACAAATCTATTCGTTTGACCGAATAAAACAACCGTTCGTTTAATGTTGGAATAGATTAAATTTTGCCTAATCGGCAATCCACCAAATTACTTAAGTAATCGACCAGTAATCAATCCTATAAACCATTAATTTTGTACAATCCATAAAGAGTAACATAGCCGGCCAGACGGTCGCCAATCGACTTACTGCCTATGTCGTAGATATCGTGCCGTTTACGTTGCCTTTCCCCTTGTGATAATCAAGATAAACCCCTACTTTTGCGGACTCATTTTCGGAACACGAATCAAGTCCAATCAATGGCAAACCATAAGAATACCAAGAAAGCTATTCGGAATAGTGCGAAAAAGCGGCTCCTGAACCGGTATCAGGCCGTAACCAGCCGGAACCTCGTGAAGAAACTTCGCGGCACCACTGATCACGCCGAAGCCAGCGAACTGCTGAAGACGGTTATCTCGAAACTCGATCGGCTGGCTAAACGCAACGTCATTCACAAGAACAAAGCTTCGAACAACAAATCGAAGCTGACCCGCTTTGTGAACGGCCTCGCTACGGCGTAATCCCCTGTTTGTGGCGATACAGCAAGACCTTATCTGTCAGCGCGGATAAGGTTTTTTGTTTGTATCGTGGCTAAGTTTGGCGACCACCAAACTGACCAATACCCCATGAACACCTACCAGCCACTGCGCAGCATTAAAAGCTGGGCCGAAGAAGATCGCCCGCGCGAAAAACTGATGTTGAAAGGGACCGCTGCCCTCACCGACGCCGAACTGATCGCCATCCTGATCAACTCCGGCACGGCGGAGCTGTCGGCCGTCGACGTGGCCCGGAAGGTGCTGGACGGCGTGGGTAACAACCTGCATGAGCTGGCCAAACGCAGCGTGAAGGACCTGTCGAAGTTTCGGGGTATTGGCGAAGCCCGCGCCATCAGCATCGTGGCCGCCCTGGAACTGGGTCGGCGCCGTCGCGAACAGGCCCCGGTGGACCGCCGACGCATCACCTGCTCGCGCGACGCGTACGAAGAGATCCGCCCCTACCTGCTCGACAAGCAGCACGAAGAATTCTGGGTGTTGCTGCTTAACCGCGCCAACGAGGTGCTTCGGCCCGTTCAGATCAGCGCGGGTGGCATCTCGGGCACGGTGGCCGATCCGCGCCTGATCTTCAAAGCCGCCCTGGAACACCTGGCGAGTGGCGTCATTCTGTTTCACAACCACCCGTCGGGCAACCTGACTCCCTCGCAACCCGACCGCGACCTGACGCGCAAGCTCAAAGAAGCGGGCCGGGTGCTCGACATTCCCGTACTCGATCACCTTATCTTCTCCGACCGAACGTACCTGAGCTTCGCGGACGAAGGCATTCTATAGAAAAGTCATTTGCCTACGGCGTCATTCATGGTCATTTGGCTGCGCCGTCATTTATTGTCAAAAACGATTAATGACTATTAATGACGCCACAGACAAATGACTACCAATGACCATGAATGACGGCGTAGCCAAATGACCCTTACTTCTCTTATGAACATCATCTTCGACCTTGGCGACGTCATCATTCCGATTGATCTGCGGGCGCCCCTTCGCAACTTCGCTATGCTGGCCAATCAATCAGAAGAGGCTATGGAGGCCCTCTGGAAGAAGCACGGGATCTGGCAACAATACGAAACGGGATTGATCGACGACGAGAATTTCCGGCAGGCGGTGCGCGAACTCGTCCGGCATGAGACGGATGCGCCCGACAAATGGGCCGATGAGCTGATCGACACTGCCTGGAATACCGTCCTGCTCGACCTCCCGGTGGAGCGTATCGACCGGATTCAGGCGTTGCAGGGACAGCATCACGGGAGGCCGCACCGGCTCTTTTTGCTGAGCAACACCAACGCCATCCACATCCGGGAAGTAAACCGCCGACTGGTTTCGCTCGGAAAACCGACGCTGGAAGAACTGTTCGAACGGGTGTTTTATTCGCACGAAGTGAAGCTGATGAAGCCCAATCCCGGCATTTATCAGCATGTACTCTCCGAAGCGAACCTTGTTGCGGAAGAAACCGTCTTTCTGGATGACAACCGGGCAAACATCGATGCCGCCGCTGCGTTAGGTATTCGGGCCGTGCACGTGGTGGCGCCCAAAACGATTATCGATTACCTCGCCGAATTAGGAGCTTAAAATTAAGTTCAAGGTTCAACGTCCAGGGTTCAACGCGGCGCAACATCCCATTGAACCTTGAACTCCTCATTCATGCAACGACCCAATTACCTGCTTCATAGTATTCTGTTTCTGATTACGTTGGCCACCACCACCGCCGCCGGTGCGGAGTGGATTTACGGTCTCAACTTTATCCCGCCCGAATGGTATGCCGATGCTAAAACCATCGCGCAGTATAAGCTACGGGCGTTGGGGTGGCCTGAGTTTCTGGCGGGGCTCAACTTCTCAATCCCGTTTTTGACGGTGCTGACGGTGCACGAGTTCGGGCACTTTTTCGTGGCCAAAGCCAACCGGGTGCGGGTTACACTGCCCTATTACATCCCGTTCTGGCTACCGTCGTTTCAGGCAATCGGCACGATGGGCGCGTTCATTCGCATTCAGGATTACATCAACAGCCGCCGCAAATACTTCGATATTGGACTGGCCGGTCCGCTGGCGGGCTTCGTAGTGGCACTGCTGCTGCTGTGGTACGGGTTCACGCACCTCCCCCCTATCGACTACATTTTCCAGATCCACCCGGAATACAAGAAATACGGCCTTCGCTACGGCGAATACATCAACATGAATCTGGCGAAGGGTGGCGGCTCGGCGGTAGCCCTTGGCGACAACCTGCTGTTCTGGTTTTTTAAAACCTACGTGGCCGATGCCAGCCTACTGCCGCATCCGTTCGAGATGGTGCATTACCCCTACCTGCTGGCGGGATACCTGTCGCTGTTCTTCACGGCCTTGAACCTGATTCCCATTGGGCAGCTCGACGGGGGGCATATTCTGTACGCGCTCATTGGTCGCAAACGGTTCAATAAGGTGGCGCCGGTGCTGTTTACGGCTTTTGTCTTCTATTCGGGCATCGGTTTCTTCCGCATCTCCGACTTTGCCACCGGCGACAATGCCGCTTTCACCAGCCAGTTATGGAGTCTGGTGATTTACGTGGGCGCCCTATTTCTGGCCTTTTCGCGCATCAACGAGCAGCCCGTTACGTCCCTGCTGATGGCCTTGGCTGTCGTATTCGGGCAATTGGTGGTGTCGTATTTCTTCCCGCAGGCGGAGGGGTACATCGGCTTCATGGTCTTTGCCGTGGTACTGGGCCGGTTCCTGGGCGTGTATCACCCCGAAACCGAAATCGACGAGCCACTCGACACCAAACGCCAACTCCTCGGCTGGCTTGCCCTGCTGATCTTCGTGCTCTGCTTCAGCCCCAAGCCGTTTATTTTTAGCTAAGAGCAGAGTGCTGCGCGCTGGGATAGCAGGGTTCTTGACAGCGCGCAGCACCCTGCCCCTTGCTCCCTGCCGTTAGCCCCATGCACTATCTCTACACCCTTTCCATCCTGCTATACGGCCTGCTGATCCGGCTGGCGGCTCCGTTCAACCGGAAAGCGCGGTTACTGGTGGCGGGGCGGGCGGCGTGGCGGGAGCCATTTCGGGCCAAACCCCTCGATCCCGCTCGGCCGGTGGCGTGGTTTCATGCGGCCTCGCTGGGTGAGTTTGAACAGGGCCGACCGGTGATCGAAGCGTTGCGGGCCACGTACCCACAGTATCAGATTGTGCTGTCGTTTTTTTCGCCGTCGGGCTACGAGGTGCGCAAAAACTACGCGGGCGCCGACGTAATCACGTACCTGCCCGCCGACACCGCCGCCAACGCTCAGGAGTGGCTCGCAACCGTACGGCCACAACTTGCCTTTTTCATCAAGTACGAATTCTGGTACCATTACCTCCACGCACTCAACGAGGCCAATCCCGCCGGAGCTGGACAAGCTGTACCCACGATTTCATTCTCTGCTATTTTCCGGCCCAATCAGCTTTTTTTCAAGCCGTGGGGCGGTTTTTACCGAAAGCTCTTGACGTACTTCCGGGCCATTCTGGTGCAGAACCAGGAATCGGTCGATCTGCTGCGGGGAATCGGTATTGATGCGATACTGGCGGGTGATACCCGTTTCGACCGGGTTGCGCAGGTAGCGGCCAACAAACGGGACATTCCCGAGGTAGCGGCCTTCGCAGCGGACAACGTACCTACGCTGGTCGTAGGCAGCGCGTGGGCCGCCGACATGGCTGTGCTCATTCCGATGATCAATCAGTTTTCGGCCCCGCTCCGCGTCATCATCGCCCCCCACGAGATTCACGACGCCGACATTGAACGCTGGCAGTCCCAGCTTACCGCCCCGTCGGTACGCTTTTCGTCGCTGACGACCCCACCCGGCCGCGGGACCGCCCCTGGTGAGGTGCCCCGCTACCTGTTCATCGATAACATCGGTATGTTGTCGTCGCTGTATCAGTATGGGACGATGGCCTACATCGGGGGGGCGTTTGGCAAGGGGCTGCACAACTGCCTTGAAGCAGCGACGTTTGGCCTACCGTTGCTCTTTGGACCGAATCACCGCAAGTTTCAGGAGGCCGTCGATCTGGTGGCGCAGGGCGGGGCGTTCGCCATCAGCAATACCGACGAACTCACGCAGGCCTTCACCCGCCTCTACGAAAACGCCCCGACGCGCGAACGGGCCGGGGCGATCTGCAAAGCTTACGTGCTGGACAACGTCGGTGCCACCGGGAAAGTGATGGGGATAGTTGACGGGTTGGCCCTACAAGGCATGGGAAACGGGGCCGCTTAAGGTAGACCTATAAGGTTTTGGAAACCTTATAGGTCTGGGCGCGCTACTCCAGCATCTTGATAAAGTAGCCTCCCACGACCGACCGGGCCTGGAAGCCTACTTTGTGGCCGTTGGTGGTTTCGTGCCAGTCGTTGAGGGGAACCCGGTCGGGGCTCTCCGTGACGAACCGGCGGATGGGCTGAATCAGCGCCTCGAAATCAGCCTGCGTGGTTGCCAGTGTGGCTGTCCAGACAATCCAGTCCGATTTGGTGTAGGTACGTCGGCTGTCGAGCGGCAGGCCAAACGGTTGCTGTTTGGTCAGGTAAAAGGCCACTTCCTGTTGCGCGACCTCGATCGGGAAGATATTCAGCCCGAGCAGCTTATCCCAAACCAGGTTGTATTTCTGGCTCCACGTACCTGGGTTCTCAAAGGTCAGTGTATAGTGCGTGCCGGACGGATCTTTCGCCAGTTCCATCCATTTCCTGGCCATATCACGGGCGAGCGTCAGGTACGTGGTTTCCGTTTGTTTGTCGCCCAGTTTGCCAGCCATATAGCCGTAGCTGGCAATACCCATGATCGCCTTGATGCTCAAGTTGGCGTTGCGGGCAATGTGGCCGGCAAAATCGTCGGTGCAGAGCTGATTGGCCGGGTCGAACCCTTCTTTTTTCAGGTACTCGACCCAAGTGGTCAATACAGGCCAATGACGACGGGCGTAGTTGGCGTTGCCTTCCACGTGCGCCAGCGCCGCGGTCAGCACCAGCATGTTCCCGCACTCTTCAACCGGCATGTCTTCGCCGTAAGTTTGCCCCGTCGCGATTGGGTACGTACCCACGTCGTGCGCGGCAAAGGGTTTAGTCCAGCGGCCGCTTTCCGAGTACTCGAAAATCGGCTCCATCATGCCTTTCAGCAGCGTCGGGTTGTATTTCAAAAACAACGGAGCCGACGGGTACGTCACGTCGACGGTGCCGATGGACCCGTTGCTGAAGTTTTCTTTCGAGAAAAACAGCGGTTGCGGCGCACCCGTCTGCGCTGGGTTAGCCACCAGTTTGTGCGCCGCAATCGCCTGCCGGTAGGCCAGCACACACAGATCGGCGTAAGTGTCCCCACCCGCCTTCAGCGCATCGGCATACAGTGTCTGGTCAAAGGCCGAGCAGGCTTTCTGAAGCGTCGGGTAGTCGGCTTCGGCGGCTTGGAGGGCCTGCTCCATCGCCGCATCGGTGCTTTGTTTGTCGTAACGCCGCCACCAGGCATTGAGCGGTTTGCCGAAATAATTGATCGATTGCCGATCGTCGTAACCGACCAGTAAATGCCGCTCGACGGCTTTTTCCGACACCATGCCCAGATCAAACGACGTCGACAGCACCACCGCGCTATCGGTCAGCATGAGCGGGCGGCCACCCGCCCGGATGTCGGAGACGATGCCTTCGCGTTCAAACTGGTTGATCGCCCCTGCCAGCGTACCAATGCGGTGGCTGATGCCGGGGTTTGCCGGGGCCGCCACGTACAGGTAACCCCAGTCGATGCGGACGTTGTCGCCTTTCTTGCCCAGCACAGGCTGTTCGGCCGTTCCCACGCGTAGCCAGTTCAACGGCAACTGCTTGGCCGACGAGGCGGCCACCCGGCCGCGCCGCCACGTAACGGTCTGGCCGGGATTATCGATGGCGATGTCCGACGAGGCATCCTGATACAGTTCAACGCGGTGTTGCTGTCCATCGATGGAACGTACCTGATACGAGACGTACTGCACCGGCCGGGAAAGCACGTCGAGGTTATCCATAAGTAGCGGAGCCATAAACGTGACTGTCAGCCCGACGCCACCCGCCTCAAACGTGTAGCGCGACTGCGTGGCCGACATGGATTTGCCCGTTTGAGTGGCCGCGCGTAGGTCCAGCGTACGCTCCTGCAACAGCCCCACGTCGACAAACTGCTGCCCACCGAAATTCTGGCTGTGGAAGGCAATTACGTTTCGGCCGGGTTTAAGCAACTCGCTGATCGCGCGGTTGGTGCTCGTCAGTTCGTAGCGGGCCGACACGCCGCTCGCCTGCGCCACCCGCTGCCCGTTGATAAACAGTTCGTAGTTGTCGTTGTAGCTGGCACTCACCAGCAGCCGCCCTTTTGGAAGCTGGTCGAGCATCACCTCCCGACGTACCCAGATGTCGGGCGTTTTCCAGGGCGTACGGTCAGTTGGGCGCGAGCCAAACGGCGCTAGGCCCCGCAACCAATGGCTGTCGTCGAAATCGGGCTGCATCCAGCGGTCGTTATCAGGCGCTTCGGTCTGAAAACGGGCTTCCTGCGTCACGCGGGCGCCAGGGCGCACGAGCGTATCACCCGCAAACATGGGGTTGCCCATGAAGCGATACAGCCGCCCGTCTACGCGGATCAGCCCGTTAAGGTCATGCGGACGACCGGTCCAGTGGCGGGTGGGCTGGTCGTTAAGCTGATCGCCAAAGGACCAGATGCTGGTATACGGATCGACCGTAATAAGGGGCGTTGCGGGCGGATTCAGCGCCGCGCTGGCGGCACCGGGTAGCGCCGCTGATAGGTTGGTTAGCCGGGCAGTGGGTTGTGCCAGGCAATCGGTTATGTTCATCGTTACGAGAAAAAGGGCAAATACAAGTTTTCCCTTAAAACTAAATGGTATAACGCAATTATTGTACCTATATAACATATTTATGTACTATTTTAATGTTTTCCTCATATAGACCCTACACAGTCCATTACAGGTATTGGCGTGCAGTATGTCGGTGGCTGTCAGCCTGATAAGCAAAGACAACGTACCCCATAAACAACCCGTCGATTGCATCATACAGAGCCGAAATAGACTTATTCTCCTACATTAAAGCTATATTTGATAGAGATAACGGCATTTTCACGACTACCGACTGGCCCAAAGGCTACCTTCTCTCTACTCAATGTTTCATCAGCAGAACCGGCGCGTTGTTTGCCAGTGGCGCTTCGTCATTCAGCAATTCTATCTGGTGATTGGGGCTGCACTCAGCTTGCTGGGTTGCGCTGACCCGACGCCGGAAACAACGTACCGCATTGGTTTCTCGCAACGCACCACCGCCGATACCTGGCGCCGGACGATGCTGGACAACATGAATCAGGAGCTTTCGTTCTCGCCAGATGTCGCCTTCATCGTCAAAGATGCCGGTGGCCAAAGCGCCCGCCAAGCCGCCCAGATTCAGGAGCTTCTCGATCAGCAAATCGATCTGCTGATTGTATCGCCCAATTCGGCACAGCCCATTACCCCGGTTGTGGAGAAAGCCTATCAGCAGGGAATTCCGGTTGTTGTGCTCGATCGGCGGACGGCGTCCGACCAGTACACGGCCTATGTAGGGGCCGATAACGTAGAAGTGGGCCGTACCGCCGGTATGTACGCCAGCAACCTGCTTAAAGGCCGGGGCACCGTCGTCGAAATTGGTGAATCACCGGGTTCGTCGGCCGACACCGACCGGCACCGGGGCTTCATGGAGGCGATCAGGCAGACGCCGGGAATACAGGTGGTCAGAAAACTGGCGGGCGACTGGGACAAGCAGTCATTCGACGACCAATTGACCCGCCTGCTCACGGCTCAGCCGACCGTCGATCTTATTTTCTCGCAGAACGACCGCATGGCGTTGAAAGCGTATCGCGTTTGCCAGCGGGTGGGTCTGGCCGATCGCGTAACGATTATTGGTGTCGATGGCCTGCCGGGACAAAACGAGGGCATTGATCTGGTCGATCGGGGGGTGCTTAACGCGACCGTGCTCTACCCCACCGGTGGTCGGGAGGCCATCCGAACGGCGCTGGCGATTCTGAAAAAACAACCCTTCAAGCGGGAAAATCGCCTGCCCATTACCCTCATCGACTCGACAAACGTGCCGACCATGAAGCTGCAAAACGACAAGGTAATCGAGCAGCAATTGGATATTGACCGGCAACATAAACGCATTAGCGACCTGAACCGCACGTATTCCAACCAGCGTAATCGGCTCTACGTCACGCTGGTCAGTTTGCTGATCGTGATTGTGCTGGGCGCCTACGCGCTGTATCTGGTGCGCGAAAAACAGACGGCCTACCAGCGCCTGACGCAGCAGACCGAAGAGATTCGGCAACAGAAAGACCAGATCGAGGCCGTATCGAAGCAGGCCCGGCTGGCCACGGAAGAGAAGCTACGGTTCTATTCCTACATCTCGCACGAGTTCAACACGCCGCTGAGCCTGATTCTGACGCCCACCGAGGATATGCTCACCCGCAAACAGACCGACAGCCGCGAGGTGCGCAGCAACCTGCAATTGATCCGCAAAAACGCGCATCGCCTATTACGGCTCGTTGATCAGATGCTCGATCTGCGCCGGGCGGATGCCGGGAAGCTACTGTTGCGGGCGCAGGAGGGCGACATCGTCGGGTTCACGCGCGAGATCGTGCAGGATTTTCAGGCAAAAGCCGACAAACTGCGCATCGACCTTCGCCTGCTGACGACGGAGCCGCAACTAGCCCTCTGGTTTGATCCTGAAAAGCTGGATAAGGTACTGTTCAACCTGTTGTCGAATGCGGTCAAATACACGCCGCGGGGCGGGTTTATCCACGTTCGGCTGACACGAACTGATGACACCGTGCAGCTTCAGGTTCAGGATAATGGCGAAGGCATGACGCCCGACGAACAGACGCGCATCTTTGACCTGTTCTACACCAGCAACACCAACTTCACCCTGGGCAACGGCCTTGGCCTAGCGCTGTCGCGGGAGTTTGTGTCGTTGCATCACGGCGACTTGCAGGTAGAATCAGCCAAAGACAAAGGCACTACGTTCACACTGACGCTGCCGCTGGGTAACGCCCACCTCGATGCCTCTGAGCTGGGGACGCCGGGCACATCGGCCACCTATCTGCCCGCCGACGACGATTGGCAGGAAACCGAACCGATAATCTCCCCGCCGGTCGGTCGGAACAAGGCAGGTACGTTGCTCATCATCGAAGACCACGACGACCTGCGGCAGTATCTGACCACCCGGCTAGGCGACCACTTCGAGATCCTGGCCGAGCCGTCGGCAGAACGGGGTTGGGAACAGATTCTGGACACACTCCCCGACCTGATTATCAGTGACATTATGCTGCCCGGCATCAGTGGCCTTCAGCTCACCCAACAGATCAAAGCCGATTTCAGAACATCGACCATCCCGGTCATTTTATTAACGGCCAAAGGGCAAATGAACGAGCGGATCGAGGGCACCCGTGCCGGCGCCGACGCCTACATCGCCAAGCCGTTTCAGATGACGTACCTGCTCGAAACAATCAACACCATTCTGGCCAACCGCGCCAAGTGGCAGAACCGATACACGGGCGATTACCTGGCCAAAACCGAAAACCGGCAGGAGAAGAAATTCCTGAACGAACTAACCACCCTGATTGAGCAGCACCTTGCCGACCCGGCGTTTGGCGTCGAGCAGCTGAGCCGTGAAATGGGGCTGTCGCGGGTGCAGCTGTACCGAAAAGCGCAGACGCTGCTGGGCCGAAACGTAAACGATTATTTTGCCGAAATCCGCCTGAAGAAAGCCAAGGTGCTCTTGACGGAAACCGGTAAGCCTATCGCCGAAATTGCCTACGAAACCGGCTTTAGTTCGCCCGCTTACTTCACGACCTTTTTCAAGCAGCACACCCAACGCACGCCGTCGGAGTTTCGGAAAGCGGCGATCGCCTGACGGGCAGGTACGTTGCCCGCCAATGGGCAAGCCTCTACGAAGTATGAGGCTATACGAGTTTGTAACAAAACCCAAACTAGCCGTATCAAAATCGAAACTCAGCCTGCAGCCTTTCAAGTTAATATATTGACAATCAACGATATTCAATAATCATTCAATACATAAGTATCTGAACGATTTTCGTAAGTCGGCGGGGCAGGTGCCCTACTAGCTTTGGCTCATCAAACGACGCTTCCCTGTCTGACATGAGCCAACAACAACGCATTTTTCTTTGGTCTATTACGGCTGCTCTGGGCGGCTTTCTTTTCGGGTTTGACACGGCCGTAATCTCGGGTGTCGAGCAGTCGCTTCAGGAACTCTGGCAACTCAGCGTGTGGGAACACGGCCTTACAGTCTCGATGGCGCTGTTCGGTACGGTGCTCGGCGCCATGCTGGGCGGTATCCCGGCCGAGCGCTACGGGCGCCGTAAAACCCTCTTCTGGATTGCCGTTCTGTATTTGGTTTCATCGCTGGGTACGTCGCTCGCCGTCGACTGGAGCGTCTTTCTTGTCTTCCGTTTTCTGGGCGGGCTGGGCGTCGGGGCGTCGTCGGTGGCCGCTCCCATGTACATCACCGAAATCTCGCCGGCCCGGTCGCGGGGGCGGCTGGTGGCCTTGTTCCAGTTCAACGTGGTGCTGGGCATTCTGATCGCCTACCTGTCGAATTACCTCTTGCAGAACGCAGGCGATGCCGCCTGGCGCTGGATGCTCGGCGTGCAGGCCATCCCGTCGCTGTTGTTTCTGCTGGCGGTGCTCCTGATTCCCGAAAGCCCCCGCTGGCTGCTGTTGCGAGCCGGGCGCGTGGAAGAAGCCCGCGAGGTGCTGCAACTGATCGACGCCGACCATTACGAAGATACGCTCGACGCCCTCCGCTACACGGCCGAGCAGCAAACCCTCTCGCAGCAACCCGCCCGGCTGTTTTCTGCCCGTTACAAAGTGCCCGTGATGCTGGCCGTGCTGTTTGCCGTGTTTAACCAGGTATCGGGCATCAACGCCATCATCTACTACGCCCCCCGGATTTTTGAAATGACGGGCTTGGGCAAAAGCTCGGCGCTGCTGTCGTCGGCAGGAATCGGGGTGATCAACCTGCTCTTCACGCTCTTGGCCATGAACCTGATCGACCGCTTTGGCCGCCGGACGCTCATGTTCATCGGGTCGCTGGGGTTGATCGCCACGCTGGGTCTGGTTGCCCGCGCCTTCTACGTGCACGACTTCGGGGGCATGTCGGTACCGGTACTCCTGTTTGTCTACATCGCCTTCTTTGCCTTTTCGCAGGGCGGCGTGATCTGGGTGTTCATCTCCGAAATCTTCCCCAACGAGGTGCGTGCCAACGGGCAGGCGCTGGGCAGCTTTACCCACTGGCTCATGGCCGCCGTCATCACGTTTGCGTTTCCCTACTTCGCCGAAAAGCTGGGCGGTGCTTACACCTTCCTGTTCTTCTGCCTGATGATGGTGCTCCAACTGGTCTTTGTCTGGAAATGGATGCCCGAAACCAAAGGGACCAGCCTCGAACAAGTCGGCAAAACCTTCGTGGTGCACTAACCGCCGACGCCTGGCTACACCCCCCAAACACCCCAACTAATGACTCAACTACCCACATTCGTCTGTTTCGGTGAAGTCCTCTGGGACGTGCTGCCGACGGGTAAACAAGCCGGTGGTGCGCCCATGAACGTGGCGCTGCACCTGCGCAACCTCGGGCAGCAGGCCCAGCTCATCAGCCGGGTAGGCACCGACGACCTGGGCCGCGAACTGCTCGATTTCCTGCACGACCACGGCCTGTCCACCCCTTACGTGCAGATCGGTCAATCGCACCTGACGGGCGTGGCCAAAGCGAACGTTTCGGATGCCAACGAAGTCACCTACAAGATTGTGCAGCCGGTCGCCTGGGATTACATCCAGCCCGACGACGCCCAGACCGAACTGGTTCGACAAAGCGAGGTATTCATCTACGGCAGTCTGGCGGCGCGGAGCCCACAAACCGGCGAGACGCTGCTCGGGCTCCTGGACGTAGCCGCCCAATCGGGTACGCAAACGGTATTTGACGTGAACCTGCGCGCCCCGCACTACGACCGGCCAACGATCGAGGCGTTGCTGAGCCGGGCCAATCTGGTGAAGCTCAATGAGCATGAACTGATCGAGCTGACCGACTGGCACGGCTACGAACCCGATCTCAAACTAGCCATGCAGCAGCTATATAACCACTACCAGCTCGACACGCTCTGCGTCACGCTGGGGCCTGACGGCGCGGCCTTGCTCGACCACGCTGGGTACGTTCGGCAGGGGGGCTTTCCGGTGCAGGTGGCCGACACCATCGGCAGTGGTGATTCGTTTCTGGCGGCGTTGCTGGCCAGCCTGCGGGCGGGCAGACCCACCCGGCAGGCGCTCGAACTGGCCTGCGCGACCGGCGCTTACGTCGCCACCCAGCACGGCGCCACACCATCCTTTTCCGAAGACACGATTCAGGCTTTCCTGGCCGCCGCCCGCCCACTGGCTGGTTCGCTGGCACCGGCCATACCCTAGCCCCTTCTTTCCCTTTACTAAATCCAATAACTCCTCAAAACGTATGAAACAAGCCGTACTCTTCCTTATGCTGGCTTTGGGCATTAGCCAGATGGCGCTGGCTCAAAGCAAACTTTCTGTCACCGGGGTGGTGACGGGGCAGGCCGACGGCAGGCCCATTCCCGGTGTAACCGTCATTGAAAAAGGCGATGGTCCGGCGGTTCGGCAAAACGGGACGACGTCCAACGCCGACGGTGTCTACCAACTCACGGTTTCGCCGGGCTCCACGCTGGTGTTCTCTTTCGTCGGGATGCTGCCCAAAGAGGTGCCCGTGGGTAACGGCGGCACCCTCAACGTAACGCTGGCCGAAGACCAGCAAAACCTGACGGAGGTGGTCGTGACGGGTTACCGAACCGAACGCAAAGCCGACCTGACGGGAGCCGTTGCCGTGGTGAACGTGAGCGACGTGAAAACGCTGCCCGCCCCCAACGTGATGCAAAACCTGCAGGGGCGCGTGGCGGGCGTGTTTATCACCACCGACGGAAACCCCGGCGCGGGGGCCAACGTGCAGATTCGCGGGGTAGGTACGTTGGGCAACAACAGCCCGCTCTACGTCATCGACGGTGTGCCAACGACCGAAGGGCTGCAAACGCTCAATCAGAACGACATCGAGTCGATTCAGGTGCTCAAAGACGCGTCGGCAGCCAGCATCTATGGTTCACGGGCGGGGAATGGCGTCATCATCGTGACCACCAAGCGGGCCAAAAAAGGTGTCAGCCGCATCGACTTCACCGCCTATACTACTGCCCAGCGCTACAACTCGAAACTCGATGTGCTGAATACCGAGCAGCGGGGGCGGGTGTTCTGGCAGGCGGCTACCAACGACGGCGTAACGCCCGTCAGCCCCATCTATTCGTTCCAGACTGTGCCCGGCCCCGATGGCAAGCCGGTGTTACAGAGCGTGAACGTACCTGAGTTTATAGACCCCCAGAAAACCATGCGCCCGTCCGATACGCGCTGGTTCGACGAAATAGCGCGGACGGGCATTATCCAGTCGTATGACCTGAGCCTGGCCAACGGCGGTGAGCGGGGCAACATGCTGTTTTCGCTCAACTATTTCAACCACGACGGCATCATCCGGGGCACCAACTTCAACCGGATTACGGCCCGCATGAACTCAGACTACAGCTTCCTGAACGGGCGGCTCAAAGTGGGCGAGAATGTCATGTTCACCAAGACACGTAACACCGAGATCCCGGTGGGCGACATCATGTACCTGGCCCTGGTGCAGCAGCCCATTGTGCCGGTCTACACGGAAACGGGCGGCTGGGGCGGCCCCGCACCAAGCATGACCGACCGGCACAATCCGGTGCGGCTCATCGAAGACAACGCGCAGAACAAAACCTACGGCGGCCGGCTCTTCGGGAACGCGTTTATCGAGGTAGAGCCGCTGAAAGGGCTTCGGCTGCGCTCGAACATCGGTGTCGATTACACCCTGACCAGCCTACGATCGATGTACAAGGCGTACACGTCGGGCTTCCTGTCGGACAACACCAACCGGGTGACCAACTTCAGCAATTTTTATGGCAACTGGGTCTGGCAGAACACGCTGAACTATGACCTGACGCTGGGCAAGAGCCGGGTGGAAGCCCTGGCTGGCACCGAGCAGATTCAGTTCACGGGCAGTGGTTTCTCAGCCATGCGCGAAAACTTCGCCCTGCAAAACCCTGACTACATGTACCTCGACGCCGGGTCGGGCAACAAAGACAATGGCGGGTCGGGGCAAGCCTACGCGCTGATGTCGTTTTTCGGGAAAGTCAACTACGCGTTCAACGACCGCTATCTGGCAGCGGTCACGCTACGCCGCGATGGCTCGTCGCGCTTCGGGCAGGACAATCGCTATGGTACGTTCCCGGCGGTATCGCTCGGCTGGCGCATCAGCGAAGAAGCCTTCGTCAAAGACCGGCTTCCGATCATTTCGGACCTGAAACTGCGTGCGGGCTGGGGCCAGACGGGCAACCAAAACATCGCCAACAACGCCATCTACGCGCTCTACATCCCCCAATACGGTACCGACGCTACCTGGGACAACGACAACGGCACGGCCTACGCCATTGGTGGGCAGGCGTCGGGTACGTTACCGTCGGGCTTCCGGCGCATTCAGTTGGGCAACAGCAACCTGCGCTGGGAAACCCTGACCCAGACCAATGTCGGGCTTGATTTCAGCCTGTTCAACTACAAACTGACCGGCTCGATCGATTACTTTGTCAAGAATACCAAAGACATTCTGGTGCAACCGCCCTACCTGGCCGTTGTGGGCGACGGCGGTGGCCGGTGGGTCAACGGGGCTGCCCTGCAAAACCGGGGTGTCGAAGTGCAACTGGGCTACCAGAATAAAATCGGTTCGGAGTTCAGCTACAACATCTCGGCCAACGTCTCAACCTACCGCAACAGGGTGGTGGCGCTGCCCGAAGAGGTGGTCAATGCCTACGGCGGCAACGGCACGACCGACAACATCCTGGGCCGGTCGATCAACTCGACCTATGGGTACGTGACCGACGGTATTTTTCAGAGCCAGGCTGAGGTCGATGCGGTGGGCGATCAGGTGGGGAAAGGCGTCGGGCGCATCCGCTACAAAGACCTGAACGGCGACAACAAGATCGACGCGAACGACCGCACCTGGATTGCCGTTCGTGACCCCAAATTTATCTACGGGTTCAACACCAGCCTGTCGTACCGGGGCTTCGATCTGGCTCTGTTCTTCCAGGGTGTGCAGGGTGTCGACGTCTACAACGACAATAAAATCCTGACCGACTTTACGTCGCTCTGGGCCGGTACCAACTGGGGCGCGCGCACGTTGCAGGCCTGGTCACCGACCAACACGGGCTCGTCGATTCCGGCCGTAACGCTGACCGACAAAAACAACGAAGGCCGTACGTCGACCTACTTCATCGAGAACGGGTCGTACCTGAAACTGCGGAACATCCAGTTCGGCTACAACGTACCCACGGCGCTGACACAACGCCTGAAGATGCAGCGCGCCCGCGTGTATGTGCAGGGCCAGAACATCCTGACGATCAGGCCCGGCACGCGCGCCAACGCCTACACGGGCGTCGACCCCGAAACGCCCAACAGCACGTACCCAATCCCGGCCATGTACACGGCCGGCGTGAACGTCTCCTTCTAAACCAATTGCCGCTGCTGCCCGCCACTTGCGGCAGCGGCAACGAACTTACTCTTTATGAAAACGATCAAAACGTTAGTTCTCTCGGCGCTGCTGGCCACGAGTTTCTCCTGCCAGGATACGCTCGACGTAACCCCGAAAGCTGTCATCAGCGGCGATGACCTGAACACACCCGACAACCTCGACAAGCTGGTGGTAGCGGCCTATTCGGCCATCGGCAACGACCATTTTACGGCGCCCTTCACGCTCTGGCCCTACGGCAACCTTCGCTCGGGCGACGCCTACAAAGGTGGGGGTGGCACGGCCGATATTTTCGAGTACCATTTCTTTGAAACCTTCGCCTACATCCGGCCCGATCTGGGACCTGCCGACAAGCTCTGGTTCCGGTACTACGTGTCGATTTCGCGGGCCAACGATGCGCTGCGCCGCTTGAGCGCCATCAGCGAGACCGAGTTTCCGAGCAAGAAGGTGCGCATGGCCGAGATGCGCTTCCTGCGCGGGCATTCCTATTTCGCGCTGAAAACGCTCTGGAACCGGGTGCCGTACATCGACGAAACGGTAGCCGACGATCAATACGCGACCATCTCGAACGTAGCCCTGACGAGCGACGAACTCTGGGATAAGATTGCCGCCGATTTCCGGGCGGGGGTGCAGGATCTGCCCCTCACGCAGTCGGAAGTGGGCCGCGCCAACCAGTTGTCGGCCAAAGCGTATCTGGCCAAAACGCTGCTTTATCAGGCCTATAAGCAGGATGCCAGCTACAACGTGACGGGCACCGACGCCGCCAAGCTTCAGGAAGTGCTGACGCTGACCAACGACATCATCACGTCGGGCAAATACGGCCTGTACGACGATTTTGGCAAGAACTTCCTGCCCGAGTATGACAACGGCCTCGAATCGATCTTTGCCATTCAGCGCTCACTCGACGACGGCACCCCCAAAGGCCGGCTCGATTACAGCAGCATGCTCAATTACCCCATGAACCCCGAGTTTGGCTGCTGCGGCTTCCACCTACCCAGCCAGAACCTGCTCAACGCGTTTAAAACCAATGCCAACGGCCTGCCGCTTTTCGATACGTTTAACAACGCCGATATCAAAACGCCCGACGATTTCCGGGCCAATCCCGTCGATCCGCGCGTCGACCACACGGCCACCATTCCGGGGCATCCGTACAAGTACAAGCCAAACCTGATCTTCAAATCGGAATGGGCGCGGGCGCCGGAAATCTACGGTGCCACGGCGTCGCTGAAAGAAGTGGTGTCGCCTGATAGCCCGGCCTTCCGCAAGCTGCCGCCGTTTATGAGCAGCTCCAAAAATTCGGTGCTGATCCGCTACGCCGACGTGCTGCTGTGGCGCGCCGAAGCCCTGATCGAGCTGGGTCGGCAGGACGAAGCCCTGCCGCTGATCAACCAGATTCGGGCGCGGGCTAGTAAGAGTACGAGCCTGCTGATCGATGCGACGGGTAAGCCTACTTCGACCTACCGGATCGACGTGTACAAGCCGGGCACCAACTGCACCTGGAACCAGTCGTTCGCCCGGCAGGCGTTGCGGTGGGAGCGTCGCCTCGAATTAGCGATGGAAGGCAACCGGTTCTTTGATCTGGTGCGCTGGGGTATCGCGGCCGATTACCTGAACAGCTACTTCACGGTCGAGAAAACGAAGCGCGAATACCTGAAAGAAGCCAAGTTCACCAAAAACCGCGACGAGTACCTGCCTATTCCGTTTAACCAGATCAACTTCAGCAAAGGGCTGTACAAGCAGAATCCAGGCTTTTAACCGACCCGACGGCGGATGACGCACCCAATCAATTATCGTCATCCGCCGTCGCTACGCCCAACAATCGTATGAGAAACCAACTGATCGCCCTGGCGGTACTGGCCACGCTGTCCAACACAGCTACGGCGCAGGCGCAACCCAAGCCCGACTACCGGCCGCTGTACCACTTCACGCCGCCCCAGAACTGGATCAACGACCCCAACGGCCTAGTCTATTACGAGGGCGAATACCACCTGTTTTATCAGCATAACCCCTTTGCCAACCAGTGGGGGCACATGAGCTGGGGCCACGCCGTCAGCCCCGATCTGTTGCACTGGCAGCACCTGCCCGTCGCCATCCCCGAGTTCACGCACACTGATGGCCAAACCAAAACGGCCATTTTCTCAGGCAGTTCGGTTATTGATGCCGGAAATCGGAACGGCCTCTGCCCCACCGGCACTAAAGACTGTATGGTGGCCCTCTACACCGGCCACGTGACCAAAGGCGATGAGCACCTGGCTCAGTACCAGAACCTGGCCTACAGCGCCGATAAGGGACGTACCTGGACCCAATATGCCAAAAACCCCGTCGTCGATCTGGGGCTCAAAGAATTCCGCGACCCGAACGTGTTCTGGTATGCGCCCCAGCAGAAATGGATCATGACGACCGTCAAACCGCTTGAGCACCGGGCGCTGTTTTATGCCTCCAAGGACCTGAAAAACTGGGAGCTGCTGAGCGACTTCGGTGCCGTGGGCGATACGTCCAAAATATGGGAATGCCCGGCCCTGATGCCGGTGCCCGTTCAGGACGAAACCGGGCGCGTTACGGGCGATCAGGAATGGGTGCTGTTCATCTCGGCGGGGCACCCCCAGAAAGACTTTATCGGCATGCAATACTTCGTGGGTACGTTCGACGGCACCCGCTTCATCCTCGACCCGGCCAACCCCAAACCTATTGCGCCCGCGACGGGCAACGTGGTCGATTGGGGAAAAGACTATTACGCGGCCATCCAGTACAACAACCTGCCCGCCAGTCAGCCGGGACCGGTGATGATTGGCTGGCTCAATAACTGGGCCTATGCGGGTGATTTGCCCACGACCCCGTTTAAAGGCGCCATGTCGTTGCCCCGGCAGATCGCGCTGAAACGGACCCCGGCGGGCCTGCAACTGCTGCAACAGCCCATTGCTGCCACCGCTAAACTACGTGGCGACAAACGCACCAGACAGGCTATTCGCCTCACCAACCAAATCATCCCTTTTGAATCGGCTACCGACAACGCCTATGAACTGGAGGTAACGATTGCCCCCGGTACTGCCAAAAAGGTTGGGTTGAAACTGGCCCGGAGCGCCAACGAAGCCACCGCCATCTATTATGCCGATGGCAAGCTTCAGCTCGACCGGCGGCAGTCGGGGAATGTAACGTTCAACAAGCGGTTTGCCAGCGTCGAAGAAGCCCCGTTAACCCCGAAAAACGGCCTGATTACGCTACGTATTTTCGTGGACAAATCGATTGTGGAAGTGTATGCCAACGACGGGGAGCGCGTCATTACGGATTACATTTTCCCGACGGAGACAACCGGCGGCATCGACCTATTTGCCGAAGGGGGCAGCGCCGAGATCAGGCAGATTACCCGCTGGTCTAGCAAACCGACCCAGCAGTAAGCCTGCCAGCCTGACAACGTACCCCGTCTACGCTGTTTCAACCGGATCACTCAGGGTTGGGACAGTCTGGACGGGGTACGTTGCCTTGGTAGCCCCTGTTTGAGCGCAACGGGCAACTCAACGGGCCAACCGTCGGTTATGCCCCTAGTACGTATGCCAACCACTATGTCTGTTTTACTTTCACCCCTGACGTTACGCGGGGTTACGCTCAAAAACCGCCTCGTTGTCTCACCCATGTGCCAGTATTCGAGTGTCGACGGATTCGCCACCGACTGGCACCTGGTACACCTGGGAAGCCGGGCCGTGGGCGGCGCGGGCCTGATTATCACCGAAGCCACCGCCGTATCGCCCGAGGGCCGCATCACACCCAATGACCTCGGTATCTGGTCCGACGATCACGTGCCAGGGCTACAACGCATCACCGATTTTCTAACGGCCAACGGGGCTGTGCCGGGCATTCAACTGGCTCATGCCGGGCGAAAAGCCAGCCATCAACGCCCTTGGGACGGCGGTCAGGCCATCGCCCCCGACCAGCCCACCGGCTGGCAAACGGTAGCCCCCAGCGCCATCCCCTTTACCGACAACGAACCAGCGCCCACGGCCCTTACGCTCGACGGCATTCAGCAGGTGCGGGCCGATTTCCGGGCGGCGGCGATACGGGCCTTGCAGGCGGGGTTTGTGGTGGCCGAACTTCACGCCGCCCACGGTTATCTGCTTCACCAGTTCCTTTCGCCCCAGAGCAACCACCGGACCGACGACTACGGCGGCTCGTTTGCCAATCGCATCCGGTTACTGCAAGAAGTGGTCGATGATGTGCGCGCTATCTGGCCCGATGAGTACCCGCTTTTCGTGCGCATTTCGGCGACCGACTGGACCGAAGGCGGCTGGACCGCCGATGATTCTGTGGCGCTGGTAGCCTTGTTGAACGAGCAGGGCGTTGACCTGATCGACTGCTCAACGGGCGGCAACGTACCCAAAGCCACCATCCCGACGGGGCCAGGCTATCAGGTGCCGTTTGCCGAGCGCATCAAACGCGAAACGGGGGTACCAACGGGTGCCGTGGGCCTCATCACCGACGCCGACCAGGCCGAAGCCATCCTGACCAACGGGCAGGCTGACCTGATCCTGCTGGCGCGGGAGTCGCTCCGTGATCCGTATTTTCCGCTGCATGCCGCGCACATCCTGGGCGACGAGCAACCGTGGCCCGTGCAGTACGAACGGGCCAAACCGAGACCCGCGCGCTAGTCCTGATTGGCTTCGACCAGCTCCCGCCACTCGTCGGCCAGCGGACCAGTGTAGACACTCGTTCTGGCCCGGCGGTACCAATACCCGGCGTTGAAGGCATCACCTTCCTTGCGGTGCAGGTAGGCGTGGAGCCGGTCGTAGGCCGGGGTCCCCTCGCGCGACTGAGCGACTTCGTGGGCGGCCTCCCAGTCGCCATTTGCATCGTGCCAAAGGGCCGTCAGGATGGGGTTCAGACCTACGGGTGGCGTGGGTTGAGCGAGCGAGGCAGTAAACTCGTTGAGGTTCATCGTTCGGTTTGGATTTATGCGTACGTTGCCGTTTTGTTTGATTAAAGGTAGCGGAGAACCACATACCCAAACACGACAACCCCATGCAAACGATCCTGGGGGCGGGCGGCGCCATCGGCGTTGAACTCGCCAAAGCCCTGCCCGCCTACACGAAGGATATCCGGCTGGTGAGCCGTAAGCCCGTAGCGGTCAACGCGTCTGACAGCCTGCGCCCCGCCGACCTGCTGGACCCGGCGCAGGTCATGCAGGCCGTGGAAGGCAGCACGGTCGTGTACCTGGTCGCGGGCCTGCCCTACAACACCAAGATATGGCAGCAACAGTGGCCTCTCCTTATCCGCAACGTGCTGGAAGCCTGTAGCCGCCACCAGAGTAAGCTCGTCTTTTTCGATAATGTCTACGCCATAGGGGGCGACAACGTGCGGCACCTCACAGAGTCGTCGCCCATCAGCCCGACCAGCAAAAAAGGCGAGACCCGCGCTGAGGTCGATCGGCTCATCCTCGAGGCGGTCGAGAAAGGCAGGGTAGATGCTATCATTGCCCGGTCGCCCGATTTCTTCGGCCCGATCAAAGCCACGAGCATCACTATGAACCTGATCTACGACAACCTGATCAAGGGCAAACAGGCGCAGTGGTTTTGCGATGCCAACCAGCTGCACAGCACCGGCTACACGCCTGATCTGGCTATCGGCACGGCCCGGCTGGGCAATACGCCTTCCGCCTTTAACCAAATCTGGAACCTACCCACCGACCCGCAGCCGATCACCGGGGCGCAATGGGTCAGTCTGTTTGCCGAAGCGATCGACAGCCTGCCCGGCTCGGGCGGGGTGCCCACCAAACTGTGGCATAGCGTGCAAACGCTACCCGGCTGGGGCCTGCGGGCGCTGGGCCTGTTTGTGCCAATCCTACGCGAAATGTATGAGATGCGCTACCAGTACGACCGCCCCTATTTCTTCGATTCGGCCAAGTATAACAAGACCTTCAACTACGTACCCACCACCAACGCCGACGCCGTCCGGCGAGTCGTAGCGGCGCTGGCAAACGCCTAATCACGGCCTTAACGGCCTTATCGGAATAGCCGATTACGAAAAGATGCCGCGTTACACCGCCTGTAAACAACGCGAATCAATCGGTTTCATAGTCAACCCATCAACCATGCGTATACTTGCCCGTTTTCTTTGCCTGATCTTGCTTCTCCTAACGTACCCAGCCGTTGCCCAGACGGTACCCGATAAACCCGATGCCCGTCTCACGCAACAACTGGCCGATGCGCTTCGTGGCTTCCGGGGCGACGTAGGCGTGTATGTGCGCCACCTAAAAACGGGCAAAACCGTCGCGATCAACGCCGACAGCACCTTTCCCACGGCCAGTACCATCAAGATTCCCATCATGATCGGGCTGTTCGACCAGATTCAGAAAGGCACTGTCAGCTACGAACAGGAACTGGTGTACCGCGACTCCCTGCACTACGACGATGGCATCGTGGGCTCGCTGCGCGATGGGGCCAAAATCCCGCTGAGCCAGGTGGTGATGCTGATGGAAACCGTTTCCGACAATACGGGCAGCCTGTGGTGTCAGGCACTGGCGGGTGGCGGCACGGCCATCAACGCCTGGCTCGACGCCAATGGATTCCCGAACACCCGCATGAACTCGCGGACGCCGGGCCGCAAGGAGTTTCAGGCGCGCTACGGCTGGGGCCAAACCACCCCCCGCGAACTGGCCAGCCTGCTGACCTACATCCGCGATGGCCGCGCCGTCAGCCCCGACGCCTCCGACCGCATGTACCGCAACCTCTGTCGGCAATATTGGGACCACGACGGTCTTTCACAACTGCCCGCCAACGTAAAGGTGGCCTCCAAAAACGGGGCCGTCAACCGGTCGCGGTCGGAGGTGGTGCTGGTACACGCGCCCCACGGCGATTACGTCTACTGCCTGATGACCAAAAATCAGCAGGACGAAAGCTGGGGGCGCACCAATGAGGGCAGCACCCTGCTACGCACCGTGGGCGCGCTCCTCTGGCAGCACTTTGAACCCAAATCGGACTTCAAACCCGTTGCTGGCTACGAAAAATGGTGATAAACCCTTAGGGTGCGTTTCAGGTTTCAGGGTTAGCGTGTCAAGTGCGCGGCTAACACACCTTTTGTGCCCAGGCAACGCGCACCGGAAACGTGAACCATGAAACCTGAAACTCCCATTGCCATCATGTGGCATCGGCGCGATCTGCGTCTGCACGACAACGCGGCCCTCTACTACGCCCTGAAAGCCGGACGCCCCGTACTGCCACTCTTCATTTTCGACAAAGACATCCTCGACCACCTTAACGACAAGCGCGACCGCCGGGTGGAATTCATTTACGAAGAAGTACTGGCCATGCAGCAGGCCCTGCACAAACAGGGGTCAACGCTGCTGGTGCGGTATGGGCGACCGCTGGACGTGTTCAAGGAACTGGCCAGCGAGTACACCCTCGCCAACGTGTTTACCAATTACGACTACGAAACCTACGCCAAAGGCCGCGACGCCGAAGTAGCAACGTACCTGAAAAGCGTAAACGCGGGGTTTCACAGCTACAAAGATCAGACCCTCTTCGATCGTGACGAGGTGCTCACCGGCTCCGGCAAGCCCTATACCGTGTTTGGCCCCTACAGCCGCAACTGGCTGAGCAAACTCGACGATCCGTTTTACCTCAAATCGTACCCGACCGAAAAATACGCCGACCGGTTCCTCAAAACGGCGCCCACGCCGATGGTCACACTCGAGCAGATGGGCTTTGAACCGCTGAACGAAAAATTCCCCAAATCGACGGTATCCGACAAACTGCTGACCACCTACGACAAAACCCGCGATTTTCCCGCTCAGCGCGGCACCAGCGAACTGAGCATTCACCTGCGCTTTGGCACCATCAGCATCCGCGAGCTGGCCCGGCAGGCGCAGGCCAATAACCTGACGTACCTGAAAGAACTCTGCTGGCGTGATTTCTATTTCCAGGTGCTCGACCATTTCCCCCACGTCGAGCACGAATCCTTCCGCCGGGAATATGACCAGGTGCCCTGGCTCAATCGTCCGGAGGACATCGAGCGCTGGAAAGCGGGCCAGACAGGCTATCCGCTGGTCGATGCGGGGATGCGCCAACTGAACGAAATTGGCTGGATGCACAATCGCGTCAGGATGGTGACGGCGAGTTTCTGCGTGAAGCATCTGCTGATCGACTGGCGCATCGGCGAGGCGTATTTTGCCGAGAAACTGCGCGATTACGACCTGTCGGCCAACAACGGGGGCTGGCAATGGGCCGCTGGCTCGGGTACCGACGCGGCCCCCTATTTCCGGGTGTTCAACCCCACCGAACAGGCCCGCAAATTCGATCCCAAGGGCGAATACATCCGGCGGTGGGTGCCCGAGTACAACAACCCGGCCGGTGCTTCGGTAACGTACCCAGCGCCCATCGTGGACCATGCATTTGCCCGCCAACGGGCGATCACGACCTACAAAACCGCACTCAATGCCGAAAAGAACGGAGAACCGGTCAAACTCCGATAGCCCCTACCACAGTTGACGGGCTACGCTACGTACCCACGTTCAGCGTAGCCTAAAGCCTGTCTCGAAAACAACCTCCGGATACCTTTAGCAGATGCCATAGCTGGTTGCTGCGGGGCAAAAACTAACTTTGTACAGACTTAGTTATCCGTGCAGTCCAGTTTAGTAACTTGACTACGATCACCGCCAGCTGTCTGAACCCCCTCCAGATCGCTGGCTATTTCATTCGTTTCTATGCTCGATAAGGCTACGGCACCGGCGATCCATTCAGACCCTGCTACCACCGACCAGCCGTTATCGGCAGTGAGCGACACCCCGGCGGTTGACCTTCCCGACCAACCGGCCGCTGATCTGGTCATTCGGGAGCACGATGATCGGTTCAGAGCGGCCATTGAGGCTGTTCAGGGCATCTTATGGACCAACAATGCCGCCGGTGAGATGACCGGCGAGCAACGCGGCTGGGCGTCGCTGACGGGGCAATCCTACGACGAATACCAGGGGTACGGCTGGGCCAAAGCCGTTCATCCCGACGATGCACAACCCACCATCGAGGCCTGGCAGGTAGCCGTTCAGGAGCGCAAACCTTTCATTTTTGAGCATCGGGTACGGGTCAAAGCTGGCCACTGGGCGCTGTTTTCCATTCGGGCGGTACCCGTGCTGAACGACGACGGCAGCATTCGGGAGTGGGTTGGGGTGCACACCAACATCACCGAACGTCGCCAGGCCGACCTGGCCCTTCAGGTTAGCCAGGCCAAATTACAGGCAATCGTATCGACCGCTCCGGTGGCCATTGGCCTGTTCATCGGTCGCGATCTGATCATTGAATTACCCAACCAAACCTTCATCGACGTCATCGGTCGGGGCCCCGATATTGCCGGCAAACCCCTGGGCGAGGTAATGCCCGAACTGGCGCATCAGCCATTTCTGCAGATTCTTGACGAGGTCTACACGTCGGGGCAGTTGTTTCAGGCCTTCGAATCGCGGTTGCAGATTACCCGGGACGGCGGCGTGATCGACCGGTATTACAACATCACGTTTACGCCTCTCTTCAACGAAGCGGGCGCGGTCTATGCCATTCTCGATGTGTCGGTGGATGTCACCGAGCAGGTCGTGGCCCGCCAGGCGCTGGAAGTCAGCGAACAACGGTACCGAACGTTGTCGGAACACCTGGAGCAGGAAGTCGCCGAACGAACCCGGGAGCTACAGGCCTCGATTCAAGACCTCGAACGGTCGAACCAGAGCCTGCAACAATTTGCCTACATCGCCTCCCACGATCTGCAGGAGCCGCTGCGCAAAATTCAGTCGTTCAGCGACATGCTCAGGGAACGGTACGGCAACTCACTGGGCGACGGCATCGAATACATCGACCGCATGCAGCAGTCGGCCGGGCGTATGTCGGCGCTGATCAAAGACTTGCTGGCCTATGCCCGCATCTCGACCCGGCAGGAAGCGGCCAGCCCTGTTTCGCTCAACCAGGTCGTGCAGACCACGCTGCTGGATCTGGAGCTGGTCATCGACGAAACCCAGGCGCTCATCACGCTGGCTCCCCTGCCAACCATACAGGGCGACGCCTCGCAGTTGGGCCAGCTGTTTCAGAACCTGCTGAGCAACGCGCTGAAATTTCGCCGCAAGGACGCATTGGGGCACTACATCCCGCCCCAGATCCAGCTGACCGCCCAGCGGATCCCGGCCAGCGACCTGCCCACGACGGTGAAGCCGGTGCGACAAACCCCTACCTACCACCGGATCAGTGTAAGCGACAATGGCATCGGGTTTGACCAACGGCATACCGATCGCATCTTTCAGGTGTTCCAACGGCTGCACAACAGAACCGAATTTACGGGTACGGGCATCGGCCTTGCCATTTGCCAGAAGGTCGTCACCAATCACGGGGGAGGGATTACGGCCTTCAGCCAGCCCGGCCAGGGCGCTACGTTTTACATCTACTTTCCCGAATAAGCGCGGCCGGTACGTCGATACCACCGGGCATAGGTAATCGGAAGGCGTAATCTTCTTTTCAGGTACGTACCCACAACGGGGTACACGATCTGAGCGTACGCTCTTAACCGACTTACTGATGAAACGGAGACAGGCCCTGCAAACGCTGTCGGCGTCGCTGAGTGCCGTACTGGTCTGGCCCGATTGGGCCACGGCCTGGAATCGAACCTCGCTGGGTACGTTGTCCGGTCCCGCAGGACCCGGCCTGCTCACCGCCGACCAGACCACGTTGTTGACAGACATCGTCTCGACCATCATTCCCGACGGTCAGGTGGTGGGCGCGACAGGGGTGGGCGTACCGGCGTTCATCGAAACGATGCTTGCCGACTGCTACGAACCAGCCGCCCAGGCTGATTTCAAAAAGGGCCTGGCGGCGATCGACGGCAGCGCTCAGACGACCTATGGCAAACCGTTTGTGGCGCTTCAGCCCGCCGAGAAGCTCGCCCTGCTAACCGCCTTTGGACAAACCACCGACGCGACGCAGAAGGAATTTTTCGGTCTGCTCAAAAGCCTGACCATTCAGGGGTACACCACCTCGGAATACGTGATGGTCAATCACCTCAACTACGTAATGGCACCCGGCCACTATCATGGCTGCGTAACCGTATAAATCGCAATGGCTACGTTCAACATCGACAGTAAGAAGCGCAATACTTACGACGCCATCGTGATCGGGTCGGGCATTAGCGGCGGCTGGGCGGCCAAAGAGCTGTGCGAGAAAGGCCTGAAAACGCTCGTCCTGGAGCGGGGACGCGACGTCAAGCACATCGCCGACTACCCCACGGCCATGCTCAACCCCTGGGAGCTTCCGCACCGGGGGCAGGTGCCGCTCGAGGTGCGCAACCGCTACAGCAGCCGCTCGTTTATGCGCGAAGAAACACTCCACTGGGCCATCAAACCCGACGAGCAACCCATCATCGAAGAGCAACCCTTCACCTGGACGCGGGGCTACCACGTGGGCGGCAAATCGCTGCTGTGGGCGCGGCAAACCCAACGCTGGAGCGACTTCGATTTCGACGGCCCCGCCCGCGACGGTTTCGCTATCGATTGGCCCATCCGCTACAAAGACCTGGCCCCCTGGTATAGCCACGTCGAGAAATTCGCTGGCATCAGTGGCAACAAAGACGGCCTCGACGTGCTGCCCGACGGCGAATTTCTGCCTCCCTTCGAGCTGAGCTGCGTGGAGCAACACCTCAAAGCGTCGATCGACAAAAACTACAAGGACCGGCACTTCATTCAGGGCCGCGCCGCGCACATCACCGACCCGCAGGCCATCCATGGCGAACAGGGTCGCGCCAAATGCCAGCACCGGGCGTTGTGCGTGCGAGGTTGCCCCTACGGCGGCTATTTCAGCAGCAACGCCTCAACCCTGCCCTGGGCCGCCCGAACGGGCAAGCTTACCCTGCGGCCGCACTCGGTAGTGCAGTCGGTGATCTACGATGAGGTCAAAAAGAAGGCCGTTGGGGTACGTATCATCGATGCCAATTCGCTCGAACCGATCGAGTATTTCGCCAACATCATCTTCGTCAACGCGTCGGCCATCAACTCCAACGCCATCCTGCTCAACTCCCAATCGGGCCGTTTTCCCAACGGGCTGGGCAACGACAACGGCCTGATGGGCAAATACCTGTCGTGGCACAACTACCGGGGCAAAGCCAACGCCGAATTCGACGGTCTTCAGGATAAACGCACCGACGGCAAAAACCCCAGCAACGGCTACATGCCCCGGTTCCGCAATGTGTACAAGCAGGAGACGACGGGGCCGGCATCCCAGTTTCTGCGGGGGTACGCCATTGGCATTGGCGGCGGGCGGGGCCTTACCTCGAACCGCGATGGGCTGGGCGATGACCTGAAGGCGCAACTCCTCAACCCGCACTACGGTAACTGGAACATCAGCGCCTGGATGATGGGCGAATGCGTGCCGATCGAAGAAAATCACGTTCGGCTCTCGACCGATCAGACCGATAAATATGGCATTCCGCAGATCATTTTGTCGGCGAAATGGACCGACAACGACGCGCGGATGGTGCAGGATTTCAACGAGCAGATTACGGAGATGTTTACGCTGGCGGGGTTCAAGAATGTGCGCGCTACCGACACCAAATCAAACCCCGGCTCCGACATCCACGAGATGGGCGGCGTGCGCATGGGCAAAGACCCCAAAACCTCGTTGCTCAACGAGTGGAATCAACTCCACGCCTGTAAAAATGTCTTCGTCACCGATGGCGCCAGCATGACCTCGACCGGCACGCAGAACCCGTCGCTTACCTACATGGCCCTCACCGCCCGCGCCGTAGATCATGCCGTGAAGGAGTTGAAAAAGCGAAACCTGTAACACGTTTTCTGTCATCCCGACAACGGAGGGATGACAGGTAAAAAAACAAAAACGACTACCAATTAACCAGACCTATACGATTCTTTATGCGTACGAAAAAAACGACCCTCTTCCTTTGCCTGACGCTCTGCGCGACTCTGTCGTTCGGGCAGAAAAAAGGCGCACCGCTTTACAAAGCGGCCTTCGGCGTGCAGGCTTACACCTTCCGTAACGCCTTCCCTAAGGGCATTATCGCCACGCTCGACACTATCAAGGCACTGGGCTTTACCGAACTGGAAGGCGGCGCGCCCAAAGGCATAACGGCGGCCGAGTTCAAAAAAGCCTGTAACGAACGCGGCATCAGCATTCCATCGACGGGCGGCGGCTATGAGCAGTTGGTGGCCAACCCGCAGGAAGCCGCCAACAACGCCAAAGCGCTGGGTGCCAGCTACGTGATGTGCGCCTGGATTCCACATCAGAAAGGCAACTTCACCCTCGACAACGCCAAGAAAGCCGTGGCCGATTTCAACGCGATTGGCAAGGTGATGCGCGACAACGGGCTGACATTCTGCTACCACGATCACGGGTATGAGTTCCAGAAGCACGGCGACGGCACCCTGATGGACTACATCATCCAGAACACCGATCCCAGGTACGTGTCATTCGAGATGGACGTGCTCTGGACCCTCCACGGCGGGGCCGACCCGGTAGCCCTGCTGAAAAAGTATGGCAACCGCTGGAAACTGATGCACGTGAAAGACCTCAAAAAGGGCATCAAAGGCGACCTCACGGGCGGCACCCCACCCGAAAACGACGTCGTGGTGGGCGCGGGTCAGGCTGATTTTGTAGGCATTTTGAAAGAAGCCAACCGCATCGGCATCAAGCACTTCTTCATTGAAGACGAAAGCAACAAGGAGTTCGAGCAAATGCCCGCCAGCATCGCCTATCTGAAGAGTTTGCGGAATTGATGGTCAGTTGCCTTCGGCGTCATTAGGCTTCGCGTCATTCATGGTCATTCGTTGTCATTCATCGTAAAAACAACGGATGACGCCGAAGGCAACTGACCACTAATGACGCGAAGCCTAATGACGCCGAAGGCAACTGACCAAATCTAGGATTAACCCTACTAATTACAACTAAACTGCCACGTAACTTCGCTGGTACGAATTTGTCTTGCTACCACGTTGTTACTTAACTGACAGTTCGTGTCGATAATCAATTCATGAAACGGAGACAAGCATTACAAACGCTGTCGGCGTCGTTGGGGGCCATGCTGGTTGTACCCGAATGGGCCAATGGCTGGAGCCGTCAGTCGCTGGGTACGTTGCCCAACGCGTTCACGGCCGACCAAACCGCGCTGCTTACGGGCGTTGTCGACACCTTCATTCCCGAAACCGATACGCCGGGTGCCAAATCGCTGGGTGTCGCGACGTTTGTGCAGAAGATGGTGGCCGATTGCTACGAACCCAAAGCCCAGACCACGCTGTCGAACGGGCTGAACGCCGCCGACGCACTAGCCCGGCAAACCTACAACCGGCCTTTTACGGAGGCCGACACGGCGCAGCGCATCGATGTGCTGAAACGGATGGAACAGTCGACCGACGCCGACCAGAAAGCCTTTTACCAGTTGGTGAAAGGGCTGACCATCCGCGGCTACATGACCTCGGAATACGTGATGACCAACCTGACGCATTACGAAATGATACCGGGTCGCTACCACGGCTGCGTGCCTGTGCCCGCTAAACCCATTTCTCAAACGAAATAACGCGCCTTACGCCAAGCTATGTCTTATCTGAATATCGACGCTCAGGCCGCCAACACCTACGACGCCATCGTGATTGGGTCGGGGATCAGCGGCGGCTGGGCCGCCAAAGAATTAACGGGCAAAGGCCTGCGGACACTGGTGCTGGAACGGGGCCGCGACGTGCGGCACGTGACCGACTACCCCACCACCAACATGCAACCCTGGGAGTTTGAGCACCGCAACCAGCTCAAACAGGATGTGCGGGAGGCCAACCCGATCATCAGCAAATGCTACGCCTTTTACGAAGGCACCGAACAGTTTTTCGTGAAAGATGCCGAGCACCCGTATGTGCAGGAGAAACCCTTCGACTGGATTCGCGGCTATCAGGTCGGCGGTAAATCGCTGATGTGGGCGCGGCAAACCCAGCGCTGGAGCGACTTCGATTTTGACGGCCCCGCCCGCGATGGCTTCGCCGTGGATTGGCCTATCCGCTACGCCGACATTGCGCCCTGGTACAGCTACGTGGAGAAGTTTGCCGGCATCAGCGGCAACAAAGACGGCTTGCCCCAACTGCCCGACGGCGAGTTTCTGCCCGCCCACGAGTGGAACTGCGTGGAGAACTATTTCAGCCAGCAGATGGCCAAAAAGTACCAGAACAGCCGCCCCGTGATCATGGGCCGCGCCGCGCACCTGACCCAGCCGAAGCCGATTCACGCGCAGCAGGGCCGGGCGCAGTGCCAGCACCGCACCATCTGCGAGCGGGGTTGTCCCTTCGGCGGCTATTTCAGCAGCAACGCCACCACCATTCCCTGGGCGGCGAAAAGCGGCAAAATGACGCTACGCCCCAACTCGGTGGTGCACTCAATCATCTACGACGAAGGAAAGAAAAAAGCGACGGGTGTGCGCGTCGTCGACGCCAACACGAAGCAGATGACGGAGTATTACGCCCGCATTATTTTCGTGAATGCCGCCGCGCTGAACACCAACCTGATCCTGCTCAACTCCACGTCGAGCCGCTTCCCCAACGGGTTGGGTAACGACAACGGCCTGATGGGCAAATACGTCGCCTTCCACAATTACCGGGCGGGTATTTCGGGGCAGTACGATGGCTTCCTGGACAGCACCACCGACGGTCGGCGGCCCAACAGCCCGTACATTCCGCGTTTCCGCAACCTGCACAAGCAGGAGACCGACTTCCTGCGCGGCTATGCGGCGGGTTTCTCGGCAGGTCGTATCTCGCGCAATAGCCAGGAGGGCATCGGTGCCGACCTCAAAGCCAACCTGCTGACCGAAACGTTGGGCGGCTGGTACGTAGGCTCACACATGATGGGCGAAACCATCCCGAAAGAGAGCAATTACGTCGCCCTCGACAAGTCGCTGAAAGACCCGTATGGCATTCCGCAACTCAAAATCGCGGTGGCGTATGACGACAACGACGAGAAAATGGTGAAGGATTACCTGGAGCAGATGACCGAGATGTTTACGGCGGCCGGCTTCACCAACATCCGCACCCGCGACGACAAGCGGAACCCCGGCCTCGACATCCACGAGATGGGCGGCGTGCGCATGGGTAAAGACCCTAAGACCTCGCTGCTCAACAAGTGGAATCAGCTCCATGCGGTGAAAAATGTGTTTGTTACCGACGGCGCCAGCATGACCTCGACCAGCACGCAGAACCCCTCGCTCACCTACATGGCGTTTACGGCCCGCTCGGCCGATTATGCCGTGAAGGAAATGAAGAAAGGGAACCTGTAAGAATGCCGAATAGCCTGCCCAGCAAGGGCGGAGTACCCAGCACCGCTGCCAGCCCGTGACTCTAAACCAGTCGCCCGCTGGCAGCGGTGTTTTTTTGTGGGCAAATCGGGTTATCTATGGGCTGATGCGGGTTGAATGACGTGCGTTTGCGATGGCTATTTTTTACCTTACATACCGCTCCTTACGCGATAACCAGACAACCTGATGATACCATCTCGACGCCATTTTTTACGCCGGACCGCCCAGAGTGGGCTGGCAGCTTTATCGGTTGCCAGCTTCCCCGCAGCCGCCTCGGCCCTGCTGCCCGACGAACCAGCCACCCGCCCCGAACCGGCCCGTATTAAGCCCGACCATGTGGTTCGCTCCCTACCCGAAAACATGGTGTGGGGCTACTTTGGCGCTAACGTACCTGCGGTGTACACGGTCAAGGACGGCGACGTGGTCGAGATTCAAACCGTCAATCCGTCGGGGGTGAGCCGCACCAATCCCGAGGAGTTTTACACGAAAAACAACCTGCCCATCGACGCCCACGCGCAGGAGGTGATCGCCATCATGAAGACCGTGAAACCCGAACCATCGGGGATTCGCGGCCACATGCTCACCGGCCCCATTGCCATCGACGGTGCCCAGCCCGGCGACACGCTCGAGATTCGGATGCTCGACCTAACGTTTCCGGCCGGTTTCGGCGTTAACAGCGTGTGGCCCGGTGGCGGGGGCATCCCCGAGGCGGTCACCAGCCGCGAAACGTTTGTGTACCGTTACGATGCCAAACGAAAAGTGGCCATATTGAAAGAGGGTGTCGAGATTCCACTCAAGCCGTTTATGGGCGTGATGGCGCTGTCGCCGCCCCCTGAAACGGGCCGCGTCAGTTCCATTCCACCCGCCTTTTTCGGCGGCAACCTCGACATCAAGCACCTGACCAAAGGTACTACGCTATACCTGCCGGTGTCGGTACCGGGTGGGATGTTCACCACCGGCGACGGACACGGCGCGCAGGGCAACGGCGAAGTGAGTGGGGTGGCCATCGAAACGGCGCTGACCCTTACGGCCAAATTTATCGTGCACAAAGGCAAGAAGCTGACCATGCCCCGCGCCGAAACACCCACGCATTTCATTGCTGTGGGGCTCGACAAAGACCTGAACAAAGCCATGAAAAACGCGCTGACCGAAGCCGTTACGTTCATGAAAGACGAGTTGGGCTTTACGTTCAACGAAGCCCTGTCGATCGCCAGCACAGGCGTCGACTTTGAAGTGAGCCAGGTGGTGGATCAGACGCTGGGTGTACACGCCATGATCCCGAAGGCCATCTTCACCAAACGCAAGTTCCCTTACTGGACGTAGCACTAGGCCAAAACCTATAAGGTCTGGGCGACCCCGTCTAGGCGACCCCGTCTAAGACCTTATAGGTTTATAACCACTTACGCGGCTTCCAGGGCGGCGACATCAAGTTTCGACATCTTCATCATAGCGGCCATCACCCGCTTTGCTTTCGCGGGATCGCTGTGCTGCAATAACTTGTCGAGTCCTTCGGGGACTACCTGCCACGAAACCCCAAACTTGTCTTTGAGCCAGCCACAGGGCCCGGGTTGGCCGCCTTCCGTCAGCTTTTGCCAATAGGCGTCAATTTCGGTCTGCGTCTCGCAGGTCACGAGCAGCGACATTCCCTCGGAAAACCCAAAACCCGATCCCGCGTTGAGTGCATAATACGTCTGCCCATTCAGGATGAACACCACCGACATGGCCGTGCCTTCTGGCAAATGCCCCCCTTCGTTGTAATAGCTGATGTGCTTGATTTCCGAGTTCGGAAAAATGGCTGTGTAGTGCCTTACCGCCTCTTCCGCCTGGTTGTTGTAGGTCAGAAACGTGGTGATCTTGCTCATGTTGTTTACTGGTTTGGTTACCGCTCAAAGATACGCCTGTCTACCGTCCACGGGGGAGGGGAAATACGCCAGCCTGAAGGGGGCTTTGCGACAACCTGAGAAACGTGGACCCAACCCCAGCGACTCTTCCACAACGAACAGTGGTGGACAGACTTCATCTGATTTATTACTTACGAACAGGCTAATCAGGTCGGGCAAAAAAGCCAGTGCAAGCTTTTGAGCAGAAATACGGTGCGCCACTTACCTTTAACAGCTGTTTTGTAGGTAGTCGCCCGTCTGGCGGTGCTACATCCGAAACCTGTTGCTTACAAAAGCCTGTCTCAGCTGTATATGACTCTAAAGACGCTATTGGGCGGCAGGCAGCCGCTCACCGATGCAGACATCGTAGCAGGGCTTCGGGGCACAGAACGGGCACAAAACAAAGCCATTGAAGCCCTCTACGAACAGAATCAGGCGTTCCTGACGCGCTTTCTACGCAGTAAACAAAACGGGCTGTATTTCGTCAAGGAGCCAGAAGATATTATCTGGGAGGCCATAACGGCGGTATTGCATAACGTGCTCGATGGTCACTACGTACCCAGTTCGCAAACGCCTCTACGGGCGTATCTGGTGAGTATTTGCCGCAACCTGTGGTATAAGGCCGTGAGTCAGGAAGAGAACCGGGACCGGCGCGAAGAAGCCTTTTGGCAGGCGATGGAGCCCAGTGAGCTGCCGGATGTGGAGCAGTGGCTGCACAACCAGCAGCAATGGACGCGCTACCTGCTGCTCTTCGATCGGGCGGGTAAGCACTGTCGACAGATTCTGACACTCTGGCTGGTAGACGGCCTCGACAACGGAGCGATTACGGAAGTGATGGTGCGCGAAGGAAAACTAAAAAATGAGCAGGTGATCCGCAATACGAAAAGTGATTGCCTGAAAAAACTAACCAGCCTACTGCGATGAGCGAAGCGGAACTGGATACACTGGCCAACTACCTCAACAACCAGCTCTCGGCGGCGGAACGGCTGGCACTTGAGCAGCGACTGGCCACCGATGGCGCCTTGCGCGCCGAGTTGGCCAACCTACAGCAGGTACGTTCGGTGGCGGCACGGAGCCGACTGCTGGCGCAGGCTCGCCAGCAGCATGAGGCCAGTATAGCGGCGTTCGGCACCGAGCCGGTGCGGCGCCTTGGGTGGGGCCGCTGGGCCACTTCGGTTGCGGCAGCCTGCCTGTTGGTCGTCGCGTACCTACGCCTTTCAGACGTAAGCTACCTGACCATCAGCGAGATCGAACGGGGCACTTCCAAAACAGCCACAGCACCGTCGCCACTGAGTCAGTTTGAAACGGGGCTGGCTCAATTGCAACAGGGGGCCTACGACGCAGCGTTACCCCGGCTCCGACAAACCCAGTTGGATACCAGCCTGACGGCTTATTACCGGGATGCAGCCCGCTGGTATGAAGTGGTCGCTCTGGCCCATACCAACAAACCCCTGGCCCGGCAGCGACTAAACGCAATCGACGCCGACCCCGCGTTTGCTTATCCGATCCCCATTGCCGACCGGCTGCGCGTGCGGTTGCGCGTGTGGTACTGACGGACGCCCCAGCCTAGCCCTCCTACACCCAACGTACCCAGCAGCCCCCACAGCCAGCGGCGCGGCGGTGTTTCGATCACTTCTGCCGGGCCGATCAGCACGAAATTGGCCCAGAAGTAGGGGTGATCGTAGCGCGGGGCCAGATCACTTTTCAGGAAATCGAGTTTGGCTTGCCAGAGGGCTTCGTCGGTGGCAGCACCCTTATCCAGATGCTGCTGAAAGCGCGTCAATAAAAAGGCCGAGGCCTCGTCGTGCGCATTCCAGAGGGTTGTCAGCACCGCCCGCGCACCAGCGTAGTTGAACGCCCGCGCCAGCGACAGTACCCCTTCCCCCTGTTGCAGCTTCCCCGCGCCTGTCTCGCAGGCGCTAAGCACCACCAGGCTGGTCTGTTGGAGGTTCAGGTTGTAGATGGCTTCGGTTGAGAGCAGGTGAGCAGGCTGGTCCGGGAAAAAAGCGACGCGCGACCGTAGAGGCTCCCGGTCATCGGTGATGGCATGGGTGGCCAGGTGGATCAGGCGTTTGCTTGCATAGTTTTCCAGAAAGGCCGTTCGGGTGGCCGCCGCCCCCAGCAGCACGTCGCCCCGAACACCCGCCACCTCACTGCCCGAGTGGGGCAGCACAGCCAACGTTGCAGCGCGGTACGTTCCCGCCTCGCCAACCGGCTCATTAAACGGCGCCATCGCCAGCCGGTCGGTAGTGGTTGGGTGGTGGTTCGCCATCAGCAAAAGCCAGTGGGCGGAGTAGCCGTAGCTAATCGTATGCGTCTGAAGCAGGTACGTTCCGGTTTTGGGTGCCAATACCTCAAACGGCAGCAGGTTCAGCACGCCGTCCCGCAGAATCAGCAATCGCTGCTTCCCGCGCAACTCATCGCGAAGGGGCGCTATCAGGTACGTATACAAGGCCATTGCGGCCTTATGTCCCGCATACTGCCGCCCGCCCGGCGACGTACCCAGCGCCCCCCGAAACTGCCGAACCAGCGCGAAGAACCGACCATCAACCGGTACGGTATGGATCGAAACCCGCCCCTTATCAATCGCCTGCATCAGCAGTTGGTTGGACAACAACGTGTACGACAACAAGAGCGTGTTGGTATCGGGCAGCCAACGTTGCACAGTGGCCGTAGAGACTGCCGTCGGGGCGTATTTGAGCTGGTAATAGGCTGGGTAGTCATGTTCAAAGCGAGTGAGCAGGCGGCTGTGGGCCAACTCGGTCTCATTGAGCAACTGCTCCGTTTGCCGCCGTTTCAGGCTGTCGGTTTCGTACCCAAGGCTACTTTGCAGCCCCGACAGCTGATCGAGCAGCGCCCGCTCGGCGGTTCGTTCCTGAGTGGGCAGAGTGCGTAGTTTCAGGCCGGCCTCCCGCACCAGGCTGGTCAGGGTAGCGGCCCGGCTTTGTTCGGCGATTGTAAACAGGGCCTCCCGGTAGCGGGGTTGGCCGGTTTGCCTGTAGAGTTGCTGAGTCACTTCCAGGGCCTTCAGGTACGTATCGAACGCCGTTTCGGTAAAAAACAACCGGCCCCAGTCCGTTTGGTAGCTACGGCGCATCTGCTCGGCCAGGTCGATAGCGCGCAGGTACGTGTCGAAACTGGCGTCGAGCGCCCGGTGGTCGGCCCGCAGCAAACCCAGTTGCGCCAACGCCCCGGCTTTGGCCGTCAGTGCCCGAAACAACTCCCGCGCGAGCCAGGTCTGCGTCTTCGCCGGGTTAGTATACGGATCAGGATTCCGAAACGAGGGGTGCGCCCAATGAATCGCTTGCTGAAAACAATTGACTGCCTGGTCTACCTTCCCCTGCTCTTGCAACGTCTGACCCATAAACCGCCAGGCTTCCGAACGCCCCGCCCGGTTGGTCGGGTCGGCCACGGCCAGGCTCTGCCGAAACTGCCGGATGGCGGTCGTAAATAATCGTTTTTTGTGGTAATAAGCCCCCAAATCGCGGTAATGAATCGCCAGAAAATACGAGTCGGTGTAGCCTTTTGTGTGTGCACAGACGGCGCGGTAGGCGGTCATCGACTGCTGCATGGTGGCCCGCGCCTCGGAGAGACGATTCAGCTTGAGCAGGCAGAGCGCTTTGTTGGCGATAACCAGGTAATCGGCGGACGTGGCCGTGCGCAGCGCCTCGTCAAACGACGCTAACGCCTGCGCATAACGCCCAGTTTGCAGGTAGACGAAGGCCCGGTTCTGGTCAATAATTCGCCGGTTGAAGCCCGGTTCAGCCGCCAGCAGGGCGTGGGCTTTTTGCAAAAACAGCTCGGCCTGTCGGTAGTCGCCCCGGTCGATTTCCCACACGCCCTGATTGGTGTAGTAGCTAATGAGCGTACCGGAATTTTGCCGGGTATGGGTATGGTCCAGCAACTCCGTTGCCCGGTCATAGTAGATCTGACACGAATCGAAGCGGCCCATCCGCTTGAAAAACAGACCCAGATAGCTGTACGCCCGAAAGCGGGTCGAGTCGGGCGACGCCGGGCCAGCCAACCGGGCCAACGACCTTCGCAGCAGCCGGATACCGTAGGGATACTCCCGCTTTGCCAGTTGCAACACGGCCAGATCGGTCAGGGCCTTTGCCGTTCGAGCCGCGTCCTGGTGCTGCTCGTAATAGCGAACCAGTTGTCGGTAGTGCTGTTCGGCCAAAGGTTTGTTGCCCGCTACATACAGCGAATCGGCCCTTGTTTTTAGTTGATTACCCTGCCAAACATACGACGACTGAGCCATTCCTAACTGACTCAGCAGTCCCATGAACAGACCAACCAATCGACATACCGCGCCTGGCTTCATTCGCTGAAACGCGGATGCCCCGCTACGTCGCCATCGTCGGGAACGAGGATAATCAGCAATTGCCCCACCTGCGGCCAGGTGACATTAGTGTTTTGGCGCAGGTTCAGTTGATCGGTCCGGCTGGGTATGGCGAGGCGCTGCCGATACCCCGCCGCGCAGCTTAGCCCAGGACTGCAATCGATCAGGCCCGAGGCGTTGAGGTTCCGCCGCGCATACCGGAAATGCAGTTGATAATAAACGCCCCGGTACTGATAGCCTACGTCGTTGCATACTTCGCCATCCACCGGATCACGATCGCTATTTTCCAGATCGAGCCGACCGTCGGTATCGATGATCAGGGGCGACTGGCTGCTGGTGAGGTGGAAACCGCTGGCGGCATAGGCCGGCCGCGTCTGGCGGAGGTAGCTGTTGGTCAGGCTGGTACCCAGCGAGTCGAAGAGCGGGTAGGCGTAGGCGGTACGGTTCAGTAAGACAGTACGTTGCTCGCTACTCCCCTGACTTGGTCCCGAAACAGCGCCGTTTTTGATGGCATTGATGTCGTAAGGCGCCTGGCAGGGTTGGTAATGGAATTTCGTGCCGACGTGGTAGTCGATGGGCCATTCGCTCCAGATAGCTGCGGCCCCGCCGATGGTGGCCGAATAATAATTGACCATCCGATTGGCTGACCGGTTGGGTTTCATGGTCGTCATCACGCGCTGCTCGAAGTCGATATCGAGCAACAAATCACGCCCTTCGCTGACAGTAGCCACCGTCCGCATCGGCACAACCGGTTTAGGGTCGAACGTTGCCAGATCAACCGCATTGGGCAACCCATTGGGGAAAACGTACAGCCGAAGGGTAGTAGAACTCTGTATGTAGATCGCATTGGCCCCGACCGGGCGGACGGCGCCGTATTTCCTGATCGGATGAAGCGGTTGGCCCACGCCAAATGGAATGGCCCGGATACTTCGGCCTTTTAGCGGGTGCAGGCTATCCATGTCGGCGCGGCTCTGCACCAGCGCAAAGCCTTTTTCCAAGGCACCAGGGCGCGTTTGGCCCACGGCTACCCAACTACCTACCGCCCAGAGGGCAATGGTCAGTACTACAACTAGTTTCATGATCGTAAACGGTGGAACCGGGTGCGTTGCGCAACCAGCAACATACCCGACCTAAAGGTAAGCAAAGTGCTTATTCGTGAATGATAAAGGCGCCGTTTGCGGGTAAGGTCTGGTTACAGAGGTAGATAGGCGAGTTTCCACTGGTGTTGCCTAACGCATACAACAGAGGGCCGTTCGTTGAATTGCCAGCAATCGCCCTGATTTGTTGGATACTACGAAAACCGGCGGTAGCAACGACCGGATCATAGGGCCATGGGCCGGGGTCAACGCCAAACAACGTTTCATCTGCAGGGGTGTTCGGATTGGTCAGATCCTTGCGCAACACGTAGGCGTGGTAGTAAGCGTCCTTCTTTCGGCCCGCAGCCAGTAAGACGCCCGATTTGATCGTGATATCGTAGATGGCATCTGAGCTTATAGCAGGGCCAGCAACGATTGTCATATAATCAGCCCACTGACTTGGTCCCCCTGTGAGGTCCATGCGTAGCACAAAACCATCGGTACTAACCGTCTGGAAGTTTGGCGAATTGAGCATAAAATCAGTGGTGCCATCCCCATAAAATTCGCCCCCCACGTAGCAAAGATTATTGTGGGCGGCTACACTAAGGGGCTTACTGCCATATAAAGAGCTGAGCACCATACGTATTTTGCCGGTAGTCCCCAACGTAAGCTGTCCAGCGAAGTATGTATACCGGGATGGGATCAGTGTAGTACTCATTCCCCAGAAAGAGCTATTGCTGCCCGTGTATTGCCCGGAGAAATAGAGTTGCTGATCAAAAAAAAGGTCATCGATCTGCTCGTAAGCCGACGGCGTACCCAATACCTGTAGTTGAGCAGTTATACTGTTGGCGGGCAATTTAACCAAGGCGATATCGGATCGAGAAGGGGCATTGTAGGGCGTGGTGCCCGGCCCGAAATTGGTAATTCCGTCCTGGATTCGGCTGCTTACGTACAGATCGCCATTTGCAGGGTTGTGTGCCAGCCTGAGTGCCGAGCAATTACCAGAACCATTGAAACGTCGCAGTTGAGGCGTGCCACCGGCCGCCATGTAGCGTGCCACCAGCCCATCGGTATCCCCGCTGGTAGGAGTCAGCACCGTCGTGTTGTCAACAGCTATGGTTCCAACAAAGTGTAAGGCCACAAAGACCCGCCCGATGTAATCAACTTCCACCTGCGGTTCGTAGGCCCCCGATGCTGCGTTGGCTCCTCCAATTGAACTGACCCACTCCACGGCATTGGACGCATTGTATTTTACCAGATACACCGCCTGACCAGGATAAGTATACGTGTGCCCGTTGATAGTGACGGTTCCCGACGCTTCAAAAGCCAGATAGTAGGCGAGCTTCGTTGGATCAACGGCAATCTTGCCCGTCGACGAGTAATTGGGGGTCGTGACCCCGATTGAAGAAGCCAGACACCGGGCGTTGGCCGAGGTGGGGCGGGCAGCCGGGGCGGGCGTAGCCGAAGGTTCAGTGATCGGGTCTTTGCAACTTGCTAGCAGGACAAGGGCAGCGAGGGTGGTTAGCAGAAAGCGTTTCATGCGAATGACTAGTTAATGTGTTGGTTTCAATCGCATATCCCCCTGCCCCGCCTGCCTGTAACCTTCACCTCAAAAAAAAGACGCTGACCGTTTTGGTCAGCGTCGAGAATCCAGCCAGTTGGCTGTTCAGGATCAATCACTCACCACGTACCCGGATCGTCGGCGCTGGGGCCGTAGCTGCCGGGAATCGGGATGTCGAGCAGACGCAGGTACACGCCCAGTTGAGCACGGTGGTGCGTAGTCTGCGCAAACGCATGTCGGATGGTCTCGCCAACGGTATCTGTACTATAAACCGTGTCGCCGTTGCGTAACGTCCAGGTTGGTTCCAGATCGGCATCAGTCGCCTCGCTTAACGCCTTTCTGCCCTCGGCCAGCGATTTCTCCAACAACGCCAGCAACTCGGCGTTAGTCTCGATGGGCGTAGGCGCGTAGGGCATCGTGGCAAAATCCAGCCCGTCGGTCTGCAGGGCCAGTGCCACCCAGGTCGGGATTTCGGCGATGTGAACGGCCAGATCGCGCATCACCATACTTTTGGGGTGCGGCCGCCAGTCGAGTTTGTCGTCGGGCACGCGGCTGAGCATCTTGCGGGTCGTGTTGGCTTCCAGGTCCATCTCCTTCAGCAGCATCGGGATCATTGACATAATCGGGTTGTGTTTAGTACCAGCCCAAAGGTCTACGCCGACACTGACAGCCCTATGTCAGCAGGGTTTACCTACTTCACAAAAAACTGGTCGAGGAACTGATACCGCGCCCGATTCGCCTCCACGTCGGGTTTAGTTGTCACGTCGATGCGCATGAACGGAGCCGGTTGCCCTGCCTTTACCACGTCCCATTTCGGCAGGTCCGATCCATTCGGATTGCCCGTTTTAATGAAGTTGACAAAGTATTCCTGCATTGTTTTCGACACGGCATAGTCCTCTGGCGTCCAGTCGTAAACCTTGTTGCTGGCCAGATTCCCCATCGCATACTCGATCTCGGCCGAATGTACCGCCCCTTTAGGTTGCGGTGGTTTGGGGGCGGCAGCGTCGTTGTTTCTGACTACCCCACCGGCCAGCCCAGCGGTGGCGTTGCCCATCTGGGCGGTCATGGCGGGGCGAGGGCGGGCATAGAGATAGCGATACACGGGTTTGCCGCTCGTCTGGCTGTGCAGGTCAATCCATTTCCAGGTGCTGAACCCAATAAAGCGGTCGCCGGCCAGATCGGTCGCTACCTGCTCAACCGCCGCATCGTCGGCAGCCGCGTAGGCTTTCAAGGCATCGGGCGCTTTGTCGGCATACAGTTTTTGCACCGCCGCCGTGTAGTTGGCTACCGTGGGGGCGTTGCCCTGCCCCAGGATCGCCCGGCCGTTCATCTCCTCCGAATTCCAGCCTGCCAGCAACGGCACCCGTGCCTGCTCGCCCGCCGCGAAAATGGCGGCTACCGATTTGGGGAAGAAATAGCCATCGATGCAGGGGCTGAACCGACCCATACCAGGCTTGCTTGCATCGGCCAGCAGTTTATCGGCCGGAAGCGCACGCAGGGCGTCGAGGGTAGTGGCCCCAATGGCCTCCCCAAATTTCTTGCCGGCCGCTTCGGCATCGGCCAGACTCACCGGCGACAACGTACCCAGCAGCGAGCCGCTTTCGCCAATGGCACCAGCCATCAGGTTTTTCGACAAGGGCGAGGCCATCTGCGCACTCACCGACACCGAACCGGCCGATTCGCCCGCGATCGTTACCCGTTTGGGATCGCCGCCAAAGGCCGCAATGTTGCGCTGCACCCACGCCAGCGCTGCCTGCTGATCGAGGAAGCCGTAGTTGCCCGACGCTTTATGCGGCGATTCGGCGGTTAGCTCGGGGTGGGCCATGAAGCCAAAAACGCCCAGCCGATAATTGACCGTAAGGGCCACAATACCCCGTTTGGCCATGCTTTCGCCGTCGTAGCGGGGCTCCGAGCCATCGCCCGCCATAAACCCGCCGCCGTAGAAATACACCAGCACTGGCAGGCCACCTTTCTGCCCCGGTTTGGCGGGCGTCCAGACGTTCAGGTAGAGGCAGTCTTCGCTTACCCCATTCGACCGGAAATTCATATCACCGAAAATCGGGAGTTGCATGGCGCGCGGCCCAAACTGAGTAGCCTGCCGCGTGCCCGACCAGTTCTGGGCAGGTTGCGGCTCGCGCCAGCGCAGCTTACCCACGGGCGCCTGCGCAAACGGAATGCCTTTATACGCATACACGCCGCTGGCTTCCTGAGTGCCTTCCAGCGGCCCATTGGCGACGCGCACCACCGGCCGGGTCGACTGGCCAAAGGCGTGAGTCAGTGTCAAACAGGTCAGCGCGACCCATCCCATCCATTTCATAATACTATCGGTTTAGCTATACAGTAACAATTGATCGTTCAGGGTGGTAATATTGGGCATACGTGCCAGAACAAGACCACAAACGGCTCCCCGTCAATCCCATGAAAGCCATTCAGCTTACCGCTCTCCACCAGCCCCTCGCGCTTATCGATCTACCCGACCCGACACCCGGTCCGGGCGAGGTGGTGGTTAACCTCCGCGCCGCCGCGCTGAACCACCGCGACGTGTTTATCCAACAAGGGTTGTACCCCGGCATTATACTGCCCAGTGTGCCCGGCTCCGACGGTGCAGGCGTCGTATCGGCGGTGGGTGAGGGCGTCGACGTGGCCTGGCTGGGGCGCGAGGTGGTGATCAACCCGGGCTTGCAGTGGGGGCCAAATCCGGCCATGAACAGCCCGCAATTCAAGATTCTGGGCATGCCCGACGCCGGTACGTTTGCCGAGAAGGTAGTGGTGCCGGCCAGCCATGTCTATGGCAAACCAACGTACCTGACCTTCGAGCAGGCCGCTGCCCTGCCGCTAGCGGGCCTCACAGCCTGGCGGGCACTCATGAGCCGCGCCGCCCTGAAGCCCAATCAGACCGGGCAACCCGAGCGCGTGCTGATAACGGGAGCCGGGGGCGGAGCCGCCCTCTTCGCGATTCAGTTTGCCGTAGCCGCCGGGGCCGACGTCTGGGTAACGGCCGGCTCGCCCGAGAAGCTGGCGAAGGCGGTGAGCCTGGGAGCGAAAGGCGGCGTGCTGTACAAAGAGCCCGACTGGCACAAGACCTTGCTGGCCACCGTTACCAACGGCGACAAGGCACTGTCCAAAGCAGGTTATTTCGACGTAATCATCGACAGCGCCGCCGGACCCGACTTTAACAAGCTGACGCAGGTGGCGGCGGGTGGCGCCCGCATTGCCCTCTTCGGCGGCACCACCGGCAAAATCAGCGACGTGCTGCCCGCGGCCATTTTCTTCAAGCAGTTGAACATTTTCGGGACGACGATGGGCAACGACGCCGAGTTTGGCGCCATGCTGTCGTTCCTGGAAACGCATCAGCCCGTGCCGGTGATCGACTCGGTGCGCCCCCTAGCCGAGGCCCAGGCCGCCTACGACCGCATGAACGCGGGCGAGCAGTTGGGTAAACTCGTGCTGACGATCTAGGTCGCGGGTTGCGGCGCGGGGCCGAGCAGGTCCCAGAGGTTGCCATACAGATCGGCAAAAACAGCGACGGTGCCGTAGGCCTGCTCGACGGGCTCACGCACGAACCGGACGCCCCGCTGCCGCATCTGCTCGTAGTCGCGCCAGAAATCGTCGGTTTGCAGGAAAAGAAACACCCGGCCACCCGCCTGATTGCCCACGTAGGTACGTTGCTCGTCGGTGCTGGCCTTAGCCAGCAGCAGGTTGCAGCTCTGGCCACCCGGCGGCGACACCAGCACCCAGCGTTTGTCCTGGTCGGGCAGGTACGTGTCTTCGATCAAATCGAACGAAAGAGTTTCGGTGTAAAACCGAATGGCCTCGTCGTAATCAGTCACGACAAGGGCTACATGAGCAAGGCGCTGAATCATGGAAATGCGTTTGACGTTTGAAGTCTAAGGTTTAACGTTGGCTGGCACCTAAGTAAGCTTATGCCAGCCAACCCTGAACACCAAACGTTAACTATCAGCCGTATTTTTGTACTAATGACACTGCTTGCCATCGAATCTTCCTGCGACGAAACCTCCGCTTCGGTCCTGACCGACGGACAGGTGCTGTCGAATATCATCGCGACTCAGCTTATCCACCAGCAATACGGCGGCGTGGTGCCTGAACTGGCTTCGCGCGCGCACCAGCAACACATCGTGCGGGTTGTGGAGGAAGCACTGACGGTAGCTAACGTGACCAAATCGGAGCTGTCGGCGGTAGCCTTTACGCGCGGGCCGGGCCTGCTGGGCGCGCTGCTAGTCGGGGCATCCTTCGCCAAAGCGCTGGCGCTGGGGCTGAACATTCCGCTCATCGAAGTCAACCACATGCAGGCGCACGTGCTGGCTCATTTCATCCAGGACAATCCTAACCAGGCCGTCCCCCAGAAGGCCGTACCCCCCTTTCCATTTCTGTGCCTGACCGTCAGTGGAGGGCACACCCAACTCGTGCGCGTCGATGGACCGCTGGCTATGCACGTTATTGGCCAGACGCAGGACGACGCGGTGGGCGAAGCCTTCGACAAATCGGCGAAGTTGCTGGGCCTGCCCTATCCCGGTGGGCCGCTGATCGACAAACACGCGCGGCAGGGCAACCCGCTGGCGTTTCGCTTCCCGATGACCGACATGCCTGGCCTCGATTTTTCGTTCAGCGGCATCAAAACGGCCATCATGTATTTTCTGCGTGACCACACGCGGCAAAACCCCACTTTCGTGGCCGACCACCTCGACGACATCTGCGCCAGCATTCAGCACACGCTCATTCAGATGCTGTTGACCAAACTGGAGCGCGCTGCGCAGGAAACCGGCATCCGCCATGTCGCTATTGCGGGCGGCGTGTCGGCCAACAGCGGCCTGCGCCAACGCCTGACCGAACTGGCCGATCAGCAAGGATGGACAGTCTATATCCCCGATTTTGCCTACTGTACCGACAACGCCGCCATGATTGCGATGGCAGGCTATTTCAAATACCAGCACCACGATTTCGTCGGGCAGGACGTCAGCCCACTGCCCCGAATGGAATTGTAGACCAGTTTCTAGTTTCGGTTTTTCAGTTAGTTGCTGGCCGTCTAAGCCTGCGCCAGCCAACTGAAAACCCGAAACTAGAAATACCAAACCCCTATCCCTCATGCACCTCGCTCAGATCAACATTGGCCGCCTGATAGCGCCGCTCGATACACCGGCGCTGGCCGATTTCGTCGCCGGTCTCGACCCGATCAATGCGTTGGCCGAAGGTAGCCCCGGTTTTGTCTGGCGGCTTAAAGACGAGACTAACAATGCCACCGGCTACCACCCGTTTGCCGATGACCAGATTATCGTCAACATGTCGGTCTGGGAAAGCCTTGACGCGCTGCGGGCCTTTGCCTTCCAGTCGGACCATATGGACTACCTGAAACGCCGACGCGAGTGGTTCGCCAAATTTGCAACGGCCTATATGGCCCTTTGGTGGATACCCGAAGGCCACGTACCTACCATTGCCGAAGCCAAAGAGCGACTGCAATCACTCGATGAACACGGTGATACGCCTTTTGCCTTTACCTTCCGTAAGCCATTTCCATCCCCAACCGCAGCCTGATTTCCATGCAACTCCAGTCGATTACCCTCTACCCAATCAAATCGCTGGGCGGTGTCTCGGTCAACGAAGCGCACATCGACGCCAAGGGCCTGCGCTACGACCGCCGGTATATGCTCGTCACGCCCGCCACGGGAGGCCACCCCGGTACGTTCATCACCCAACGTACCCAGCACTCGATGGCGCTGATCGACGTGGCGATCGACGTGGCAACGAACGAACTGCGGGTCTGGCATCGCCACGCGCCCGACGATGTGCTGACGCTGCCGCTCGTGCACGACGAAGCCCGCCTGCTGGGTAAGTTGCCCGTCACGATCTGGGCGAGTGAAGACGTACCCAGCCGACTGGTTAGCACGGAGGCCGACGCGTGGTTTAGTCGGGTAATTGGTAAGGACTGCCAGTTAGTGTATATGCCCGATGCCACCCAACGCGCCGTTACATCAGGCCGGGTAAAAGCCGCGGGTGACGTCGACAAGGTCGTGAGTTTTGCCGACGGCCTGCCGATCCTGCTGGCGACCCAGTCGTCGCTCGACGAACTGAACCGACGCGCCGAACAGACACTGAGCATGGCGCGGTTCCGGCCCAATCTGGTGGCGGGTGGCCTGTGCTGGCCGCACGACGAAGACACCTGGGGGGCATTCCAGATTGGCGACGCGGTGTTTTACGGCGTGAAGCCCTGCATCCGCTGCGTGCTCACCACCATCGACCCCGCCACCGGCGAGCGCGGCGCCGAACCCCTCAAAACACTGGCGACCTACCGCCGACACAACAACGCCATCCTGTTTGGCGAAAACGTGATGCCAGCCCGTAGCAGCCTCGGCCAGACCATTCGCGTGGGCGATGCCATTGCGGTGCAACAGCGCAAAACCTCCTGGTTACCCGTGGGCGTCTAGCCCTGTCTCGTACAAATACGACCAACTATTTTCAGGCGCGTGCAACGCGGACGATTTCGGTGCGTCATTGCTGTAGAATTGACCCTTAATCTGGCTACAGCATCTGCGGTAGCCTTTTCCCGAAGGAAGCGATACCGTTGGCAACGTACCCAGCTCCCGACCTGATCACGGCTTTAGTCGAACGCTGCCGCAATGGCGACCGACGGGCTCAGTATGACCTGTATGGCCGTTATGCCAAGGCGATGTACAACGTCTGCCTGCGCATTGTGGTGCATCAGGCCGAAGCCGAAGACGTGCTCCAGGAAGCGTTTCTGGATGCTTTCACGAACCTGCATCGGTTCCGGGCCGAAAGCACGTTTGGCGCGTGGCTGAAGCAGATCGTTATCAATCGGGCCATTGGGCATTTACGCAGCCGTCGGTTGCTGCTCGTCAGTACCGAAGCTGTTGCCGAAGGCGACCTCGACCGCCCCGACCACACCGATAGCCTCGATGAGGAAGCGATTGAGTGGGACGTCGAACGCGTTCGGCAGTGCATGACCACCCTGCCCGAAGGGTACCGGGTGGTGCTGTCGCTGTATTTGTTTGAGGGATACGACCACGAGGAAATTGGCCAGATCCTCGGTATTGGGGAGTCTACTTCCCGGTCGCAGTACCTCAGGGCTAAGAAAAAGTTAATAGAACGAATGCATGAAAAGAGGTGAACGATAACTCCTGACCGACAGACTGGCCTCACGGGTGTAACCAGCAGCCAGTCCATCCATTCCCCAGCGTTTATTGTTTATCAGTCAGACAATGGATCTCGAACAATTTATCCAGAACAACCGGGCGGCGTTTGAACAGGACGGCCCCTCGGCTGACCTCTGGCTCCGCATTGCCGATCAGCTTCCCGACGACTCCGGTACCGACGACGCGCCAACCGCCGACGTACCTGACCCGACGGTGCCTTCCATCGGCTTATCCAACAACAACGTACCCAAACCGCGGCCCGAGCAACCGTTTCGGGCGGTGCACCGTACGGCCAGTGAGGCCGGGCCGGGCCGCATGCAGTGGCGGTGGGCTGCCTCGGTAGCGCTGCTGCTGCTGACGGGCGCCGGCTGGTGGCTCAACACCCGCTATGGTGTCACGCAGCAACCCGAAATTGTGGCCATCAGCCCCAGTTACGCCAAAGAGGTGACGCACTATGCCAGCCTCATCGACGACAAGCAGGACGAGCTCCGGCAGCTGACCAAATCGAACCCCGATCTGTATCAGCAATTTTCGGGCGACCTGAAAAGTCTGGAAACCAGCTACGAATCGCTCAAGGCCGACCTGCCGCAAACGCCGAATCAGGACGTGCTCATTCAGGCCATGATTCGGAATCTGCAACTCCAGATCGACCTGCTCAACGAACAGTTACGCGTGGGTAAACGCATCAAACAACAAACCACATCGACCAATGAACTGCCTGCCAAACCGATTTAACCTGCTCGCCGTCTGCCTTCTGGCCTCGGCAGCCGGCTACGCGCAGCCTGAGCCGGCAACCCTACCCCCGTTCCCCCCTACCCCACCCGAACGGATTGTGGCCGCTTACGCACTCACGCCGTCGCCCGCAGACCCGCTCGCCGCGCAGGAGGGCACCCAGGAACGGACGGAACTACACCGACGGCTGATCAAGTCCTACGCCGTAACCCCCAGCGATGTGCTCACGATCGATAATCATTTTGGCGACGTAACCGTATCGCACTGGGACCGGAACGAAATGCGCGTCGAGGTCGTGATCACCTCATCGTCGGAAAACGCCGAACGGGCCCGGCGGGCGCTGGAAGGGGTCACGATCAACGAAGACCATAAAGACAATGCCCACGGGTTCAAGACCCACATCGCCGAAGCGTTCAGCGGTGGCTGGAAAAAAGGCGACCGCACCAATTTCCTGCGGGTTGATTACCGCATTGCCATGCCCCGCGCCAACGGCCTCACCATTCGGAATAAGTTTGGCAACGTAAACATCCCGGACTTTTCGGCCCCGTTGGCCGTCGAATCGCAGTTTGGCAACATCTACGGCGCGGCGATGACTAACCCCGCCACCACCATCAACGCCTCGTTTGGCAACGTGTCGATCCGCGACGTGCAGAACGGTAAGGTGAAGATGGAATTTGGCGACCTTGACATCAGTTCGGGCAACGTGCTGACGATCGTGCAGAACTACGGCAAGTTGCGCATCGGCGAAACCAACCGGGTCGACGTAAACATGAGCTACGCCGACGCCATCATCGGGGCCATCCGGCAATCGGGCAAGCTCAACATGAACTACACCAAGCAGTTTCGGCTCGATCAGCTCCCCGCCTCGGCCGATCAGCTGGAAGTCAACGCCAAATTTTCGTCGGTGGCGCTGCCGGTGCAGACCCAGACCCACTGCGACTTCGACATCACGGTCACCAATGGTGGGTTCACCTACCCCACGCTACCCAACCTGCACCTTATCTCGCAGCCTGGTAGCGCGCAGGCTGCCCCCCGCGCTGGCAGACGGCAGCAGTATGTGGGGCGGGTGGGCGATGGCGATGGTCCCCGTATCCGCGTCGTATCGGTATTCGGCGACGTCAAGTTTAAATAGCGGGGATGGCAGGGAGCAGGGGGGGCAGGGCTTACAGAGCTGCCCCCCCTGCTCCCTGCCATCCCTGCCCTAAGCCCCCTGCCCAACGCCTCTCGCTTTTTTTCTCCTTTCCGACTAAACTGATAGGGTTTCGTAGTTGCTAAATTTATCTTTGTAGCTGTCTACTTTACAGTTTGGCTGTTTCGTTGTGTATGTATCTGTGTAGCATTGGCAGACCAACAGACCAACGTACCCAAGGCAGACAAACAACAATTACAACCCTATCACGTGGCATTAATTAAATCCATCTCCGGTATCCGGGGAACCATTGGCGGGCGCACCGGCGAAAGCCTCACCCCGCTCGATGTAGTGAAGTTTACGGCTGCTTTCGGGCAATGGCTACTCAATGGGCAACGCGGGCAACCGGGGCCGCATACCGTTGTGATTGGTCGGGATGGGCGATTATCGGGGCCAATGGTCTCCCAACTGGTGGCCGCTACCCTGCAGGGCATGGGCCTCAACGTGCTGGATCTGGGCCTGTCGACCACCCCCACCGTCGAAATGGCCGTTCCCGGCGAAAACGCCATTGGCGGTATCATCCTGACCGCCAGCCACAACCCCATCCAGTGGAATGCCCTTAAACTGCTGAACAGCAAAGGCGAATTTATATCGGGTGCCGATGGCGAAGCGCTGCTGGCCATTGCCGAGGCCGAGTCGTTTACCTTTGCCGAAGTGAAAAAGCTGGGCCAATACCGCACCGACTCAGCCAGCGAAACGTCGTGGATGCAGAAACACATCGACCAGATTCTGGCACTGCCGCTGGTCGATCGGGAGGCCATCGTCAAGCGGAATTTTAAAGTCGTAGTCGATGCCGTCAACTCAACCGGTGGCCTGGCCGTTCCGATGCTGCTGACGGCGCTGGGCGTGGAGCTGATTACCAAACTCCACTGCGAACCCACCGGCAATTTTGCCCACAACCCCGAGCCGCTGCCCGAGAACCTCACCGACATCCTCAACGCCACCCGTCGCGACTCGCAGGACTTGGGTATCGTGGTCGACCCCGACGTAGACCGGCTGGCGTTCATCTGCGAAGACGGCTCCCCCTTTGGCGAAGAATACACGCTGGTTGCCGTTGCCGATTATGTGCTGAAAAACAGCCCCGAAGGCCGCCGCAACACCGTCTCGAACCTGTCCAGCACCATCGCCCTGCGCGACGTCACCCAGAAATATGGCGGGCAGCACTTTGCCTCGGCTGTCGGGGAAGTTAATGTTGTGGAGATGATGAAGGCAAACGACGCGCTGATCGGTGGCGAAGGCAACGGCGGTATCATCTACCCCGAACTGCACTATGGCCGCGACGCCCTCGTGGGCATTGCCCTCTTTCTGAGCCATCTGGCTCGTTTTGGTAAATCGGCCTCGATCCTGCGCCGAACGTACCCCAGCTACTACATCTCCAAGAACAAGATCGAGCTGACGCCCAACATCGACGTAGATGCGGTGCTGGACAAGATCAAGGCTAAATACGCCCGAAACCCCGTCAATACGGCCGACGGTGTGAAGATCGAGTTCGACAAGGAATGGGTACACCTGCGTAAATCGAACACAGAACCCATCATCCGCATCTACTCCGAATCGGATACCCTGTCGACGGCCGACTACCTCGCCAACAAAATCATTTCCGATATTCGGGAGGTCATTGCCGACAAAATGTAGATTTCCGTTTAGTTTGACGTTTGTTGTTTGCTGTTTAACGTTAGCCTGGCTTGCAACGCTTAACAGCAACCGATAAACGTCAAACTCGTTTTACCCCACTATGAACCCAGCTTCAACCCCAACCATGCCAGCCAAAACCGGCCATCCCACCGGTCTGTATATTCTTTTCCTGACCGAAATGTGGGAACGGTTCAGCTACTACGGGATGCGGGCCATCCTGCTCCTTTTCCTAATCGATAATGTGCGTGGGGGCATGGGATTGAGTGCGGCTGAGGGGGGGGCCATTTACGGTATCTACACCTCATCGGCTTACCTGCTGCCTGTAGCCGGTGGCTGGATTGCCGATAACCTGCTGGGGCAACGTCGGGCTATCTGGTATGGCGGTATCATCATTATGCTGGGCCACCTGATTCTGGCCATTCCGGGCGGAACAGTGCTCTTCTATTTGGGGCTGCTCACCGTAGCCTCAGGAACGGGTCTGCTCAAGCCCAACATCAGTGCCCTCGTGGGTGAACTCTATCCCGAAGGTGGGGCTCGCCGCGATGCGGCCTTCTCGATCTTTTACGTGGGCATCAACCTCGGCTCGCTGCTGGGCATTACCATCGTGGGCTACCTGGGCCAAAAAGTAGGGTGGCATTACGGATTTGGGGCGGCGGCCGTTGGCATGCTACTCGGCCTTATCGTCTTTCGTACGCAGGGCGCAAAATACTTGGCCGACTTGGGGAATTTTAATCCGTCAGGTGCTGAGAAAAAGGCTGGTGACAGCAGTCAAAACCGTGCCGTCTTGACGTTTCTGGCTGTGCTGGTGCTCATACTGGGTACGTTGCAACTTACTGGCTTGCTCGACCTGACGACCGCCGTCGGGCTGGCACAGGCAATGGGTATTTTCATTTTACTTATCGCGGTGGGCTATCTCGGCTTTGTCCTGCTTGCCAGCGATATGACCGACGTAGAGAAGAAACGTGTGGTGGTGCTGTTCGTGTTTGTGTTGGCCTCAGCCGCCTACTGGGCAGGTAACGAGCAGCAGGGCTCGTCGCTACAGATTTTTGCCGACCGCTTTACCGACCTGGAGCTGTTTGGCTTCAGCATTCCGTCGAGTTGGTTTCAGAACCTGAACCCGGCTTTCATCCTGACGCTCTCCCCCGTACTGGCCAGTCTCTGGATTTTTCTGGCTAATCGTAAGATCAGTTTTCCCGCTCCCGCCAAAATGGCGACGGGCCTGCTGTTGCTCGGCCTGGCCTACTTGGTGATGGTGGTTGCCGCCAAAGCAGCCCTTGCCGGCCCCCGTACCACCCCGCTTTACCTGGTCGTAACGTACCTGTTCTTCACGCTCGGCGAACTGTTTATTAGCCCGGTTGGGCTGAGTGCCTCGACGAAACTGGCGCCCAAGCGCTACGCTAGTCAACTGATGGGTATCTGGTTCATCGGGTCGTCGCTGGGTAACCTCATCGCGGGTCTGTTTGCCAGCGGTTTCGACGAAAAAAACGTGCAGCAAATGCCCAATCTGTTTCAGAGCGTCGCTACGTTCTCGCTGGTAGCCAGCGCACTCATGCTGGTGTTGGTCAAACCGTTACGGCGATGGATGGGTGGTGTTGAATAAACCTCATTCGGCTAATCAGCAAAAATGCCGGCCCCGTTGTCCGAGGTCGGCATTTTTGTTGGCGTTCTTGAGGTCGGTTCGATATAAATAGCTCAATAGGCAGGCATAAAGTGCTTCCCAACTTCTTTAATTTGAAGAAGCGTGGGCAATACGGCCTGCCCGCGCTCCGATAACCGATACTCTACTCGAGGGGGTACTTCATTGAAGGACTGCTTTTCCAGAACCCCCAACTCAACCAGGGCTTTTAACTCCTGGATTAACACCTTTTCGCTTACGTCGGGAAGTAACCGACGCAGTTCACTGTAACGACGTGTCTTTTGCCCCAGATGAAGTAAGATGAACAACCGCCACTTGCCGCAGATGACCTCCAATGCTTTCCTGATGATAAGACGGTCCTCTTCGGCCATTAAATCCGGTTGGGTTTTTGCGTTCATTGTAACGTACCGTAACTAACCTTTTGGTTTGTAAATGACTGATTTGTAAGCACTTATGTGTTGACACAAAGTTAATCTATGTTCCTAACAATTCGTTTCCGTAAAAAAGAAACATACATTTTTGGGCAGAAATTTAATTTAATATCAACTATTTCTCTTCCAAGAAGATGTCAATATCAACTGGTTGGTCCCAAACGTGGTCATAACCAGCCCTTCAACCCATCAATTCTTTTTTCTAGATTAACGGCAACTAACGAATGAGCTTATACGAAGCTAGCCTGCATAGTATTCAGTTTTCATAATTGGGATACTTCATCATAACTCCACACTAATTTCGCACATAAATTGTTAGAAATCATATTAAAACTATAGAAATGGTATATTTTTCATGAAACTGTCGGTCACCAATAGGGCGTCCTTTTGGTCGGTAGTTTTGAGGTCAGCATGGTACATTCCACCAAAACACTCATCGTTATAGCCGGACCAACGGGCGTTGGCAAGACGGCCTTTTGCGTCCGGTTGGCGCGTCGGCTCCATACCGTAGTCGTATCCGCCGATTCACGGCAGTTTTACCGTGAGCTTAGCATCGGTACCGCCAAACCCACGCCCGAGGAACTGGACGGCATTCCCCATTACTTCATTGACAGCCACAGTATTGATGCCCCCATCAGCGCGGGGCAGTATGAACGTGAAGCCCTCGCTCTGCTCGACGAGCTTTTTCAAACCTACGACAAGGTGATTATGACCGGCGGAACGGGGCTGTATATCAACGCCGTATTGCATGGTCTCGACGATATGCCTGTGGGCGATGATGCCCTGCGCGAACGGCTGCAACGTCAGTTTGAAGCAGAAGGGATCACACCGTTGCAAAATGAGCTTCAACGTCTCGACCCCGACTACGCTACCCTCGCCGACCTCAACAACACGCAACGTGTGATGCGGGCGCTGGAAGTAAGCCTGGTGTCGGGGCGGCCCTACTCGTCGTTTCGGCGGCGGCAGTTGCCCGAGCGCCCATTCCAGACGGTGTTGATTGCCCTGGAACGCCCCCGCGACGAGCTCTACGCCCGCATCGATCAGCGCATGGATCAGATGCTGGCGGCGGGGTTAGTGGATGAGGTGCGCGGCCTGACGGCTTACCGCCACACGCCCGCCCTGAAAACGGTTGGTTACAAAGAGGTCTTTGGCTACCTCGATGGTGACTACGACTACGCCACTATGGTCGATCTGCTCAAACGAAACTCACGCCGCTACGCCAAACGGCAGCTGACCTGGTTCCGCCATCAGAACGATTTCCGCTGGATCAGCCCGGATGATGAGCTAGAAGGAATGTATAATGAATAATGCACAATGAATAATGTATAATGGGCTGACGCTAAGACAGTTGATTTAGCGTCAGCCCATTATACATTATTCATTGTGCATTATTCATTATACATTCTTAAGCCCTATAGGCCAACATGCCGCCTTGCAGGTTGCGAACGTTGGTGAAGCCATTTTCTTCCAGAAACTGCTGCGCGCGGGCCGAGCGGGCACCCGACCGGCAATGCACGATGACTTCTTCATCTTGCAGGCTCTCGATCTCGTCGATGCGATAAGGCAGTTCGCCCAGCGGAATCAACGTGGCTCCGATGTTGTCTTCGGCATACTCGTTGGGTTCACGCACGTCGATGAGGTTCAGTTTTTCGCCCTTGTCGAGGCGTTCGCGCAGTTCCTGTACGGTGATATCCATGATGTTGTCTGGTTGATTAGTTGTGGTTTGTCTGGCTGGTTAATTACGCCCGAAACAGCAAACTAATGGCGAATGATCCATTTTACGGTTCGGGTACGTTCCGCTTCGTTGGTGAAACGGAGCAGGTAGAACCCGTCGGGCAACTGACCCAGTTCGGCTTTCGTTTGCGTAGGTGCGAGTGACATGGTCAGCCAGGTACGTCCGCTCAGATCAGTAACGTCGAGGCGTACCGAGCCTGCGAGCGAGCCGCCCCAGTTAACAGCGCCCGTACTGGGATTGGGAAACACCTGCGCCGGGGCTTCTGGTTCGGTGGCCGTCAGCACGGTAGCGGGACCATTGTTCATGATGGGCCGGATCATCAGCGCGCCTGCCCCTTCCGGCCCCGTTACGGCATCCCAACGCGTACCGAGGTTGATGAACGTGTTGTTCCGAAAGGGGCTGTTGCGGTCGAACCCGATCGGAATCGGGGGATCGTCGAGTTGCGCGTAGGCGACGTAGAACGTATCCCGGACGTTGACGGGATTGGTGAACAGGTAGTCGACAAAGCCGTTGCGGACGGTCGCGTATTTGATCGGGAACGTCTGCTGCATCAGTTGGCGCGTGGCGGGGCTGTTGTTGCCGGCATCGTTGAAGATGCTGAACGCGATCTGCTGGTTTTCCTGGTTGCGCCGCGTGGGGGCAATGTAGATGCGCACACCCTTCACGGCGTCGGGCAGGTTGTTGACGAAGCGCACCGCCACCCGCGCCAACCGTTGGTTGATCTGCGTCGCAATCTCGGCCGACCCGTCGTCGTAGGCGTAATAGTTGTCGAGCACCGTCACATTGGAGAGGGTATCGTTGAGCCGGAAATCGACCGGGTCGGCCGCCGACACGTTGGTGAGCAACCTGAACTGGGCCTGTAATACAGCTCGCCCCGACAAATCGCTGGTGATCACCGTTGGCCGACGCCATGTCACTGCCTGCGCGCCCAATGACGGCACCGACAGCGAATTGGCCAGCGTATCGCTTTGAAAGACAGTGCCCGTTTGCTGGTTACGCAGCGTAAACCGGAAATTCAACTGGTTGAACCCGGCCGGATCGTTGAAGAGGTTTCGGGCATCCGACGAAACGGTGTCGGCCAGTTCGGTCGTCGCTTTGGCCAGAAACTGTCGCAACGGCATGGCTGAATACCGGCGCAACAACGGCGAAACCGGCCGCCGAATGGCTAGGTCGCGCACAAAGCGGTCGAAGCGGGTACGTCCCCGGTTCATGTAGATGTAATCGAGGTGCCACTGATCGAAGGCGCCCGACTGCCGCCCCCGGCTCCGAAATCGAAAGCGAAAGGCCGAGTGAAAAAACAGGGCATTATCCGTTCTAACCAGTTGCTGCGTGTAGTTGTTATTGACCACGCCGCCGCTCTCGCTCCATACTTTCTGCCAGCGGCCATCGCTGCCCAGAAACTCCAGCGCCAGCGAATCGGCGGCATCGGGCAGTTCGCCGAGGCCACGCCGCTGCCAGAAAAAGCTGATATAGACCGAGTCACGGACGCTTAGCCCGCCCAGATCGATCGGCAGCGAGGTGAGGGTATCGGTGCCGCCCTCGGCATTTTCGTTGGTGAGGTCGTAGGGCAGGCCATTGGCCCGCAGTCCGTCGAACGTCGCGATGTTGGCCGAAGGGTGGTCGGTCGTCAGCGTGTTGTTGATGTAGACGCCACTGCCCGCCACCCAGCGCGCTGGTGAGGGGGCGAGCGGTGTCGTTGAAAAGTCGTCGAAAAAAGGCAGTCGCAACGTCTGTGCCCAGCCAGTCAGGCTCATCAACACCAGACTGATGACCAGCCCTACCCTACTGATTTGCATCCGTATTACTGTCTAACGGTCCTACGACCCACACATCGACCGACTGCCCGACGCGGATGCGCTCACCAGCCCGGGGTTTCTGCTTGATCACCGTGCCTACCTCCTGCTCGGGGTCATCGACCGGCACCCGCACGCCCACGCGCAGCCCCGCGCCCTGAATGGCCGTGGCCGCTTCGTCGTAAGGCAGGTTGGTTACGTCGGGGGTGGGGAAATAGACATTGCCTTCGCCATCGCCCACAACCAGGTCGATCTTGGTGCCTTTGGCAACGGGCATTCCGGCTTTGATTTCCTGGCCGTTGGCATATTGCCGCAATACCTTGTTCTTACCCAGATCGGGTTCGTAGGTAAGGTCACCCATCACCAGGCCCATCGAGCGGATCAACAATTCGGCCGAGCGCGATGTCAGGTCAATCAGATTGGGCATGGCCAGTTGCGGCGCCATGCGTTTCACCACGGTAAGGTAGATTTTCCGCCCTTCCTTCACGTTCGACCCCGGCTGCGGATACTGCGCAAAAACCGTCAGCGGAACGCCCCCGGCCACAAACGTGCAGTCGCTCACTTCGTAGCGCAGCTTCCGGTCGTCGAGGTAGTTTTCGAGTTCGTCTAAACTCATCTGTTTCAGGTCGGGCACGGTGATCGTCTGACCGTGGTTGGTCGAGAACGGCAGGTAGCCAAAGAAAAACGTCAGCACCAGCACAACCGCCAGAGCCAGAATAATGCCAAGATGAATGAATAGATCGGTGCGGGTACGGGTACTCAGTTTCGTCATGTGGTAAAGGTAAACTGGATGGGAACACGGATGAAACGGCTCTAAACGGATCGGTACAGATTTACGAGCGCAGCCCGCTCAGGCGAGAAAAGCTGCGCCGACCCTTTATATCCGCTCTACGCGCGCTCCTGTCACTTATACGCCGACAGCATCTTCTTGATATACTTTCCCACGATATCGAACTCAAGATTAACGACGTGGCCGGGGCGCAAATTGCAGAAGGTCGTGTGCTCGTACGTGTAGGGAATGATCGTCACCCGGAAGCCGTCGTCGTGCGAGTCGAAAACGGTGAGGCTCACGCCGTTGATGCAGATCGAGCCCTTCTCGACGGTGATGTTACCCACGGCGGGGTCATACTGAAAATCGTACAGCCAGCTGCCGTCCATGTCCTGCACGTTCACGCACGTACCGGTCTGATCGACGTGCCCCTGCACGATATGCCCGTCAAAGCGGCCCGTAGCGGGCATGCAGCGTTCCAGATTGACCAGATCGCCCACGGCCAGCTGACCAAGGTTTGTTTTTTTGAGTGTTTCGTCAACCGCCGTCACTGTGTAGCTGGTATCGGTGAGGCTCGTCACGGTGAGGCACACGCCATTGTGACTGATGCTCTGATCGATCTTTAGCTCATTCGTGATGGGCGATTCGATATGGAAGGTCAGATTCGTGCCTTCGGTGTCGATGGCCGTTACCCGTCCCATCGTTTCAACAATCCCTGTAAACATTCTCAAAAATAGTTTACAGCTTTCAGTTTGTGCGTTTTCGGTGGGTACGTTTTCGGCAGACCTTTCAAACGTACCCATCAGCCCGTAGCTTACCTCAACACCGTGACACTGCCGCGTAGCGCAGGCCGATCGGCTTCCGTTCGGATCAGGTACGTATACGTACCTGCCTCCACGGGTATCTGCCGATAGGTGCCGTCCCAGGGCTCGTTGGGCAGGCCCGCACACTGGTAGACCAGCTCACCCCAGCGGTTGAACACCCGCACGTCGCAATCGGGAAACGATTCGGTGTTTTGCAGGCGCCACACGTCGTTCTGCCCGTCGCCGTTGGGCGAAAAAGCCGACGGGATATACAGCCGGTCAACCACCAGCACCGTTACCGACGCATTGGCCGTACACCCGCCCAGCGCTTCGGCCCGCACCGTGTAGGTTTGTGAATCGACCGGGCTACAGAGCGGCGTGGTGCTGCCGGGATCGTCCAGGTACAGAGCGGGCGACCAGAGTACGGTGGCACTGGCAACGCTAGGCGTTTGAATAAGCTGACCGGTGCTGCCCCGCTGAATCCGGTACAACACCGGCCCACTGAGTGTGATCGGCGGGGAGACATCGGCCCAGCGCGTGGTGGTATTGGTGCAGCCATTGGCTCCTTTGGCGGTATACACCAGTTTGTGCAACCCCACCCCCGCCTGCGCCGGGTCGAACTGGTTGTTGGCCACCCCCGCACCGGTCCAGGTGCCACTCAGCGGCTGACCAACCAGTGGAAGCGCATCGTGACTGGCGCAGACAGTTGGCACCGAATCGGCTGTTACGGCGGGCAGAGGCAGCTGTTTCACCAAAAAGGGTTGCGAGAGGGTATCGTTGGCGCAGCGCCCGGCCAAACTGCGCAGGACGGTATAGCTACCGGTTTTCTGTACAGCCAGCGTTGGCGAATTTGCCCCGTCGATGTTACTCCCGTCGAGCCGCCACTGGTAGGCCCATTGCGGGTTGGCATCGGCAGTCAACGTAGCCGACGTACCTGGACAAATGTTTAGCTCGGTTGCTGTTGCGCCGGCTGCCTGAATAACGGGAATGGGCAAGGGTGTCAGGTTACAATCGATTACGGGCAACACAAAATCGCGGCGGATAGACCCGATGCGCTGCCCATTCCGAAACTCATCGCACTGCACGCCAAACAGGTAGTAGCCCGCCTTGTTGGCCCGCACGGTGAGTTGCCCCGTATTGGGATTGATTTGCAACGCCGGATTCCCCGAAATAGCCCGGTCGGCGGCAATACCCGTCCCCCAGGTGACAAGTGGGTAGTTGGCTCTGGGGGTGCTACGGCCATATACCTCCGTCGCCGTCGTGTAGCCCTGATAGGGCGTTACCAGACTGTACCGGAGCTGGTCGCCGTCGGCATCGGTCGCCGTGTAGGCAAAGGCCGTGGGCTTGTTGATGCAGATGTATTCGCCGTTGGGTTGCCCAAACACCGGCGACGAATTAGTAAATGCCGCCCCGTTGCGCTGCATGGCCGGAAACTCCAGGTAAAACAGCATCCCGATATCGGTTGCATTGGCCAGATTGGTGATGGCGTTGTCGCGGCAGCAACGCTCCCAAACCATGTAATACCCCTCGCTATCGCCGTAGTCAGCCACGTCGAACTGAATGTCTTTGTAATACGTGCCTTTGAGCGTTTTGAGGCTCTGCGACTGAGCGCAGGCGGCGTTGGCGTAAATGATGGGCGTAGACGTCAGCAGCGGCAGGGTGATGCTCTCAATCAGGGTTGGTCCCCGCCGCTGGTAAATAAAGAGCGTGATGGTGGCGTCATTGTTCTGGCTGTTGGAGTACACCTCGTTCCAATACTGGTCCATCTGTACCCGGAAGTAGCCGGGGCGGCCCAGCGAACGCATGGTTAATTCGCCCCCGATGATGTGCCGGGCCTGCGCCAGTACCGGTAAGAGCATTACGGTTACGTATAACCATTTCTTCATAATCGTTTATTCAATAGTCACTGTAAATGAGTAGTTTAATTTACTCATCTATATTGGCTATCGAATAAACCGGCCAGACTATGCGGTATTCTATTTATCGAATGGGCAACTATAGAGCGAATGGGCTCGACTGGCGTGCTTACCGGGCCGTCACGACGCCCCGGGTTCGTTTGACTACGTAGGGAGGCAGGCCGCTCTGCGTCATGAACAGCCGCCCAACATACTCGCCCAGTACCCCAACGAACAGCAGTTGCAGGCCGCCTAGTATGGCCACCGCCCAGACAACCAGCTCCCAGGCGCGCACGTCGAACCAGCCGGTCAGGTGCGCTGTGAACAGCGTAACGCCGAACAGCAGGCTGGCGCCCATCAGCATCATGCCCACGCCCGTCAGGACCCGCAACGGCAAGACCGAATAGCCCACCAGCACCGTCAGAAAGAGCGACAGCAGCTTGCGGAACGTGTAGTTCGAGCGGCCCTCCTGCCGGTCGTGGTGCGGCACTTCGACGCTCCCGACGTTGGTGGTTACCCGAAAAATCAGCCCATCGATGTAGGGATACGGCCCCTGATACTGGATAATCTCGTCGACCACCTCGCGCCGGATCAGCTTGAAGCTCGATAGGTACAGGTCCCGGGGCTTGCCCAGCAGGTACGTGGCCAGGCGGTTGGTGAGGTCACTGCCCACGTTACGAAACCAATGGTGGCGCTTGTCGGCATAATAGCTGTACACCACATCGTAGTCGTCCGATTTGGCGGCTTCAACGAGCGTCAGAATGGACTCGGGCGGGTTCTGGAAATCGTCGTCGATGATGACGGCAAACTGCGCCGACGCATAATTCAGCCCACACAAAACGGCGTTGAACTCACCGAAGTTGCGGCGCAGGCTGATTGCCCGCACGTTGTCATACCGATCGGCCAGCCGTTCGCAAACCCACTCCGAGCGGTCGCGGCTCCCATCGTTGACCAGTACCACCTCAAAATCATAGCCCGATAAACAAACCTCCAGCCGTTCGAGTAAGGGCGTCAGCGTGCGTTCGCTGTTGTAGACAGGAATAATGATACTGAGTTCCATACATGCTTGTTGATAGAGTCACTTCATATACGCGTTGATGGTTCTGACGCAGCGCGTCACTTCGTCGTCGGTTAGTGTGGGGTTCAGGGGCAGGCTCAGCACCTCGCGGTGCATTGCTTCGGCAATCGGCCAGTCCGTTCCGGCCCAGCTAGTGGCATAGGCCCGTTGGCGGTAAGGCGGTATGGGGTAATGAATATCGGTACCAATCCCCTGTTGTTGCAGGTACGTTCGAAAAGCGTCGCGCTCGGGGTGCCGTACCACAAACAAATGCCAGGCATCCGCATCGACAGCATCAGCGGGTGGCAACGTCAGGTCGGGCAGGGTCAGCTCCGCCAGGTAGCGGCGGGCCAACTGGCGGCGGCGATCGTTTTCGGCCGCAACAAACGGTAGCTTTTCCCCTAA